>CAIPLT010000001.1 GCA_903865935.1 Caldifarciminota bacterium
CTTAAAAATGGCACAAATATGGCACACTCGGTAGTTGACAAAAATGACAATTTCTGTAACATATTGAAATAGAAGCGCGGGTCCGTAGCTCAGTTGGTTAGAGCAGCTGACTCATAATCCTTTCAGGGCAGTTTTTCTAAGTATCACACATATAGTAATTTAGGGACAAATGCTTATAAACCTAAGCGTTAGACCGTTTATATTGTTTACGGTGATTACGGCTATTACGACCTGTTTTGGTGAGAAAATGGCACGAATTTGGCACAATTTGCGGATTGGTTACATAAATTACCTTTTCTGCTTGAATTTAATTGCAAGTTAGATTTTAACCAATTTGTCTAATATGTGCTGAATCAGAACAATTGAGGAAGTAAAGAGCAATTTAGCGGTTACGGAGATTAAAGGCGCCTATGTTACGGACGGCGGATATTATAAAGATAAGAATATCATGGAAGCCGAAACACTTGGAGTAAAGAAACTGATCATGCCAATAAACACCGGATCGAAAAACGAGGCGACCGAAGCAGTAAAGCGACGGGCAAATAGCGGGGAAGGCAAGGAATTATTGAGCAGGCGGAGCTCGACCGTGGAGCGTATTATAAGTTTTATCAAGGGGCGGTTAAGATTACGGCGGTTTAAGTTGCGGGGACTTGTGAAAGTGGGTTGTGAGCGGACCTTTATTTGTTTAGCCTATAATATGACGAGGTACATGCAATTGACAACGTGAGCGGGGTGATTGTGATGAGGCGAAGAGAGTGAGAGCAGCGATGATGAAATGAGTAAAGATAACCGGCATGCTAAATTAGTTAACCTGGGGCATAGCCAACCAAGGGAAACTAGGCTTGTGGTTTTTTCATAAAAGCATCGAATTTTAAGAGACTAAGAACGATTTTTCTTGATTTATGCACAGCCTCATTCTACCCTACCCTTAACAGAATTTTGAATTAGCAATATGGAACATATAGCGTTAGATAAAAATTTCGCTCAATTTTATGTTATATTGACTATATAAGTTGACGGGCATGCTGCAAATGTCTAAATGTTAGGATTTTCATAAAATAATATCGGAAAATAATCAATGGGTGAAAAATTAAATTATTTGGTCACTATTATCTTTTTTGTGTATTTGTCCACCTGAATAAAATAAATTCCCGGTTTTATTCCTTTAAGTGTAAACATTAACTCTCTATTCCCCAAACTCCTCAATTCCTTCACTACTTTCCCCGTCACATCAAATATCTTTATCAGTGAGCGGTTTGCGGTCTGCGGTAAACGGATAGTAAAGAATGTTCTTGCTGGATTCGGATAAACGACGAAGTCGTTGCTTGTCTGCCTTGGCAAGACAGCAATCTCATTTTCTTCTATTCCAGGCGCAATTCTTCGAGCGTAACAGAGATAGCACGGATAACCGAAACGAACATAACTTACGTGTTTGTTGCCTTGATGGTCTATTGCTATTGAAGGATAAAGCCCTGGATATTCGGAATCTATTATCTCATGATGCCATGCCGTATCTTTATAAAAATAGGAGACATGTGTCATTGGCGAGCTGAAAACAATATAAGGCTCGTTTTGATATAATGCAAGGTCGCCATGATTTTCATTTTCATCCGAACTGCCAATAAATTCAATATTCCACTCATTCCCTTGCTTCAAAGCGTAAAAGACATAAAAATCGCAGTCGAAAAGTAGATGAAGACGATTAATACCATCGATCTTTAAGGAATAAACAAACGCTAATGATGTTGGAAAACTATCAACCGTTTCAATTGTCCAAGTATCGCCGGCAAAACGAGCACAAAGTATCAAACTCGGCGGTTGATTGTTTCTATTCACATCAAAGGTAATATATGGAACATCAGCAGTATCAATGGCAATCCTTGTTCGGTAAGTCTGTAAAGTCAACGGTTGTTGCCAGACGGTCTTAATTATCCAAGTATCAGACTCTTTATATGCACACCGCACCTGCCATGTTGAGTCAAAAAGATTTATATATGGATAACTCAAATAAGGAATATTATAATGATTTAGGGCTAAGTCTAAATTTCGTTGGTCTATATATGCACCAACATAGTCATTAGTTACATTTAAACTATCAATTATGGATTTTTGCCATGATGTTCCATTCCAGTAAGTATATATAATTTTAATCCAATTACGTCCGGTTTGTGGATTGTAATTCCTTATAAGATATGCAGTATGAGCATGGTTTTGATTGTCTAAACATAATTTTGTTGAAAAAAATATTGGTCCACCATCAGCAACTATTGTATCAACTGCTTGAAATTCCCATGCTTGACCATTCCATTTAGCATATTTAACCCAAAACTCTTCTAGATTTGCACCTAACTGCCGAGCCCATGGATATATAATATGAGGGCGGTCTTGAGTATCCAGTACAATTGAAGCGTCGTTGATGAATCCCCCTGCGCTATCAAGCGGTTGTATTTGCCAATTCTCGGCAAATAGATTTAATAAAATGCCGAAAGATAAAATCAATACAAAACTTCTATTCATTTTCGTTACTATGTATATTATACGGTCGGTGGCGACCATTATTTTTTATCTTATAATGACTAATTTCTTAAATATATTCTCATGTTCTAATTGGAGACCGAGATAGTAAATACCACTTGTTAATCGTAAGCCTCGTAAATCAAAGTTATTTTGATAATAACCAGATTTTTGAGTTTCGTGTTTAAGTGTTTTTATAATTATGCCTGATAAACCGTAAATAGTGTTGTGTTTCAGGCGATGTTGTACAAATTGGTCATTTAGCACTTTGCACTCCCTAAGGTTGTCCCGCATTATTTTCTCCGCGCATATTATATAGTTTCCTGCACGCCAAAGTCAATCTTTTTTTCTCAGCCCGCCTCATCAAAATATCTTCCCCTTTACCCGCATAAACATCCTGGGGACTGACGTTGTCTAGAGCGGTATGAGGCATGGCCGCATAAGACGTAACCGCTTCGTCAACCGCCCGCCCAAGCTCTTCCGGCGAGCAGTATACCAAAAGACAAACCCGCTCCTTGATACTCCGCTGAAACCGCTCAATCTTGCCCTGGGTCTGGGGATGATAAGGCTTGCCAAAAATGTGCCTGATACCATGGCTTGCCAAATACCCGGCCAGGATCTTGGATGTAAATCCCGCGCCATTATCAGATAAAAGCATGGGCTTTTGACCGTCTTTCAGGTGATTCTGCGCTTTAGCCTGCTCAATCGCCTTTTCCATCACATCGCTGATGCTGAAGGCAGTCTCATCAGGCTTAATGTCCCAGGCTAAGGGATTCCGCGAAAAGTCGTCCTGGACCGTGATCTGCTTATAAAAGCCCCAGCCAACCACAAAGTAATGTGTCGCATCGCACTGCCAGATCTCATCCACCCGTTTGGTCTTATGCTGCCATGCTTTTGCCGCCGGCATATCACTCAGGGGTTTGGGAGCGACCAAACCCGCTTGTTTCAATAACCGGTACACGGTGCTCGGGGATATGCTGAAAGCCTCTTCATCAGTAATCTTCACTGCTAACAACCGGCAGCTTAACTCCGGATTGTTGCGGGCAATTGCCAATACCCGCTCCCGTTCTGGGGTGCTTAGCCGGTTCCAGATATATGCCGGTGGTCCGCTTCCTACTTGCCAAACCATCGCCGCCTTCCGATTGATAGCGGCGCTGCCAGCCATAATAGGTCGAGGTCGGAATACCTAGCTCATGTAGCTTCATAAAACGTCTGCCTTTGAAACGCGCCAGATCCCTTAATAACTCGATCTTTGAGCCTAAGGCTAACTGTCGATGCCAGCCCGGCTTCACAGCAAGAGCCTTTTTTTAAGCAGGGACAGCTCTAAAGCCTCTGTACCGACCAACTCCCTTAACTGGGTATTTTCCTCTTTGAGCTGCGCCACCTCATCGTTGGTGGCGCCGCGCATGGTATCGTGCCGTAGCTGAGCCTTGCCCGCCTCCATAAACTGCTTTAACCAGGCATAGTATACCGCCGATGAGATTCTTTCCCGGCGGCACAAGTCTGTTACCGCTATTTCCTTACGGAACCCTTCAAGCACGATCCGGATTTTATCCTCGGTGCTGAGTCTGCGTTTGGTGGCTTGCCGGACCTGGCGTATCAGTTTTGCTGCGCCGCCCGGTTGTCCATCGGTTTTTGCTTCATTTTGGATTTGAGTTGTGCTATCCATTTTTGCTCCTTTGGGTATGACATTATACCCGTTTTTAGTCTGAGCACAACCCTAAAAGTGTAAAGTCAATTTTGGCTAGTTTGTCCAATATGTGCTGAAACAGAACATTATCGTTGCGAAGAAGGTCGGGTAAGGTTAGACCAATGTCATAAAATTTGCGAACTTCAAATCCTGTTATAGAAGTATCCGGTAGCATTAAAGCATTATAAAAAGCTGAGTCGTAATTTTGCCAGAGACCAAAGGTTTGTGAACCGATATAGACGTGCATTCCAATATCATGCGCATATGAGAGTGAACTGCCAATACAAATTATGATTATAATACCATACATTATTTTAGTCATTTTTTACTCCTTGGATTAGGATTATAACTAATCCAAAAAATTTCTTCATCTCGTTCCCATGTTAAATGCAGGGTCCCATTGTTATCACAAACTAACTTCCACAGAGCAAAAATTTTATTTACAACTCCCACAAGATTTGTGTCAGAAAACACTTGATCTTGAGGTTTAACAATATATAAGAACCTTACACTGTCTCCTCCAGCAAGATATAACTCGTTCTGGGGACCAACTGCTAGTTCGCTTGTAAACCAAACTTTGCGAAGTGTTGATGGAGTAACTGGATTTGTCCATGTTCCGTCTGGTCTTTTTTCGCGATAAAAGGTTCGTGGTGTAAGATAAGGTAATGACATATCTCCCCATACACAATGGATGTTTCTTTGATTGTCTGCTACAATTGAATTCGTTCCTAAGGCTTGTCCAGTATTTGAGATATTTTCGGGTTGCGACCAATTGCCATTTTCTGTTTTCATTGAATAGAAAATATCACTTGTTGCGCTGTCATAATCAAATTTGTACCAAGTGAGATGAACATTGCTTTGGTTGTCTACGGCGATAGATGGGTCCATAATTCCAATTGGTTCGATAACAGTTAATTGAGGGGTCCAAGTTCCCATAAGTGTTCTCATGGCATAACGAATACCCGAATAGTATCCGCCATATTCCCATATAAGATGAACATTGCAACTATCATCAATTGCGATTTTTGGTCGTACATACATATAATTTCCGGTGATCGTTTCGGGAACCGACCAATTACCTCCTTCTGTCTTTTGTGAATAGAAAATTCGCCAATACCCATCGGGTGAGTTATCCTGCCACACTAAATGAATAACATCTTTATTATCGACTGCAATACATGGGAAACGAGATTCATGAGTATTATTTGAAATATTAATCGGCGTTGACCAGTTACCATTGGCGGGTTTGTAAGCATAAAATATTTCTTCGTTTCCCGGTGTATCATCATTCCAAACCAAATGTACAGTATTCTTCGAATCTACTGCGATAGAAGGATTTTCTGAATTTCCGCTATTATTTGATACATTAGTTGGTTCAAGATTATCGTCATTTGGTTTCTTACAAAGACTGGATAACGAAACAAGTGCGAGTGAAATAATTAGAAAAAAACCACAGGCCCATTTCTTTCTATCTATCATCTACAACTCCACCTGACTTTAATAAAAATGTAAATCTTTGTCAAGGAAAACTTTAGTCCAATTTATTTCCAGTCCTTTCTCTAAACGTTACTCGCTGTGTTCGCCACCTATATCTCTTCTCCTTGACAACCCAACTAACTGTTTTATAATCCAACCATGAAGAAGTTAATCGTGTGTCGTGTTTCAGGTGATATTGGACAAATTGGTCATTTAGCACTTTGCACTCCATAAGGTTGTCCCGCATTATTTTCTCCGCGCATATTATATAGTTTCCTGCGCTCTAAAGTCAATCTTTTTTTATCCGCCCGCTTATGTAGGATCGCTTCCCTCCTACCCGTATAAACATCCCGGGGACTCACGTTGTCTAGAGCGATATGGGGCATGGCCGCATAAGACGTAACCGCTTTGTCAACCACCCGCTTAAGCCCTTCAAGTAAGATCCGCATCTTTCACAAGAGCATTTACACAACGTAGTGAATTTATTGTGTAAAAGTGTATTAAAAAAGGCAGAAATATGGCAGAATCGGGTATTGACAAAAATGGCGATTTCTGTAAGATATTGAAACACTAAGATGGGTTCGTAGCTCAGTTGGTTAGAGCAGCTGACTCATAATCTTAAAAGACCACTTTTCCCAACGTTTTGTTATTCTGTAACTTAGGCTCAATGTCCTGTGAATCAAGGCGTTGAGCCTTTTACAGGATTTACAGGACTTACAGCATTTACACTGTTTCGGTCACAAATTGGTCACAAAACAAACCATATCTTAAACGGTGCGCTTTATAGACGCTGCTTCGATTAATTCCTGCCTATTCAGTTCCAAACTACAAACGACTTAATAGTGCAAGTCAGATTTTAACCAATTTGTCCAATATGTCCTGAAACAGAATAATTATTTAGTAATTCCTTAATCAGTTTTGTATTAAAACCAGCTTCTTACAAAACTTGTATTTCGGTGATTCCAAAGTGTAAAAATAAACTCCTTTTACTACTGTTTGACCAACATCATCCCGACAATTCCAACTGACATTATAAGACCTTAAGTTCTTAAAATCATGTTACATATCAAAACACGCACGGATTTTCCAATCTCCAGGATAAAAAATACTGAACGCTGGAATTACAAAATCCATTGAAAATTTCTTTGTCCTTATTCCAACACCTGATGAATATGAAAATGCACTCTGAAAATCTTTATCCCATCCGGTCTGATACTTATTAAATGTCAATGTTGCTGTCGAAGATGTTCCTACGCGTAAGTAGAGATATTTTGTTGGTTGATACTCAATACTTAATGGTAATACCAAATCATTTACATTAATATTATAATGATTGGCAAAAAGAACATTAGTTTTATAAACTACTCCATAGGCAATAAGTGTTTTAGGATAAATATAATGTTCCCATCCCGCTGAAATTCTTCCTACAAGATAAGCATCAGCAATCGAACCGGTGCCAACAAATTCTGTTAATGGATACATCTCATCAAATGAGTTTGGTGAACCTAAATCGACAAGTAGATGAAAACGTTTTTTGTTCTTTTCTGCTTCAGTAATATATGAGTAAGATATCCTTGGTAGTATCTGTAAAAAAGAGGTGCGTGTTATGTTACTATAAATAATATATCGAAAATTCATTCTTGTAATATTTCCTGACAATATTATTTCATGTTGTTTCCTTTCGCCAAATATTCCGCCGATTTTCAGATGGTCAATTTCTTGATAGCGAACACATGTATCATAACCATAAAGAAATTGTTTTGTCTTTTTTATCTCGCCACCAGCATCAAGTCCAATAGGCGTAGAAGATATCTGAAATCCTTTCAATAATCTACCTGAAACTATATAATCACCAATCGTTGTCTTATAACTATAACTATGACCGCTATTATATTTACCGCCACCTTCTGCCAAAATACCGAAAGAATGTTTTATCATGAAAATAGAATAATTTGGCATATCCAATACGCTATAAACATTTCTCGCGATATAATCTAATTGCAATATTTCCCTCTGCACTCTTATAAAATCACCATCAAATATATGAGCGGGATTGCGTAATACATCGGTTTCATGGTCAGTTATAATTCCTACCATATCCGAGCCCATTGCTTCTATCCTATAGGAAACACCCTGTCCAAATACCATTGAACATATCAGACATAATACTACGATTAATATAATCCGCATATTGCCCCCTTTGTAACCAATTAGCATTCAGAAATATAATGATTAAGTGTATCAATGTCAAGGGAAGACATTCTTTAAAAAAATTGGATTTATTTTGTAAAAGTCGGGGATAAGATGGTAAAGGAGAAATTGGTTGTAACAAGATAGAAACTCAAAGCGAATGATTGCCCTACATTTGCTAATTTCTTATCCCCTATTAATTACTCAAAAGAAGCAAGCTTGTCTAATTATCGCCTGCTTTAATGCCCGTTCAGCCCCAAACTACAAACAAATCTAAAAGTGCAAGTTAGATTTTAACCAATTTGTCTAATATGTGCTGAAACAGAACATGATTTACTTTGTCGGCTCCCAGATATATTTACCTGTTTTATCGATGTATCCGTATTTATCACCAATTTTTACTTGTGCCAGACCATGGATAAACGATTCCACTTCATCAAATTGCGCTTTGATTACAATCTGTCCGGTCTTGTCAATAAATCTCCATTTAGTATTAATTTTTACCTTTGCCAGACCTTCGGAAAATTCCCCGGCCCAATCAAATTGCGGATTAATAATGATTTTACCAGCCGTATCAATAAAACCAGATACACCACCAATTTCTACATTTACCAGACCTTCAGAAAAATATCCGGCATTATCATATTGTGGGTTGATAACAATCTTTCCCGTCTTATTAATATAACCATATTTGCCGCTTATCCAACCTCCGATATTTATCCACGCCCGACCTTCAGAAAAATCTCCCGCCCAGTCAAATTGCGAGTCGATAACAATCTTTCCAGTTTTATCTATGTATCTCCATTTTTCGCCAATTTTTACACTTGCCAGACCTTCGGAAAAACTGTCGACTTCGTCATATTTCGGTTTAAAGATATATTTACCCATCCTATTAATACAACCGTATTCTCCATTTGTCTCTACCCATGCCAGACCTTCAGAAAAATTCTTAGCGCGATTAAATTGAGGATTGATAATTATTTTACCGGTCTTATCAATAAAACCATATTTGCCGTCAATTTTTACTTTTGCCAGCCCTTCGGAAAAATCCCCGGCATCATCATATTGCGTCTCAATGATAATCTTTCCCGTCTTATCAATGTAACCCCATTTTCTTTTACTTTCTACTCTTGCCCGACCTTCGGAAAAATTCTTGGCGACATCATATATTGGATTGATAACGACTTTTCCGGTATTGTCAATATAGCCATATTGAAAATGCTTTCGTATAAGAAAAAGTGGATTTGAGTCATTGGGTGTTTCCGCCAGCGCAATAACACAAAATAGCATTACAAAACATATTGCACAAAATCTTCTCATACCGCCTCCATTTCTAAACAGAAATATACTCATAAAATAATTAATGTCAATATGGAAAAAGAATAAAATTTAACCGCAGAGAACGCAGAGGTCGCAGAGAAAAAATCCGGTTAATCCTGTCAAATACTTGTCATTATAAGGCAAAGCCGAAGAATCTCCAGTCAATTTCTATGAATTTTTAATCTGTGCTTGTCCCGCACCCATGAAATTGGCGCGTGGGTAATCATAACTTCTTTTGAAGTTACGACTTGACAAACAAGGGGTTAAGGGTAAAGTTATGAATCTATGATAAAGAAAAGTAAATTAGTTAAGTCATTTTCATGTATCGAAAAAAAGGAGAAGTAAAATGATAATATTTCAGGGCATGCGCAATTTTGTAAATACTAAGAAAGTGTTTACAGAATTAGCTGGTTTATATTATGCTGCACAATATGCTGATAATTATTTAATTAACGGTAATGGAACAGTATATATTTTTAAAACTGGTCATATTTATGATATTGCAGTAGTGCCAAAAATAGAAACGGATAACATAACAAGCATTAAAGACAACGCAGAATATTTTATTGAAGCCAAAGGTATGAAGAACACTCGCCCCACAAGCTGTCGTGTTGGCGGGACATACAAAAAATTAACAGATGAAATTAGAAAAAAATATTGGTTTTACGTTATTTATAACATCGGATTTAATAAAAAACCGGGGTTAGCTATATTTGACTGGACCACTTATCTAAAGCTTAGTCATTTAGCGTATGATAGAACATTTCATATTCTTGGTGTTGCCCAAGGTATAAAAAATGGTTTGATTACCGATCATCCCAATTTTTTTAATAATCTAGATACTCAGAATCAAAATCTAATTTTACAATCATTTAGAGAAGGAAAGATGATTGGTGATATAAAACAATTTTCAAATCTAACTAAGCAAAATGTTATCAATAATTATAAGGTTCCAATAGTGCAAGAACGGAGTAATGCAATGAAATATTCGAGAGAAGAAATTTATGATGATTTCTTAAAATATGTTCGTTCACTCGAACCTAACATACCAGAAGAACAGCAACAACAGAGATTAACTTTTTCTTCAATATCCAATCGAACTGGAAGGCCACTGACATTGTGTTGGATAAAACGACATAAATATGTCGGATGGACAATACATGTCAGAAAAGAATCATTACAATACAAATATCCGGAAAATATTAATAAGATTAGTGGATATGTTCCTGGTGAGAAATCATCAAGTTTTGGTTTGCCATACTTCAAAATTTGTAATATTGATGATTTAACAAATGCAAAAATTATAATAAAATTTGCATACGATAGATTGTAAATAATATGTTGTTTTAATGTTTAAACAGGAACAAGGTCAATCAATAATTATATATTAGACTTTTATCAATCTAACAAGTCTTGGTCCTCTTTTAGTCATTACATAACCGGATATTGAAAGCCGGTAGTTTGTATCGCTAAATCTTTTAATTGCCAAGAGTCTTTTCTTGCCCTGTTTCAGACGGCTGGCATTATCGGTTACCCAAATCGAAACGATTAATTCAACAACTGATTCCCCTTCCTCAAATGCATCAATGTCATCTTCCGATATGCCGACTGGAATATCGTCGTCTATTTCGACATGCGTATGATATGCACCAATCCATTTTTTCCTGAGTTGTGTAGCAAGTATTTCACCCCTTTTATCAAAACTATCGGCATAAACATCAACATTGGTCCGCTTTTTTGTTCCGCCCTTATAAGCAACTGCTTTGGTTATTTTAATCGCACTCTTTCCTTTTGTTCCGAACAAAAACCCGATTCTTTCCTGTTTATATGCCATTTCATAACCTGCCTCTGCCTGCCCGCAAAGATATACCGCAATCTTTTCTGTTATTTCGATCCGCATAAAGAAGTTTAGAAGTGAATTATTCCAATGTCAACACGTCATTTATAGCTAAGTAACTCTATACAATTGATCAATTTATGTCTGATAAAAATACGACATGCCCGTTCAGTCCCAAACTACAAACAATCCTAAAAGTGCAAGTTAGATTTTAACCAATTTGTCTAATATGTGCTGAAACAGAACAGCTAAATACCTACAATTAACACAATGACAATATAAACTAATTAATTTCAAGGGTAAATATATCCTGCAACTGCTTTATTATCTAACATGTCGTTTCTCAATAAGTTAAGAATCTTTATAATCATTATGAATAAAACCCTTGACAATGATATAAATTCAGCTCATATTTAATCAAGGCGTTTCTATATTGGACGCAGGGAGATGTTTTATGAAAAGGCTTGTGTTTTTACTATTTCTCTTTTGCACAATCGCTTTGGCACATACTTTTCACGGGGCGGCAATGGCACCAAATACACTCAATGGATGGGTTGTAACAAGCGATACGGGGTGTGTTTACTATACACCAGACTGTGGATTGACTTGGATTAATCAGAGCTTTCTTACATCACAATATTTTATGGATGTTTTCTTTCTTAATGAACAAAAAGGATGGATTATAAATAACTTAGGATTTGTTTTGCATTCTGATAATGGGGGAAATACTTGGACAACTCAAGTTATGGGTCTATCCAAGTGGACTTGCCGTATTTTTTTTATTGATGATAGTTGTGGTTGGGCTGGGTGTGGGCTTGCAGTCCTTGGACGAACAAGGCATGGGGGATTAAATGGGTCATGGGAACAAATATGTCTGCCTTATCCGCAATTTCCTCAAGATACAGTAGATATATGGGGTATCTCTTTCGTAGATAGTTTACGCGGTTGGTTTTGTGTAGGTCGCATACCCTATTATGACGGATGGCTTCAAGAAACATTATTTACAAACGGTCAAGGTTATATTGCTAAATCAACCGACGGCGGTCTAAATTGGCAACTGTTATTAAGAGATACAATCTATGATTTCTTTGATATTAAAATGTTAGATTCTTTAAATGGTTTTGCTGTTGGCGGAAATGATAGGACAATGTCTGCAGTTGTAATGAAAACTTTTGACGGAGGAAACACCTGGCAAAATGTAACAATTCCTGCACAAGCAAAATATTTACGTTCGCTAAAATTTGTCGGCAATCACGCATGGGCAGTTGGTCACAACGGAACAATCATTTATTCTTCTAATGGCGGTAATACTTGGTCAATGCAAACAAGCAATGTCAATACAACCCTCTATGATGTTGATTTCAGTGATACATTACATGGGCTTGTTGCCGGTGACAGCTACGTTCTTTATACGCACGATGGCGGAAATACTTGGCATATTGCGAATTTGGGAATAGAAGAAGAATCGTGGATTGCCACGCCTTCAGCTCACAGTGGCTTTAGTTTCTATCCCAATCCAGCAAAGTCGTTCTTCGTTGTCCGTATCCCGTCATCCATTAAAAACCAAACGCTTAAAATGTTTGATGTATCGGGAAAACTAGTTAAGGAGTTGGAGAGTTTTGGAGTTCGAGAAATGAGAGTTACGTTGAAAGGAATAAGTCCGGGAATTTATTTCTTACAACTGAATAATGAGCCAGAAACTAAAAAATTGGTTATAACCCAATAAGGAGTTATTACGAAAAAGTTTAAAATAATATTTTTACTCTTTATTACTCTCTACTTATTATTACTACTCACAACTGCGTCTGCTCAATGGCTTGAAACAACAATCTATGTCCCGGATTCACTCTGTGGCATATCAGAACCTCAAACCTTTACCTATAATGCAACGAATAACAAAATCTATGTTGGCGGTGTAGAAGGCGATTCTGTGATTGTGATTGATGGAACAACTAATGAGAAGATTGCCAGAATACCTACAGGAAGCAATGTTGCGGCTCTTTGCTGGAATTCGACAAACAATAAGGTCTATTGTGCAAATTATGAGAGTAACACTGTGACAATTATTGATGGCGTTACAAACTTAGTTATAACTACTGATACAGTTGAGGCTAATCCTTGTGCATTAGTTTGGAACTCAGCCAATAACAAAGTCTATTGCGCTAATAGGTGGGAGGTAACAGTTATTGATGGTGCAACCAATGCGGTGATTACAACGTGTGAAGTTGGAGATGGACCTTGTGCATTGGTTTGGAATTCTCAAAACAACAAGGTCTACTGTGCAAATAATATTAGTAACGATGTATCAATCATTGATGGTGTAACAAATTCAGTCATAACCACGATTGCGGTTGGAAGTGGTCCTTGTGCCTTGATCTGGAACTCACAAAACAACAAGGTCTATTGCGCTAATCCCGGTAGTAGCAATGTAACGGTGATTGATGGTGCAACCAATACGGTGATTACAACGGTTTCAGCCGGAAGTGAACCTCAGGCTCTTTGTTGGAACTCCGCTAACGACAAGGTCTATTGCGCCAATGATAATAGCAATAATGTAACCGTGATTGATGGTGAGTCCAATAGTGTGATTACAACAGTTAGTGTAGGAGAATGCCCTTCGGCTTTAGTTTATAATCCGACCAATAATAAGGTCTATTGCGCAAATGGAAGTAGTGGCACTGTGATTGTGATTGATGGTGGGTCCAATAGTGTGATTACAACAGTTAGTGTAGGAGAATATCCTTGGGCTTTAGTTTATAATCCGACTAATAATAAGGTCTATTGCGCAAATGGAAGTAGTGGCACTGTGATTGTGATTGACGGTGAAACTAACACTTTGACTACAACCATCCCAGTCGAATATTGTTCTCCTGGTGCTTTAGTGTGGAATTCTACTAACAACAAGGTTTATTGTGCTAATGGTAATAACACAGTGACTATCATCGATGGTGCAACTAATGCGGTGATTACAACGGTTTCAGCCGGAAGTGAACCCCAGGCTCTTTGCTGGAACTCCACTAACAACAAGATCTATTGCGCTAATTGGGGACGTAACACAGTGACCATCATTGATGGCGTAACAAATTCAGTCATAACCACGGTTATGGTCGGGAGTGATCCTTGTAGCGCTCCTAGTGCTCTTTGCTGGAATTCAACCGACAACAAGATCTATTGCGCTACTTATTATAGTGGTGATGTAACAATCATTGATGGCACAACAAATGCGGTGATTACAACGGTTTCAGTCGGAGATGAACCTTGGGCTTTGGTTTGGAATTCAACCAACAACAAGGTCTATTGCGCTACTCAAGGAGCCTCCCCCAATTATTTTGGTAAAGTAGCAATTATTGATGGCACAACAAACTCAGTCATAACCACGATTTCCGTTGGAAGGCTTGCTCTTCCTTATGCTCTTTGCTGGAACTCTATTAATAACAAGGTTTATTGTGCTAATCGCAATAGCAATTCAGTGACAATAATTGATGGGACAACAAATTCAGTTATATCCACGGTTCCAGTCGGAAGTTATCCTCAAGATCTTTGTTGGAATTCTACCAACAACAAAGTATATTGTGCAAACTATTGGTATAATGATGTATCAATTATTGATGGTGTAACAAATTCGGTCATAGCAACGATTGCGACCGGAGATAGTGATCAAAGTCCTCATTCTCTTTACTGGAATTCAAGCAACAATAAAGTTTATTGTGCTATTGGTGATTGCGCCGCTGTCATTGTGATAGATGGTGTAAATAATGCAGTGCGAACAATACCAGTGGGCGATGAACCTGTTGCTCTTTGCTGGAATTCTGCTCAGAATAGGACCTATGTGGCAAATGGTGGCAGTTCCAGTATCTCAGTGATTAGGGATATGATGGGAATAGAAGAACACACAACGCTTGATGCTACATGCACAATGATTGAACTATACCCTAATCCAGCCAAGGCGTTTTTCATGGTCCGTATTCCGTCATCTATTAAAAGCCAATCGCTGAAAATGTTTGATGTGTCGGGAAAACTAGTTAAGGAGATTGATTCGCATTCGGCTCACAATGACAAGATTGCTGAAATGAGAGTTTCGCTAAAAGGAATAAAGCCTGGGGTCTATTTTGTGCAAGTAGGGGATGAGATGGTAAAAGAAAAACTAGTTGTGACAAGATAGAAAATCAAAGCGAATGATATTTCTGACTTAGATTATAAAAGAATAACTCCCCAGATGGGACGACATTCGAACCTCTATAATGGTGTTAGTAAATCCACATGTATTCGAAATCGTCAAATCGTGGTAGTTTGAATGCTTTATTAGCTAATACCTAACTTCTCAATAAGTTAAGAATCTGCATAATCATTGTGCATAAAGCCCTTGACAATGATCTAAATTCGGCTCATATTTAATCAAGGCGTTTAATATATTAGACGCGAGGAGATGTTTTATGAAAAGACTTGTTTTCATTATACTTACACTCCTCTGTGTATCAGGAATCTTAGCCAATGGTGCAAAGTATCTTATAATCGCACCTGACAGCTTTGTTCAAGCACTCCAACCATTAGCTGATTGGAAGACTAAAAAGGGTGTATTAGCAAAGATTGTTCCACTTTCCGTAACCGGAAATACCGCAGCGCAAATCAAAAGTTATATCGTTAACGCTTACCATAATTGGGAAATCAGGCCGGAATATATTTTATTAGCAGGATTTGGCACGGTTCTTCCTACATCCGGTGTCTCAGATGATTATTATGCGGATATTACTGGAAATTATCAAATTGAATTAAGTATTGGAAGACTGCCTTGCACAACAGTTAACAAATGCAATATGCTGGTAGCTAAAATTCTTGGATATGAACGAACTCCATATTTGATTGACTCGCTTTGGTTCAGGAAAGGCACAACAATCGTTCTGGAAGATAATCCTCCTGACGCATATTATCAAGCTGATTGCCGGTATATCAGAAATCTTATGCTTTCTCATGGTTTTATTCAGACTGACAGTTTCATCAGCATAGCTGGGAATACATCAACTGATGTTATGAATGCAATTAATGATGGACGAACTTATGTAGTTTTTCGTGGATCGTGTGTTGTGAATTGGTGGTCACCATTTGACCAAGTCAATCCAAGTTATTTAACCAATGGTTTCAAATTACCCGTTGTTATCTCTGGGTCTTGTGCGACCGTATCATTAACCACAATCGGTTATCAAGCTGATCGATTTTTACTTGCTGGCACCGCACAAAACCCCAAAGGCGCGATTGCATATTTTGGCACAACAGTATCTGCTCATAATATTTCATTACCGCGGGGATTAGTTGCGAGGGGTTTTTTCGATGCATTATTTACAGAAAATAAATTTAAGTTAGGTGATGCAACAAAAAGAGCAAAATTTATTTTAGATTCAATATTGCATGTCCAAACACGCTACAATGAATGGAATCTTTTAGGTGACCCGGAATTGAATTTATGGTCGATGAAACCTAAACAATTAACTGTCGTTCACGATACAACTCTTAACACTCTTCCACAAATATTTACAGTCAATGTTAGACAAGCTGGACTTCCTGTATCCAATGCTTTGGTATGTATTATGCAAGACACAACGATTTATCAATATAGTAATACTAATAGTTCTGGTAATGTTTCATTCAATATTTTCCCGCATTCTGCTGGCACTATGTCAATAACGGTTACCGCTCAAAACTGCATTCCTTATGAAAGAAATATCACAATTAGACCGACAAACCTTGCCCATGATATCGGTATACTTTCAATCATTGAACCGATTGGAACAAT
Source organism: Caldifarciminota bacterium (assembly GCA_903865935.1). GTDB lineage: Bacteria > Hydrothermota > Tepidihabitantia > Tepidihabitantales > CAIPLT01 > CAIPLT01. The sequence continues at coordinate 16,816 of CAIPLT010000001.1, forward strand.
CATTTCCGGTGTTATTATTCCCAAGGTGATAGTTAAAAATTTCGGTAATAATACTGATACGTTTCCGGTCACTTTTTCAATTGATGATATTTATTATCAGACTGTATCATCAGTAGCTTTAAATCCGGGCGATACTACCACCATATCATTTCTTTCTTGGTTAGCGACTTTGGGTGTTCATACTATCAGGGCTTTTACTGCACTCGCTAATGACGAATGGCGGGGTAATGATACGGTCACTGAAACGATTAACGTCATAGCGCATAACTTCGTTGCTGAAGGATTTAACGACTCGACATTTCCACCAACCGGCTGGCAGAATGTGATTGTTCAAGGAACACACAACTGGCAGCGTGTCATAACTGGAACTAATCCCAATTGCACACCTTATGAAGGTAATGGCATGATAACTTATCCTAATTGGTCAGCAACATTAGGTAATTCAGCCCGTTTAATCTCCCCTCCTAGTGTTTTAGGAAATAGTCCGACTACCTGTTCGTTAAAGTTTTTTATGTATCATGACCCAGCATATCCTGGAGGACAATATGGACCAGACAGTGTCAAGATTGAATATTCGAATGATGACACTAATTTTCATCGGATTGCCGCATTCCGGCGCTACGAACCGACCGAAGGTTGGGTTGAACACACGGTCGCTCTTGGTTCATTAACTGGCACGGTTTATATTGGCATACTGGGATATTCCCAATATGGCAACAACTCTTATCTTGACTATATTCGAATGTATGCCACATCTAATATCAATGAAGATAATTCCGCTAATAATCGACCTAATTTTATTATAACCACACTCTATTCACCCCAACCAAATCCAGCAAGCAATGGTCCGGTATCTTTGACTTTCGCTCTTGCTGAACCATCTAAGGTTACACTAAAAATCCGTGATGTGACTGGCAGAATTATAAAAACTCTGGCAGATAATCAAATGGATATTGGTTTGTATCATTACACATGGAACTGCAGAGATGAAAACTCAAAAACGGTCGGTCAAGGAATTTACTTTTATACGCTGGAAACACCAAGGCAGAACTTTACAAAGAAACTCGTGCTTGTGAAATAAATCACAACTTGGCAACCCAGATAAAGCCGTAGTAAATGCATTGCCCAAAAGAAGCAATATTGTCTAATTATTTTTGTTAATACCACCAAATCAGTTTCTATTATTTTTTTTGCACTTTATATAACGGAGTACCTTGGAACCACCGATCATAATTTAACAAAACAAACAAATTATCCGGCACCGAAGATTTGAAATCCTGCCCAATAATAAGGATGGCTATATGGTTTTATTTTCTGTGTCTTATTAACACGATTTCCTTGTAAAGCAATAAAATCCAATAGACCTCTAGTTTTTTCTTTTTTTTCTTCAATTTCTTCCACACTTGCATTTTTTAACCATAACTGAGCTTTTCTCAGTGCCTCCGCTTTTGAAAGTCCGTTTTTAAATATATTTTCATAAGTCATCCTCATTAATAAAGCAGTTGATGCGTCATCTACCACCCATAAACTACCTATCACCGTCGGAGCTCCCGCATATAAAAATCCTGCCTGCAACCCAATATATTCATCTGCAACATCTCTGTGATCGGTTAGTCCGCTTTCGCAAGCAGATAAAACTACTAGCCAATTTTTAGGTATCTTTATCTTTTCAAAAATTTCGTTAAGGGTTAAGAATTCTTTGTTTTCAAAAAGTAGGCTTGAATTAAATGCCGACATTATACTCCATTCTCCATGTGTCGCTAGGTGGATTATTCCATAATCACCTATTTTCTCCAACAGTTTTTCTTTCCGCCCGCAATTTATATAGCATTCATTCTCAACGAATAGTTCTTTTATAGCTTTTACCTCATACTCTGAAAATTCTAAACCGAGTGTAGGATTTCCGATCGCAAAAAGACTATTTCTTTCTCGATTCTCATTCTCTCGCATATAGGATAAATTAAGAATATCGCAGTTTGGCGCATAAGTTATTTCATAATCTTCTATTAGAAAATGCCTTTCTCCCTCGTTTTCATAAAAACAAGCATGCAGCGGTAGAGAATTAAGACTCTTATTCGGAATAATTACAATTTTTTCACCTTGCTTAATTTCCTTAAAAACTTTTTCTATTAACTCTTGGTATATAACTTTCAATGTATTTTCTAATGAACTAAGCCATTTTGCACGGCTATTATACAACACTTCTTCATTAACATCCCCTTGAATAAAGACTTGTTTTGCTAACATTGGATATCTATACATAAAATATCTAAACATAAGCCCTTCGAATGACTTAGCAGCTTTCTTTGTTGACATTAACTCGTGTAACCTCTCACTAGTAAAATCCTTTATTTCAACGAATTTAAACTCCCCATTGGGCGTAACGATGAAGGCATAGGTTCCTTTTGCTGTCACCCGTAATAAAACAATCGTTTTTTGAATCTTATTCGAAAGAACTTGTATTTTTTGTCTATCCCAATGTATTGGAATAAATCCTTTTTCTTTTTTCCCTTGCCACCCAAAGAAATCAAAAATTGTCTTTCCTTTTCCCATCTCCGAATATACTAATGCTGCTTCTTTATTGCCAGTTTTTATCTGACTAATGACCATACCATCAAATAATGATATATGTGCCTTCAAAAATTCTTTTCTTTCTTTTGGATCTTTAGAGATTTTGTCAGTTTTAATCGTTTCTAGTATTTTAATTCCCTCTTCGAAATATTTTTGAGACTCCTCATATTGATTTTGTTCGAGGTATGCCCAGCCAATATTATTATAACACGATTTCTTTTCAATCACATTACTAGTCATTTCTTTAGCTTTATTGTAATATTCGATTGCCTTATTAAATTCACCAAGACATCGATAAGAATTACCTAAATTGCAATAGCACGCAGATTCTCCTGCTTTATTACCAATCGCCTTAACTATTTCTAATGCTTGGTTGAGATATTCAATTGCCTTATTAAATTCACCAAGATAATGATAAGAATTACCTAAATTGCGATAGCACGCAGATTCTCCTGCTTTATTTTTAATCGCCTTAGCTATCTCTAATGCTTGGTTGAGATATTCAATTGCCTCATCACAATGACCTTTCTCGTTATAAACATTACCTAAATTGCAATAGCACGTAGATTCTCCTGCTTTATTTTTAATCGCCTTAGCTATCTCTAATGCTTGGTTGAGATATTCAATTGCCTTGTCATCATTACCAAAATCATGATAAATAACACCAAAATCGTTGTAAAGTTCCCAATCTGTTACATCCCCACCAATTTCTTTTTGTTGCTCTAATGCTTGGTTATAACATTCAATTGCCTTATTAAAATCGCCAAGACCAGAATAAGAAATACCTATATTGGTATAGCACCTAGATATACCTACTTTATCACCAATTTGTTTTTTTATCTCTAATGCTGTGCTGAGATATTCAATTGCCTTATTAAATTCACCAAGACTATTATAAACATTACCTAGATTAATGTAGCAATTGGACTCTTCTTCTTTATCACCATTTGTTTTACTCATCTCTAGTGCCGTGTTGTGATATTTTATTGCCTTATTAAATTCACCAAGATGTCTATATGCAACACCTATATTGTCATAGCACCCAGATTCTCCTGTTTTGTTACCGAGTTTTAGGTAATACTTAAGGGCTTTATTCCATAGCGCAATTGCCAACACAAAATTAGAAAATTTTAAAACAACAACTCCGACATCCAGAAAAACATCCCCTGTTTTGTCTTCGGATAAAGCCGCTTTTTCTATTAAATATTCAAGCTCCTTAATAAAATCATCTGTGTTTGGATATTTTTGCATCTGCTGGGAAACAAAATTGCTTAGTTTGTCCATTCTTATTTCTCTTTTATACACTATCTACAAACAAAAAAAAGTCAAGTCGTCATAATGATAAAATCGTGCAAGATTATGTAAACTAAAATCAAAATATATAACAAACATCAATTCTGTATAAAAATATATCAAAAATAAGTTTATTACTCAAAAGAAGCAAAATTGTCTAATTATCCCCTACCCTTAACCTATATTGTTTATATTGGTTATGGCAACTATTACCTCTTTTGGTCTAAAAAAAGGCAGAAATTTGGCACTATCGGGTGTTGACAATAATGGCGATTTCTGTAAGCTATTGAAACAGTAAGCTGGGTCCGTAGC
>CAIPLT010000002.1 GCA_903865935.1 Caldifarciminota bacterium
AAACTCATAAAACCCTTAAAAGTAAAAATTTCGAGAATTGCCCGCGGATTACCAATTGGTAGTGATTTGGATTTAGCGGATGAAACGACTATATCCGAAGCCTTTGAAGGGAGAAAAGAATTTGAATAAATATATTTGTATGCTTGACAAATGCTACATTTTAATTAGAATATAACATAAATACTTAACATTATATATCCCATGAGTTATAACATTAAATGATGTATCTCATTAAAAAAGAAAATAAACAGGAGTAAAAATGGAAGCCGAAGAACTTAAAAAGAAAAAGCTTTCAGAGCTTTATGAAATAGCCAAAAATTTGAACATTCCTGATTACAGTGAAAAAAAGAAGCAAGAGTTAGTTTTAGCGATTCTTGAATCAGAGGTTAAGGAAAAGACTGATGCTACAGTTCAGGTTAAAGGTGTTTTAGAAGTTTTGGAAGAAGGATTTGGTTTTTTACGGTCACCGGATTACAGCTATCTGCCGAGTTCGGATGATATCTATGTCGCACCATCCCAGATTAAGAAATTTCTATTGAAAACTGGCGATACAATTGTTGGCCAAGCACGGCCCCCCAAAAACAGTGAACGATACTTCGCACTTTTGCGGATAGAAACCGTTAATAATGACCCGTTAAACGTCATCCATGACCGGCTACCATTTGACGAGCTGACGCCGCTTTATCCGCAGGAAAGAATACGATTGGAAATAGAGGCTAAGAATGATTATTCGATGCGTGTGGTTGATTTGTTTGTTCCGATCGGTAAGGGACAGCGCGGTCTGATAGTTTCGCCACCGCGTGCTGGTAAAACCGTCTTACTACAGAAAATTGCTAATAGTATTACAGAAAACCACCCGGAAATTATATTGATGATTCTTCTAATTGATGAGCGACCGGAAGAAGTTACTGATATGGAACGTTCGGTTAAAGCTGAAGTTATCAGTTCAACTTTTGATGAAGTGCCAGAGCGACATGTTGAGGTCGCCAATGTCGTCTTAGAAAAAGCCAAACGTTTAGTCGAACACAAAAAAGATGTTGTAATTCTCTTAGATAGTATCACCCGACTCTCACGTGCACACAACTTAGTTGTGCCGCATTCTGGACGAACTCTATCTGGTGGTCTTGATTCTAATGCTCTGCAGAGACCAAAGAAATTCTTTGGCGCCGCGAGAAATATCGAGGAAGGCGGCAGTTTAACAATTATCGCAACCGCTCTGATTGACACTGGTTCCAGAATGGACGATGTAATTTTTGAAGAGTTCAAAGGTACCGGTAATATGGAATTAGTGCTTGATAGAAAATTAGCTGACCGAAGGCTATTCCCGGCAATCGACCTTCAAAAATCGGGCACCAGAAAAGAAGAATTATTACTATCCGAATTTGAACTTAACCGCATCTGGATTATCCGCAAACTTCTAGCCGAGCTTAATCCAATTGAGATGATGGAATTTGTCATGGATAAAATGCGTCTATCTAAGAATAACGTAGAATTCTTAAATTCAATGAGTGAGTAAAGGAGAAGGAATGAAAGAAAAAATTCATCCTAATTATGTCGATTGTGTTATTACCTGTAGCTGCGGTAATATTGTAAAAACACGGTCGGCCAAACCAAAAATTAACGTTGAAATTTGTTCTGCATGTCACCCGTTTTTCTCAGGCAAACAAAAAATGATTGATGCCGCTGGACGTGTTGAAAAGTACCGCCGACGCTATGCGAAAAAAGCAGCACCGAAAAAAGCAGTAGCAGCAGAAACTACCTGATTAATCCCCAAAAATTATAAGGGATAACAATGGCTGATTTTACTAAAGCGATTGATGAGATATCGATTAAATTGAAATCGATACAGGAGTTTCTTTGAAATTGATAAAAAACAGCAAACCCTAGCGACACTTACCGAAAAAAGCCAAAAACCGGATTTCTGGCAAGACCAAAAACTAGCAAGCGAAGTTATGACCCAAATACAAAAACTGTCTGAGATTATCAATTCCGTCCAAACAATAGAAAAAGAAATCAAGGATACATCGGAGATTGCCACACTTTTTTCTTCAGATGAAAATGCTGAAAATGAAATCAATTCTAATATCACTAAAATCCAGCAAGAACTGAAAGAATTACAAAGCAGAAGTCTTTTCTTAGCACCAGAAGATAATAAAAAAGCAATTTTGACAATTCATCCCGGTGCCGGCGGTGTTGAATCATGCGATTGGGCAGAGATTTTACTTCGAATGTATCTGAAATATTTTGACCGCAAGGGTTTTAAATATTGGATGTTGGATTATCAACCAGCCGAAGAAGCTGGTATAAAAGATGCAGTTATTGAGGTTTCAGGTGAGAATGCATATGGTCTATTAAAAGTCGAGACTGGTATTCACCGTTTGGTCCGGATTTCCCCGTTTGACGCAAACAAACGTAGGCATACATCATTTGTAGCGGTATTTGTTTATCCGGAAATAGAAGATGTTGATGTGAGTATTGACCCAAATGATTTAAAGATCGATACATTTCGGGCAGGCGGGGCAGGCGGACAGAATGTTAATAAAGTTTCTTCGGCAGTCAGAATCACGCACATTCCATCTGGTATCGTCGTGTCGTGTCAGAATGAACGGTCACAGTTCCAGAATAAAGTTAATGCAATGAAGATTTTAAGAGCAAGGCTTTACAATTACTTTAGGAAAGAACAGGACGAGAAACTACAGAAACTTGAGGATTCAAAGACCGATATTGCCTGGGGTCATCAAATCCGTTCCTATGTTTTCTTTCCCTACCAGATGGTTAAGGACCACCGCACCGAGCATGAAACAGGTGATATCCAGAGAGTAATGAATGGTGATTTAGATGATTTCATTTATGCCGTTCTTTTATCTAAACAAAATAAAAATTAATCACTGAGCCCGAGTAAACCATAGAGTAAAATCTAAGAAAATTTATGTATCTCAGCGTTCTTAGTGACTCTGTGGTAGACATAATCTTGACAAATTGTATTTTTAGAGTAAATTAAGTTCTATGCCAAACGATAAAGAAAAAGAATTTGTTAAAGAAATTCCATCCAAAAAAGATAATTTTTCTGATTGGTACACTTCAGTTGTTTTAAAAGCAGAACTAGCAGATTATGCACCGGTCCGCGGTTGTATGGTCATTCGTCCGTATGGTTATAAAATATGGGAAAATATGCAGTCGCTTCTAGACCGAAGATTCAAAGAAACCGGTCATGAGAACGCTTATTTCCCATTATTTATACCGGAAAGTTTCTTGCAGAAGGAAGCAGAACATGTTAAAGGTTTTTCACCGCAGGTTGCCTGGGTAACGCGCGGGGGAGATGAGGATTTAACCGAAAGATTAGCAGTTCGCCCGACATCTGAAGCGATTATCTGCAGTATGTATTCAAAATGGGTAAAATCTTATCGGGATTTACCGGTGTTAATTAATCAATGGTGTAATATTGTACGTTGGGAAAAAACTACCCGTTTATTCTTGCGCACGACCGAATTTCTCTGGCAGGAAGGTCATACTTTGCACCGCACAAGAGAAGAAGCAGACGAAGAAGCAATAAAGATGCTAAATGTCTATGTTGACTTTGTTGAAAATGAGATGGCTATTCCGTTAGTCTATGGCAGAAAAACCGAAAGCGAAAAGTTTCCCGGTGCTTTGCATACTTATTCAATTGAAGCATTAATGCCCGACGGTCAGGCATTACAGGCGGGTACATCCCATAATTTGGGTCAATTTTTCTCAAAAGCGTTTGATATAAAATATCTTGATGATGATAATACTGAAAAATTTCCATGGGGAACATCATGGGGCATTACAACCAGAATGATTGGTGCATTAATAATGACGCATGGTGATGATAAAGGATTAAGATTACCGCCCAGAATCGCGCCGGTTCAGATTGTCATTGTACCGATTTTATTTGGCAAAGATGATGACAAAGTTATTGCCAAAGCAAAAGAAATATACGAGGTAATACGAAAAGATTATCGGGTATATTTAGATGACAGACTTGAATATACACCGGGTTGGAAATTCAATGAATGGGAGATGCGCGGAGTTCCTTTACGGGTTGAGATTGGTCCTAAGGATATTTTAAAAGAACAGGTTGTTTTTGTACCAAGAGACGGCACTGGTAAAAAGTTTATTAAAGAAGCAGAACTTAAAGATAGTGTCGGTAAAATATTGATAGATATTCAGAATAATCTGTTTAATTCGGCAAAACAGGTTTTACGCAGTAAAATTTCAGAAGCATCGACCATTGAAGAATTCAATAAAAAAATAGGGGAGATTCCTGGATTTATTAAAGTATTTTGGTGCGGTAGTCAGCAGTGCGAGAATGAACTAATTGATAAAACAAAAACAACACCCCGTTGTATTCCTTTAGACCAAAAAATTAAAGGTAAATGTATTATTTGCGGTAAAGAAACCGAAACAACCATCTATTACGCAAGAGCGTATTAAAATTATCAGCAAATTAAATTTTAAAGGAGTAATCGTGAAAAATACCATTAAAAATATATTTATAATACTCTTTTGTATCGGAGGTATAATGAATGCTAAAGACTTGCAGCCAATAAGACTTCTTAAACCTGCCTTAGAGAATGATAAATTATTCATGCAAGTAATAACAGAACGTAAAAGCAGCCGTGATTTTTCGGATCGGGAACTGAGTCTTCAAGACCTTTCAAACTGTATTTGGTGTGCTAATGGAATAAACCGGCTCGAAGACGGCAAACGCACGAGCCCATCGGCAATGAATAAACAGGATATAGACGTTTATGCAGTATTAAAACAAGGAATATTTCTATATGATGCGGTTAAACATGAATTGATTCCAGTCGTATCTGGTGATTATCGTAAAAATACCGGAATGCAAGATTGGGTAAGTATTGCACCGCTGAATATTATTTATGTTTCCGACTTATCAAAATTCAGTTTTACAAAAGAACGCGAAGCGCAAGTAATGACTGCGGCAATCGATGCCGGTCATTGTTCACAGAACGTTTATCTCTATGGTGCTGCAGCAAATCTTGCAGTAGTTGTTCGCACTTCGATTGATAAAACAAAAATGGCTGAAATATTAAAATTACGACCAGAACAGCTGATAATAGCAGCGCAGACAGTCGGTTTTCATAAACAAGTAAAATAAAAATAAAAGCACTCTATTTAAAGATATTCTGAGAATTATTTTTAACAATAAAATAATTTCGGGAATAATTCTGTAAGCAATTTTGGGATTGAATTAGAGAACGTATTCCAGAATGATTATAAGATTGATTTCGTAAATAATTTATTAGAGTATCCGAGTCTGAATTCGATATTGGTACTGACATAGAATCTAATATCGGATGTTAGATATACTGCGAAAGCAAATATTTAACTGATTTAGTAATCAACCCTTTGGTCTGCACCAATCCTAGTAGGGGGGATTCTACCTTCTCTTTTAGATAATTTGATATAATTCTATATAGAACAAAGCGTTAGATGATAATTACGTCTAATTTTTTGTTATATTGACGCTATAAGTTTTACAGAAGTATCTACTCGTATTTTAATTTTCATTTAATCAAATAATCTACAGGTTTAGTTGATGGGAGATAACCTTGGATAATCGGGAAGTTGAGCAAGTTTTTCTTTTCGACATCTAATAAGGTTTTAGAAAGTGTAATCGCTATTTGCAAGGGTGTAACAAAGATAAGCTCATTGTCCTGATATAACCCATGCCGTTTAGCACCAGCACATGGAATAGTGAGATTTGGTAACATTGTATTATAGGATATGATACCGCCATAGGCGCAGACATTAGAACTCGCACCGGTTCTAAATGTTAAGTCATTACCGGTTGCAACACCATAAGCTCTCATCAAGACTAATGCCTGAGCGCTGTCAATAATAAAAAACACTATGTCAGGTTCAAATTTATCCAAAGGACCGAATAATAGTCCTTTAATTTCGCCAGGCTTCAGTTTTGGTTTCATATTGATAATACTCTGGGCAATTTCCCGTTTATCAGTTAACCTTTGCAAATAGAGCTGAATATCGCTTTCGTCCGGTTTTCTGAAACCAAAATTAACCTGCGCAATTGTACATCCCATCTGGTCAGACGGACAAGCCAAAGTCCATTTGCTCTGCGAGATGATTCTTACCATTTGACAGAAGTTCAGTTTTTCATTAGGGACTTTACCTATTTTTAACTCATTCGATTTTTTACAAAATTTTACACCAACCGGATAAAGTTTAAGCCTTAAGATTCTCTGGAAAACTTCTGATATTTCTTTCATATTTATCACTTTTTCCTTAATAATAATTGATTCTTTAATCGTTTTGTATCACGCGAAAGAATTTCATCTGATACGGTAGATACCAGGTCAATTAAAATTTTATGCGTCTTTTCGCTGGTTTTAATCAACGAGTAATAAACAAAACGACCCTGTTTCCGTTCTTTGACCAATCCAGCGTACTTCAGAATTTTTAGATGTCTTGATACATTGTATTGATTTTCTTCAATCGAATTAATTATTTCACCGACACATAATTCAGCATTAGCGCGATGTAAGACCCAGAATATCCGCAAACGGGTTAAATCAGACATTGCTTTCATGATATTAATAAAAGAATCAGTTAAATAGTTCACAATAACTCCTTTCTATTCTGTATACATATATGTCCATAAACGCATACATTTTATATAAATAAAATAATTTGTCAAGGATTATTTTTAGATTTCTGAATATAAGCATAAATATCGCGAAGCATAATAATACCTAATTGCGGAGCATGTAATATTAACTGTATCGTTCTTGTTTCCACGGGTCACCATGATTATGGTAACCGCGGGATTCCCAGAAACCTGGCGTATCTTTGGCTAAAAACTGAAAACCGGTTGTCCATTTGGCGCTTTTCCATAAATATAATCTGGGTACAACTAAACGGACCGGATAACCATGTTCTGAGCTTATGTCTTCATTATTATACTTCAGCGCAAATAAGACATCCGGTTGAAAGAAATCTTCAAATGAAAGATTTGTATAATAATCATCCGAGCAGTATATCATCACATATTTAGCTTCCGATTTTATATTCACCAGCTTGACAATTTCGCTGGTACTAATACCTTCCCAGAGATTATCAAGTTTTGACCAGCCAGTAACACAGTGAATATCGGAAAAAACTTTGACATGGGGGAGAGACGTAAATTCATTAAAAGTAAATTTTCTTTCTTTTTCAACTAGACCCCAGATTCTAAAAGTCCATTTGTCGGCATTGAATTTAGGTATTCCGTTATAATGCAGAACCGGGAAACTATCAACCAGCTTTTGTCCGGGCGGAATACGATTTTTTCTTTGGGTATCCGGGCTTGTAATAATATTCTCTTGGATCACTTCTCTAAGTAAAGTTCTTCGGTCGCTTTGCTTCCTTAGAATGACAACCGATAGATTAGTATCCCCAGATTTCGTTCAGATAAGATTTACGGCGGCAGTCAACGCAGAGTATTCTCTGGTGCTGAGAACGATAGGGTAATTGGTCATAATTTAGATGCGGTAAATTTTCTTCATCTTGTGTAATGCCTAATTCTTTATACAGAGATAAATATAAAGTCGGATTGGCGTATGCCAGTTCACCGACTTTGTGGGCAATCCACAATAACTGGGCTTTGGGCGCAACAACTTCTCCACATATTTCACAGAATGCCAGCTCTTTCTCAATGATATTCTCATAACCTTCATTCTTAATTTTCGCCAAATCATACTCTTGTGTATGCTTGATACCCTCCTGAGTCGTGCAGTAACGAACACACTGTCCGCAGTACACGCACTTTTCCTGATAATGAATAACCTTACGGACTTTTCTTTTAACATCATCTTCGATTGCTCTCGCCTTAGCCGGGCATACTTCTGCGCAAGCACCGCAACCAATACAGCGTTCTTCATTGTACTTGATAATACCGCGAAATCCTTTTGGAGGAATAGAAGGTTCTTTGGGAAATTTTGTCGTAAATGGACCTTTTACTATTGCTCGTATTGCTTCGCCTAATTCACGTAATTTTGGTTTTCTCATTATGCAACCTTTGTTTTACTTTTAAAATAATATATTACTATCCCAGCTAAAATTGATGCAACGAGTATAAATGGCGCAATACCAAAAGTCCAGGGATTTGCGATAACCTCTTGAGGGAAAAGAGCTCTAACCGACGGTAAAGTGATAGTTCGCCAGGATAGAGATAGTGCAAAAACTCCTAATACTACACATAATGCTGATAATGCATTCATCGGAGCCCACATGGTAAAACTCGGATCCCGCACTCGCGGAGAGCATTTTGATTTTGTGCCTTGAAAAGCTAATAGGAATTTTATGAAATATAACGTTGTCATTATACTGCCAAATATGCTTACGATGATTAATATTATTGATGTAATATTTAAACCATTGGGATTAATTTTAATAATAGCGTCAAACATAATCCATTTTGAAAAAAACCCGTTTAATGGCGGGACTCCGCAAAGTGCTAAAACCGCAAATAAGCAAGCAAAAAAAGTTATCGGTAATTTAGATGCGATGCCCTGAAAGCTATCTAGATTTGTGGTTTTTGTCCAGTATTCGACCGAACCAGCAGTTAGAAAAAGTACTGGCTGAAAAGCGAGATAATTAATCGAATTCAGAACTGCACTCGCATAGCCTAAAGGATTAGCGCAACCAATACCGATAAATATGAAACCGATCTGCGTTATTGATGCAAAATTAAGTAGGTGGTAGGAATCTTTTGTTCTGATTGCCATTAAACATGCAATAATAATACTAATGCTTCCAACCGCTAAAATAATAAACCGAACCAATGAAGTACCACTGATATCAAATATATAATATGACAGACGTATTAATAAATAAACACCGATTATCTTTTCAAAAATCATCGGTATTAATGTATAGATTGTTATCGGTGTTGATTTGGTAAGCTTCAATGTCCACCATTGAAACGGTATGATACCAATTTTACCAATTATACCGATTAAAATTAGTAAATACGCATAAACTAATGATGAATTATACGGTATTAATTTGGGGTCACTAATAATTGATGCGTTACCAGTGCGAAATATTAATATTGAAATACCCAAAGAAATTAGAACATTAAAGAGAATTAAAGACAAAAAGGATTGATTCTTGGTCGATGTAGATTCTTCAGATGAAACAGTCAATAACACATAAAAGAGAATCGATAAAACGATTGAAAAGAAAAGAAATAATAAAAGGTTGTTAGCGAGAATCATCCCATTAGCTGCTGCAATTGATAACAGCAGATAGAAATAGTATACACCAAAATGTTTTAATCCTCGCATATAACGGAAAGAGTATAACACGATTACAAAACTGACGACTGCGATCCCTAAAAGTACTATACCGCTGAATTGGTCAAGAAAGAAACTAAACTTAATATTACCGAGTTGAAAAAGGTTAAATTCATGAATGACCGGTTTGCGTGTTGTAATAAAAAGGTACAAAGAATAGTATAAAGTCAAAATTGTTCCCAAGAAATTAAATTCATTACGCAATCGGTAAATTACAAATCCTAAAATGCCCGCGCTTGCCGGAATAATAAATACTAATAACAAAGGATTCATTTATTTAAATGAGGGAACATTTTGTTAGTTTTTTCCCAGGAAAGCTCTAAGAGTTGCTTGCCGGTATAACGCTCTTTACCATCCTCAAATGCTGCCATTCGTTCAGTACAGCAATAGCATGGGTCAACTGCGGCAAGGCACAAAGCGGCATCAGCAATTGAATACCCTATTACCGCAACTTCATTAGAGACGATATTCATAAAGCTGGGTGCTCTAATTTTATGGCGGATTGGTATGTTGGTACCGTCACTGCGAACATAATGAAATACTTCGCCTCTTGGTGCTTCCGCGCGACCGATTCCTTCACCCGGAGCGATTTCGTCTACTCGATTTTCAATTGGTCCCTGTGGCATCTGTTTTAAACACTGGCGGATTATTTTTATTGATTCAAAACATTCTAATAGTCGGACTTTTGCTTTGGCTAAAACATCACCTTCATCAAAGTATATCATGTTCCAGTCGATTTTATCATACGCACAATGTGGGTCATCCTTTCTGACATCAATTGCAATACCGGAAGCGCGTGCGGTCGGACCAACGACAGCATAATCAATTGCTGCTTGTTTTGTCAATACACCAACATTTTCCAAACGTGCGAGAATAACTGGATCATCTAAAATCGCTTTAGTGAACATATTGGTTTTTGTTTCAATTTCAGTCAATGCTTTTTCAATCAAAGGAATTTGTTCAGGTAAAATGTCTCTTCTAACACCACCGACTTTATTCATCGCATAATGATTGCGATTACCCGTTATCATTTCAAATAGGTCCAAAACCAGTTCGCGATAACGCCACGCCCACATCCAGACCGTATTGTAACCGATAAAGTGCCCTGCTAAACCTAACCAAAGTAAGTGAGAATGTATGCGTTCTAACTCATGGATTATCGTTCTGATATACTGGGCGCGTTCTGGTACTTCAATTGCAGCTGCATCTTCAACCGCAAGCACAAATGCTAATGGATGCGAATTCGAACAGATACCGCAAATTCGCTCGACTAAATATGGTATTTGTTCATAAGTCATTTTCTGAGCAATAAATTCATGACCGCGGTGGTTATAACCAAGATTTATTTCAAGACCTATTACTTTCTCACCTTCAACAATAAGTTTGAAGAATTCAGGTTCCTCTTGCAGAGGATGATAAGGACCGATTGGGACAATTCTACGGTTACTCATAATCACGCCTCAATGGGTATTTTTCTTCTGGCCAGTCATCGGATGTTAATAAAGGTTTTAGGTTGGGATGGCCTTCGAAATCAATACCCAATAATTCATGCATTTCACGTTCAATCCAGTTTGCGGCAGTGTACAGTGGTGCAAGTGATTTAATTTTCGGATTATCTTTAGGCAACAGCGTTTTAATCGTAAAGTAAGTGCCAATTTTATCGTAAGAGAAATGGTACAAGATTTCAAATCCTTCACGGGTATCAATTCCAGTCGCAATCGAAAGCCGTAGATGTTTTTCTTTGTATAAGAAAGCTGCGACATCAAATATCTGTTCTTTAGTAACTGATATATATAAACGTCGTTCATTATGCTTAAATACTTTCGCCTTTGGAAACTTAACTAAAAATTCTTCTTGCAGTTTTATCGCTTCTTGTTTCATAGTTTTTGTAATGCTTTAACAACTCCTAATATAATCGCTTCTGGTTTTGGTGGACAACCAGGGATATAAACGTCAACCGGAATATGTTTATCATACGGTCCTACGACATTGTATGAATCTTCAAACATATGTTTCGAACAGGAACATGTTCCAACACCAATTACTAAACAAGGTTTTGGTGTTTGTTGATAGACTTGTATTACGCGTGGCAGAGTTTTACGGTTGATGACGCCGGTTACTAATAGAGCATCCGCATGACGGGGAGAGCCGACCAATACGATACCAAAACGTTCAACGTCAAAACGTGGGGTTAATGCTGCTAATATTTCAATATCACAGTTATTACACGACGCTGCCGCGACATGGAAAACCCATGGCGATTTTTTCAATCCCCAAATTCTAAAATCTTTCATAATTTAAAAAATGCTAATATTACACCCAATACTGCCAATGGCATTAAACCAACCCAGAAAAACTTTAGTGCCTGGTCAACTCGCAAGCGGGGGTTTGTATTTTTTATAAGAATAATCAAAACTACAAGTAACAGCAATTTGAGAATTGCCCACCATGTAACAAATCCGCCCCAGAAAATAGTAATTAAAAAACATGGCAACAAAAATAGCATCATTGCTTTAGATAGCTTAAAAAGCGCTAAAGCGAATCCCGAATATTCGGTATAAACACCTGCCATCAATTCCTGTTCCGCTTCCGCGATATCAAACGGTACATAACCTAATTTTGCTTGCATGCAGATTAGAGCAACAAGCGTTGCAATAATGCCAGAAACTGAATATAGTATTGGGCCATGGATGTGTTGATATGTTACAATATCACCAATTCTTATCGTACCACCAGTCTTAATAATTGTGATAATTATCGCCGTGATGAAAGGCAGTTCATATCCGAAATAAAGCGTCATTTCTCGGGAAGCTCCGACTGCCGCCAAAGGATTTTTAGATGCTGATGCACCAAGAATCGTAGCTAATGGCGGAAGGGTTAACAGATAGATTAACACTATTAAATCACCTAAGAAAGACATGTTAGGATAGAAATTCATCGTGAAAAGCATAGTTCCGACCGCAGTAATTGCGATGATACTTAAAATCGGCGCCATTAGAAATAAAAATCTGGATGCATTTACTGGGATCAGAGTTTCTTTGGATAAAAGTTTGAAGAAATCCGCAAATGGCTGAAACCATGGTGGTCCAACGCGCCAATGAATACGGGCCGTGACTTTACGGTCGACCCAAGTTAATAGCATACCAATGATTGAGCTGAAAAGAAATCCGGGAAAGACTAAAATCCAAAATATCACTTTCACTGTCGTCTCCAGAATGGGGAACGGGAAATAAACCGTTTGCCGATTATTATCTTTTTCACTTCTTTTTCCGTGACATACTTTAAGGCACCAGAAGCGCAACTCGCGACGCATCGCGGACCTGCTTCACGGTCTTTACATTCACTGCATTTTTGTGATACATGATGCAATAAACTTTTATCTAAAACACCGAAAGGACACGCCAAGATACATGACTTGCAACCAACACAATGAAAACTTGCCTGTAGAACGAAACCATGTTCGGTCGCCCTTAAAACTTCAAATGGACATGCCGCTGCGCAGAGCGGCTCATCGCAATGCCGGCAGGCGATCGGGAAATAAGCGGTGTTAGATATCTCACCGTATCGGATACGTGATTCGCTAAAGGCACTTTTGCATGCTGCTTCACACGAGCGACAACCGATGCAATAATCTAGGTCTAAATATATTCGTTTCTTATTTTCTTCCATTAAATTATTTTTACTATTTTACCTTTTGCCGGTGAAATTATAATATCATTAGTTATGCTGTCAATTAGCATTGGAAATAGCGAGCGATTTTCTTTTGAATCAGCATTTACTGAGACAGTATTTATCGGTACAAAATTTGTTATATTAGTTATAAAAACTTTTTCAGCGGTGTTGGTGATAACTTTTAGAGAATCAGTTTGATTTAATCCTAATTGCTCGGCATTTATTGGATTAATTTTAATGTGATTAGCTTGTTCAAGCAACATTCCACGATAACCGAATGCTGATTCTTCACCAAGGATTGTTATTTCATTTGTTGATTCTTTCTTAGATTCTAAAAAATTTACCGCTCGTTCAATTACTTCATCAATATTGAGCATTATTTTATCGTTAATTCTTGACTTAGGGGTAAGCTCAATATCTGGTACAATTTTTTCGATAATTTCTGAAATACTTTTGCTACCATCCACGGGTTTGGCTAAAGGTTTAATATTAGCTTTCCCCCATAATGTTTTAATAGTACCTGCTTTTTCAAGTAATGAAGGAACCGGCAAAACCCAATTCGGACGAGTTAGATTATGTAATCTGGTCGTAGTTGACGTAAAGAATTTCAGGTCCTGTAATTTTGAACTGATAATTGGATAGTAATCAGGGAAAATATCCCCAAAATTTATGATTGCTTTTACTTTCCCCTGATTGACTGAATTAATTAGTTCCCCGAATTTATTTTTACCGATCGGTAAAGAAACTAACGCTGGGGCACAGAATCTTTTATTATCGGGTGATACGATTTGTAGTAATTGGGATAAAGCGGAAAATAACAATGGGTCATCAGTCTTACCAAAGTCGATCGCTGCTAAAATAACTCCATTTGTCAATGTGGTTAAAGATTTAGCAATATCTGCAATCTCATTCTCCGACACACCACAACACACGGCGATTGATGGTAATACCTTTCGAACTGTATTGTAATTCTTATCACCGATAATACTTTTTGCAGTCTTACCTATCATCCCAATTAATCCTAATAACAGTAATGGTTCAGTCCCGGGTCTTACGGATAAGAATCTATTGGCAAATCCTGCAACTCTACTTTTTACCGAATCAACATAGAATAAACGGTTATTACGGTCTCGATACTTCGCATCTAATATTGGCTTGGCAAGAAGTGGTATTTTACTGAAAACATCGCCAATAGCTAAAATTACTTTTGCCTGCTCGATATCTTTTAGTTCAGCATATTTTACATCGGGAAATGAATAGCTGAAAAATGTTTCTGGTTCTAAATAACTTCGTACAATGGTTTCAACTTTCAAGGCATTAGCAAAGCTGAGAATCGTATCTAATTCCTCCAAAGTATTATTTGAGTCGAATGTTATAGCGATTTCTTTTCCAGAATATTCTTTTAATTGATGACTTATCTGGCTTAATGCAATTACCCAATCTATTTTTTTATTGTTAAACAGGGGAGAGGTGAGTCGTTTTTTATCATCTATAATACTATTTGCTAAATTACCGCGTGCGCATAACCTACCTTGATTAATCGAAGACTGACTATCATATTCAACTTTTCGAATAAGAAAATCACCGCGATTAGATGTATTAAGTGATAAATCACATCCGTATAAACAGAATGGGCATACCGTATTAGTTGTTTTCGATATTTCGTTCATAGGAACGGGTCTTCAATATCCTTTACTTGCTCCCAGGTTAAAACCGGACCATCTTTACAGACAAAATATTTTCCCATCCGGCAGTGTCCGCATTGACCAAGACCGCAAGACATATTTTTTTCCATAGATAAATATATATTGTTACCATCAAATCCTTTTTCTAAAAGTTTAATTGTGGCAAATTTCATCATGATTGGTGGTCCGCAGACAACACCGACCATATTCTTTGTATTGCCAATTAAGTCATCGAGAAGAATGGTAACGACACCAACTTTTCCTTTCCATGAATTATCACCAACATCAACTGATTGCTGGATATCAACACCTTTCCATGTTTTCCAAATCGGTATTTGTTGTTTGTACACGATATCCTGCGAGGTTCGCGCACCATAACGAATATAGATTCTTTTATATTTCTTAACGTTCTCCATCAAAGCAAAAAATAACGAACGTAACGGTGCTAAACCAACACCTCCACCGATAATATAAATTTCTTTACCTTCATATAATTCAATGGGGTATCTTATGCCAAATGGTCCACGTACACCCAAAGTTGCTCCAACTTGAAGCGAGAATAGAGCAGATGTGACTTTGCCGACTTTCATAATTGTCATTTCGAGTTTGTTTTTATCATATGGTGAAGAAGATGGTGTAAATGGTGCCTCTCCAACTCCGGGTATTGTCAACTCAATGAACTGTCCAGCATCAAACGAAAATTGATTTCCATTTAAATCTAATACAAACGTTTTAATTGTCGGTGTTTCGTCAATAATATTAGTAATCGTTACTGGAAATGGCTGAAATGGATTATTCATACTTTTTCTAAAACTTTCCTTATATCAATTTTACCCATACATACTGAAAAGCAACGACCGCAACCAGAACAGGCATTAAATCCGTAATCATTGGTAAAATTCATAAACTTACAGTGGAACCGGTTGCGGAACCGTTTCCAGAATTCAGGTCTTGGTGACATGCCACCGCCAACCCGGGCATAAGCTGAATAATAACACGCATCCCAGATTTTATTGCGATGAAATGAATTGTTTTTGGTCGGCTGGTCATATAACAGGAAACAGAAACAGGTCGGGCAGACCATCAGGCAGCCAAAACACTCGACGCAATCTTTTGCCTGTTCCTGCCAGAATTTTTCATCCTTCCGTTCATTAATCGCTTTTATTAAATCGCTTCGCCAATGCTTGGGATTAATTGTTTCAAGAATTGCAACCGCTTTATGTCTTTGTAAATCTCGTTCAACTAAATCACTCGAACCAGCTTCTTGAAATAGGTGGTCATTATCTCTTAACAACTTTTCACCTTGTTCGCTTGTGGTCTCAAATATATAACCATTATTGATTACGGTCATCACAACATCCGCACCTAATTCCGGGAAAGGTTTTAAACCCAAGAGATTACAGAAACAGGTTTGTTCAGGTATTGGGCAATCCGTGGCAATTATAAATGTTTTTTCCCGCTGTGCTTTGTAAAATGGTTCTCCGAACTCGTTTTCCAGATACATCTTCTGATGCACCATTAATGGTCTTAAATCACAATTTTTAGCGCCGATGATAATTTGTGGAGTTTTATCTAAATTTATTGTGACTGGAAGTTTGTCTTCCAATCCCCCGACTTTTTCCTTTTGTTTAAAGAAAAATCCTTTAATTGATTCAATAGGTCGAATTTTCTTAAGTGCTTTATCATAGGGGAAATAAGGGTCATTTAATGCATTACTATCTAATTTTCTGTAATGGATTTTATTTTCTAATTCAGTTGGATAATAGACCAAAAACCCTTGAGAAAGTTTTAACAACCAGTTTCGGAATTTTTCTTTGGGAAGAAATAATATTGCCATTATTTTGCTAAACTTTAGCAAAAATAATTCATTTGTCAAGAAATATATATAAATGTTTTAAAGCAATAAATTTTGAAACCTAAATAGAACAAAATAAAAATTAAATACAAATGTCTTTAACAAAATATTCTTTGCAAATTACGCTATTGACAAACCATTTGAATGTAATTATTCTTAAACCTATGCTCGTTTCAATTAAATGGTTAAAAGAATTAGTAGAATTTGATTTAACTCCCAAAGACCTTGCTGATTTGTTTGTCAGCAAGGGAATTGAAATAAATAGCATTTCCCGGATTGGGGATAAGCTTGAAGGTTTTATTGTTACTGAAGTCAAACAGATTGAGAATAATAAAGTAACGATATTTGATGGCAAAAGCACTTTTAATATAAATACCATTGCTTATCGTCTTAAGATTGGTGATAAGATTGGATATAATCCGACAAACACAAAGTGGGTAAATCCGGCAACTATCGGAATAAGTGAAGATACACTGCCTTATGTTTTAAACAAAGAATATGCTGTCGGTCTGCCTGTATTAAATTATCTGGACGATTATACATTAGATTTGGAAATACTGCCTAATCGTGGTGATTTGATGAGCATTACAGGTATTGCACGCGAGCTGATGAGCTATGATGAAAAATTTAAGAAAGCTGAAATATCTGAAATAGTTTCAACCGGTGAAACAAGCAATGTTAATGTTAATGAGCTTTTGACTTTGCAGGTTGATAAAAAGGGTTGTCCTGATTATATTGCGAGAATCATCAGTGACATAAAAATTGCTCCATCGCCTTTCTGGCTGCAATGGCGCTTAATCGCCTGCGGTTTAAGACCGATTAATAATATCGTTGATGCAACTAATTATATAATGCTTAAATATGGCACGCCTTTGCATGCATTTGATTATGACCGGGTCGCAGACAAGACAATCAATGTCCGTTTCGCCAATAAAAATGAGAAGATAAAAATAATTGATAATGAAGTAAAAAATCTGAATGAAAAAGTACTACTCATCGCAGATAGTAAATTTCCAGTCGCGATTGCTGGTATTATGGGTGGACTTGACAGTGAAATCAGTCCAACCACTAAGAGAGTATTGCTAGAATGTGCAAGATTCGATCCAAAGACAATCCGACGCGGCAGTAAAGCAATTAATTTAACAACCGAAGCTTCCAAGCGTTTTGAGATGGGAATTGATTCAGATATCTTGGAAACCGCTTCAGTTGAAGTAAGTAATTTAATTGCTGATTTAGGAAATGGTGCAGTTATTAAAGATAAATTAGAGGTACGTACTGCGATTGAACCGACAATGATTAAACTCGACATCGCAAAGACCAATAAACTTCTGGGAATAAAATTATCGGATGAGAAAATTTCTAATATATTATCTAATTTAGGTTGCGAAATTAAGCAAGACAATAAAACCCTGACTGTCAAAATTCCATCATATCGCTTGGATTTGACAAGAGATGTTGATTTAATCGAAGAGCTCGGCAGAATTTATGGATATGATAAATTACCGAGTGAATATACAATCAGGGGAAATAAGACTGGCGGAATCGACAGCATGTCTATAGAATTATCTAATATCCGTAATTTCTTTACCGGACTTGGTTTTATCGAATGTTATACAGTAAGTTTTTGTGATGAAGCGATTGTCAAAGAATTTGTGGATAATAATATAGTTCATATACCAACACCATTAAATGAGCGTTATGCGGTCATGCGACCATCAATCCTCGTAACTCTTTTAGACAGCGTAAAGAATAATTATTCACGCGGAAATAAAGATTTAAGATTATTTGAAATCGGTAAAATATTCAAAAATGATAAAGAACCATCCGAAACCGTTAATATTACCGCGCTTATTTTGGGGCAGAATATACCGACATTCTGGCAGAAATCGCAGATTACGGATACTGATTTCTTTGATATCAAGGGTGTTGCCGAATCATTCTTGGCTTATCTAAAAATCGAGGAGATATCTTTTGTAAAGTCTAATATTAAATTCCTGGTCAGTCATAATGCGATGCAAATTAAATACGCTGACAAATTTATCGGGACACTTGGTGAAATCAAAAAAACGGTCCTTAACCGGTTTGACATTCCGGTTCCAGTATATGCATTAGAGCTTGAATTGGAAGCACTTATTAAACTGTCTCCGTCTTACCGTTATTTCCAACCCTTACCAAGGTTTCCGTCGATTATTCGGGATTTTGCATTTATAGTTGACGATAATATCTCAGCTGCAAGCCTAACCGAAGAAATTAAGAAGATTACCGGTGCTTTATTAGAGCAAGTTGAAGTGTTTGATTACTTTAAAGGTAAGCAATTACCTGAAGGTAAGTGTAATCTTGGTATAAGAATTTCATTGCGTTCTGAAGAACGAACACTAAATCAAACAGAAGTAAACAAAATTTTTGAACGCATATTACATATTCTGAAGGAAAAGTGGCAAATAGAATTAAGGGGATAATGAGTATATGAATCCTGAACTTGAGTCTAATCTGAAACACCTGGAAGAAAAACTTGAGCAGGCTATTAACCTGATCAATAATTTAAAACAAGAAAACTCTAATTTACATACTGAACTAACTGAAAAACAAGTACTTTGTAACCAAGCAGTAGATAAAATTAATCTTATTCTTGACAATATTAATAAATTATTATAAAATTTATACGTTAATGTAGTAGGGAGTCTTAGTGAAGACATTTACTTTGAATGTTTTAGGTAGTGACTATAAAATAAAAACCGACCGAAACGGTGATTATGTTTTAAATATAGGAAAAATCATAGATGAAAAAATGAAACAGATGAATAAACAGTATCCGCAAGGTTCTTTAGGTAAAACAGCAGTTCTATCATGTATTAATCTGGTAGATGATTTTTTAACCGAAAAACAAGCGGATCAAGAACAAATTAACCGTCGGATAAATTCGCTCATTGAAAAATTGGAACGAATAGTATAATAACTATTTGAATATAGGCTCCCTGCTCTCTTCGTGATAAGATACGAAGTCTTGAGCTAACACCCATAGATCGGGTGTCTAATATCGGCGTGGATGGATTGCCGTTGGCGAAACAGTAAAGGCCGAAGCAGACGCCCACCTGTCTTTAGGGTTCAATGACTCAGTCTTACACGTTCTGCGGCGGGGATTTTTTTACCCAGGTTTCGGTCAATAAAGAGCTGTAATGTTTGGAGGAATATATGTCGAATATACATAATGGGATTATTGGTATAATAATCTTTTTTGGATTTTTAATTTTAGGTATCTTTGCTGCTTATTTAATCATCCGACAAATGACAAAAACTCTTTTTGCTTCGAGTCGTGTATTGGCCAAAAAAATTATCGAAGACGCTAAGTACGAAGCGGATAATTTTAAAAAGAAAGCCGACCTTGATATCAAAGATGAAATACAAAAAGAAAAAAATCGACTAGAAAATAATCTTATTGATAAACGCAAAGACATAGAACGAAATGAAAAACGATTACGAGAACGGGAACAAGTACTTAATATTAAAGACACAAATCTGGCGGCTCGGGAAAGTGAACTGATAAAAAACCAACGAGAAGTTGCAACAAAAGATAAAATAATCAAGGCAAAAACTGAACGTTTGGACCAATTAATAAATATTCATAATGAACGACTTGAGAAAATCGCTAATATTAGTGCCGAAGAAGCGAAGAAGGAGTTAATAAAAAATCTCGAAGCGCAAGCACAACTAGAAGCAATCCAACTGACTCGTGATATAAAGGATAAAGCAAAACGAGATGCAGATGTTCAAGCACGAGAGATCATACTTTCCGCAATTCAACGGTGTGCAATTTCTCAGGTTATGGAGACAACGGTCTCGGTTGTAAACTTACCTTCCGACGAATTAAAAGGTCGTATTATAGGTCGCGAAGGGCGAAATATACGTACTTTTGAGTCTTTAACCGGAGTCGAAGTAATTATTGATGATACTCCGGGCGCAATCATCCTATCCGCATTTGACCCAGTTCGACGCGAAGTCGCTCGTTTAGCTATGGAAAAACTCATCTCTGATGGTCGGATACACCAAGCGCGCATTGAAGAAGTCGTAGAAAAGACTAGAAAAGAACTTGAAACCGTAATTGATAATGCTGGAGAATCTACTCTTCTAGAATTTGGCATTACAGGAATGTCCGATGAATTAATTCGTCTTCTGGGACGTTTAAAATACCGCACAAGTTATGGCCAAAATGTTTTGTTACATTCACAGGAAGTCGCAATTTTAGCCAGCGCGATGGCACAAGAGCTCGGTTTGGATGCATCGATTGCCCGAAGGGCAGGACTATTACATGATATTGGCAAGGCAGCTGATATGCATATTGAAGGACCCCATGCGAAAATTGGAGCTGATCTTGCTGAAAAATGCGGTGAAAATGACATTATTGTTAACGCAATTGCCGCACATCATGAAGAAGAATCTCCCAAGTCACCTTATGCTTTTCTAACCGCAGCCGCAGATGGTATATCTGGTTCACGGCCAGGTGCGCGGCGTGATAATTTTGAATCATACATTAAGCGATTACAAAATCTTGAAACGATCGCCGTATCATTTGATGGTGTTGAAAAAGCTTACGCAATTCAAGCTGGGCGTGAAATGCGGGTTATGGTTCAACCAGAAAAAATTACTGACATTGAAGCGGAAGAACTATCGAGAAAGATTTCCCAACAAATTCAAGATGAATTGAAATATCCCGGTCAAATTAAAATTGTCGTAATACGCGAAGTACGAGCAATTGATTATGCCAAGTAAAAAAGTCCTGATTCTCGGTGATATCTGTTCAGAATTTGGTCGAAAAGCAATTACCGATAATCTTAAAAAAATAATCGAAATAGAAGATATCGCATTTGTTGTCGCACAAAGTGAGAATGTTGCAAGCGGATTCGGAATAACACCAAAATTAGCAAATGAACTTTTTGAAACCGGCATTGACTGTATCACACTCGGCGACCATTTTTTAGACCGAAAAGACATTATACCGATGTTAGAATCCGAGTCTCGATTATTAAGACCAGCTAATTTTCATATTGACGTACCCGGGCATGGCAGCAAAATATTTGAAACTGACCAAATAAAAATTGGCGTTATATGTCTTCTCGGTCGAATTTTTCTAAAACCGATTGCCTGCCCTTTTGAAAAAGCTATGGCGGAAATTGAGCAAATCAAGAAAGAAACACCGGTCATCCTTATTGATTTTCATGCGGAAGCAACTGCTGAAAAAAAAGCATTAGGTTGGTACTTAGATGGTAAAATTAGCGGTCTTATTGGTACCCATACCCATGTCCAAACTGCAGATGAACAAGTGTTACCAAATGGAACTGCTTATATTACGGATATTGGTATGTGTGGTGCGATGGACTCAGTATTAGGAATGCGAATTGATTTATCGGTAAAAAGACTGTTATATTCAATACCATTGAGATTACTACCAGCAAAGGATAATGTTCATATCAATGGCGTAATCATAACAGTTGATACGGAAACTGGTAAGGCACTGGAAATAAAACGACTCGATATGAAGATTACCGAACCTGTATCAGAAATTCAATAGTCTAACTTAATAAAAGTAATAAAATAATTGTGAACGAGAATCGAGAATCATTTAAGAATATAATTAAATTTTTTGATGATGTCGCATCACTTGTGGACGATATATTTGAAACTGATTACGATTCCCAAATTGCAACGTCATATTTTGATCCGCCGACCGATCTATTCGAAACTGATACAAAACTATTTATGATCGTCGAGATTCCGGGTGTAAATAAAGATGATCTACATATTGCAATTGGACCGACGATGGTATTAATTCAAGGAGTTAAGCGACCACATGACCGAATGCGTCAAGGCGCAAGTTTTTATAAGTTAGAGATTTCATACGGCGTATTCAGGAAAAGAATTTATTTGCCATCGCGGGTGAAACTTAATACAGTTCAAGTTTCATTGCACAACGGTTTACTAACGGTTGAATTTACTAAAGATAAAAAAGCAATGAGGCTAATTGAAATAGCATGAAAGAAGAAATAAAAAATATTGAAGAGGAATTAAAAGAAACAAGAATTCCAGACGAATTACCGGTTTTAGCAATTCGTGGTGGCATAATTTTTCCTGGAGTAATTACCCCTTTGATTATTTCAACGGCCCGGGCTACAAAACTGATTGATGACGCTCTGGTAAATAATAAATTAGTTTGTGCAGTTAGCCAAAAGAACCAGGAAATTGAAGAAGCTGGTCCAGCAGATCTGTATCAGATTGGGACAGTTTCTTATATTCTAAAGATGCTCCGTTTTCCAGACGGAACGATCAGAATTTTACTTCAAGGACTAAAGCGCGCTCAAGTTTTAGAATACACCCAAAAAGATCCATATCTGAAAGCGAAAATATCACCTATTATCGAAAAAGAACAAAAAGATATTTCGACTGAAGCCTTAATGCGAAATATTACGAGTATGTTTCAAAAGCTGTCGGATTTAGCTCCGTATTTACCGGACGAATTACCGACCGTGATAATCAACCTTGACTCGCCGTTAAAACTTGCTGATTTTGTAACGCATTACCTGAACATCGCGCTCTCCGAAAAACAAAGATTATTAGAAATTTTTGACCCAGTTGAACGGTTATCTCAATTGGTACCTTTACTTTCTAAAGAAATTAGTATTTTAGAATTAAGTGAAAAAATCCGTGAACGGGTAAAAGGTGAACTGGACAAGAGCCAGCGTGACTATGTTTTAAGAGAGCAACTCAAAGCAATCCAGAAGGAACTAGGTGAAACTGATGAATTAACTTCGGAAATTAATGAGCTTAAAACAAAGATTGAAAAAGCCAAGATGCCAAAAGAAGTTAATGAGATTGCGTTAAAAGAGATCACCCGTTTGTCCAGAATGTCACCACAGGCTGCCGAATATACTGTAGTACGAACATATCTTGACTGGTTAATCAATCTTCCCTGGTCAATCGCAAGTGAAGATAATCTTGATATCCACCGGGTGAAACAGATTCTTGACCAAGACCATTACAATCTCACGAAGGTGAAAGAGCGTATTTTGGAATATCTATCAGTCAAAAAACTACGCAAAGATTCCAAGGGACCAATATTATGTTTTGTTGGACCACCAGGTGTTGGTAAAACATCATTAGGTCGCTCAATTGCCCGAGCGATGGGTCGAAAGTTTTTACGGTTTTCATTGGGTGGGATTCGAGATGAAGCAGAAATACGCGGGCACCGCAGAACTTATGTTGGTGCACTGCCCGGACGAATTATTCAAGGAATTAGAAATGCGGGAACAAATAATCCGATTTTTATGCTTGATGAAATTGACAAGGTCGGCACCGATTTCAGAGGAGACCCTTCATCAGCTTTGCTTGAAGTATTAGACCCGGAGCAGAATTTTTCGTTTTCCGACCATTATTTAGAAGTTCCATTTGATTTATCAAAAGTGATGTTTATTACCACTGCTAATATGGTCGATACGATAATTCCTGCATTAAGAGACCGTATGGAAATAATTGAAATCTCCGGTTATATTGATGAAGAAAAAATGTTAATCGCCAAGAACTTTCTTATCGACCGTCAATTAAAAGAAGCTGGACTCACGAAAAAAAATATCAAGTTTCATGATAAATCAATATATAAAATAATAAGCGAATATACACGAGAAGCGGGAGTTCGTAATCTGGAACGCGAAATTGGTTCAATCGTCCGCAAAGTTGCTAGAGGCATTGCCGAAGGCAATAAAAAGAAAATAATCGTTGCACCAAAAAATGTAAATAAATATTTGGGACCGCAGAAGTTCTTTTCCGAAGTTGCCGCACGGCAGGGGATAAATGGCGTTTCCACTGGTCTTGCGGTAACCGCATTTGGCGGTGAAATACTTTTTATTGAAGCAACCAAAATGAAAGGTCAAAAAGGATTACTGTTAACTGGTTCGCTCGGTGACGTAATGAAAGAATCAGCACAAGCGGCACTTTCTTACATTCGGAGTCATGGAAATGAGTTTAAAATAAATGAAGACTTCTTCACTAATTCAGATGTTCACATTCATATACCAGCGGGCGCAACACCCAAAGACGGTCCTTCAGCTGGAGTTGCGATATCTGCCGCATTATTGTCGTTGCTCAGGGAAAAGCCAATTGACTCGCATATAGCGATGACCGGTGAAATTACTTTAACCGGTCGG
Source organism: Caldifarciminota bacterium (assembly GCA_903865935.1). GTDB lineage: Bacteria > Hydrothermota > Tepidihabitantia > Tepidihabitantales > CAIPLT01 > CAIPLT01. The sequence goes on from CAIPLT010000002.1 coordinate 24,746, forward strand.
GTTTTGCCAGTCGGCGGGATAAAAGAAAAAATGATCGCAGCAAATCGAGCAGGAATTAGAACAGTATTGTTACCGATCGAGAATAAGAAGGATTTAGTAGAGATTCCAGAAAAAGTTAAAAAGAACCTGACCTTTAAATTTGTAAAATCAATTAAAGATGTCTACTCGGTTTTATTTAACTCGCACAAACAAAAACATTAATTTTTTGGTATTATTAATACCAAATTATTGACATATACAATATTTTACATATACTAAATAGTTAAAGTCACCCCTGTAGCTCAGTAGGAAAGAGCGACGGTTTCCTAAACCGTAGGTCGTGAGTTCGAGTCTCGCCAGGGGTAGATAATGAATTAAATTATTATAGAGACTAATTTATAAATGGAGAAAAAATGAAAGAAGTAAAAGAAGATCAACTTCAACAATTTATAACAAAAATTGCATCATTGTACTATCATCAACGTCAGAAGTTCTTAATTGGTGTTGGTGCAATCATAGCTGTTATAGCAATTATCGTCATAGTTTTTTCAACCCACGGTAAAGAAAATCCTGAAATTCAGTTACGTTTCACCGAGGGGCTTGGTTTGTATTCAACAAATAATATTGACCAAGCGGAAGAAAAATTTGTTGATTTTTCACGCCGATACAGTGGGAATTATTTAGCAGCAAAAGCGCATTTCTATCTTGGCGATATCTATTTTCAAAAACAAGATTTCCAAAAAGCAAAATCCGAGTTTGAGCGTGCATATAAAAAGCTCAAGAGTAATCCGGTTTTAGGACCGTCATGCCTGTTTGGTATCGGTAATTGCTATGAAGAGATGCAGAATATAAAGAAAGCAGCAGAAATCTATGAGAGTGTTTATAACAAATATAAAAAATCTCCAATCGGAATTGAAGCTTTGCTTGCTGCAGGTCGTTGTTACAAAAATTTAAATAATATTGCCAAAGCTGAGATGATTTATCAGAAAGCGATAAAAGAACTTCCACCCGGACAGGATGTAGAAACAGCAAAAGCTGAGCTGGCTGGCATCAAAGCGATAAAAGGTAAGTTCTAAACAATAATATCCAAGGTAGTTTTTGCAAGATTTACGTTATTGGCTTTTATTACAAAGCATCGACGGAATCGGTCCGGTATTTTTCAAAGCATTAGTCAATAAATTTTCCAATCCTAAATCAGTATTCGAAGCAAATGCTAAGGACCTGTTAACAATTCCCAGAATCAACAACAATATTGTTGATAATATTTTTACTGTAAAAAATAATCTTAAAAGTATCGAAACGTTATTAGAACAGTTTGATGAACAAGCAATAAAAATAATTACATTTCAGGATCCAGATTACCCCGAACCGCTGATTAACATACAAAATGCACCTCCAATAATATATTTATACGGGAATATACCAAAGGCAAAAACGATTGGGATTATCGGCACCAGAGATGCGTCAGAACAGGGGATAAAAAAAGCAACTGAATATGCAATTGCTTTAACGAAAGCAGGTTATGTTATCATAAGTGGTTATGCCAAAGGTATTGATACGGCAGCACATTTAGGAGCGCTACAAGCAAAGGCTAAGACATTAGCAATATTACCAACCGGAATTCTTAAGTTCAAGCTTCATCAGGAACTATCTGATGTTTCCGATGAATTTATGAACCATGCAACAATTTTATCTGAATTCTATCCTTTAAGCGAATGGTCAGTAGGTAATGCTTTGTTAAGAAATCGCATTACCAGCGCGTTTTCCGATAAAATATTAGTTATCGAATCTGGTGACAGCGGCGGAACATTATCAACCTGCGAATATGCTAAGGCACAAGAAAAGCCGATATTTTTATATGATGGTATTCAATCGTCAATGGACAGAAAGATTCTTGAGCTAGGCGCTGTTTCAATCGCTTCAGTCGATGAACTGCTTGACTTGTAGACCAATTCTTTTATAATTATTTATGGCAATTGAAATTACAGAAACAAATTTTAAACAAGAAGTTTTAGATTCTCCGATACCAGTACTGATTGATTTTTGGGCGACATGGTGCATGCCCTGTCAGATGATCGCACCGGTTGTTGAAACAATCGGTCAAGAGTACACCGGAAAGCTTAAAGTCGGCAAAATCGATGTTGATAAACAAGGGGAACTTGCGGCAAAATACTCGGTAATGAGCATACCGGCTTTGTTGTTTTTCAAAAACGGTCAAGTTGTTGATTCAGTAATCGGTGCAGTACCCAAAGAATACTTGGTTGACAAGATTAATAAAATATTATAATAATTAAACGGAGTTTTATGAGAAAGTTAATTTTACTCGTATTACCAATGATTTTATTTTTATCCTGTAGTGGCACAAGAAAAACCGACAATTCTACTAATAATATTAATTTTACCCTTGACCAGTTTGGTGGCGGTATAGTATCACTTGCTGAACAAAAAGGCAAGGTTGTATTAGTTGATTTCTGGGCTACATGGTGCGGTCCGTGTCGAGTAGCAATTCCACATCTGGTCAGAATGTATAATGAATATAAAGACCAGGGGTTAGTAGTGTTAGGAATATCTTTAGACCAGGAAAAAGATGTTTTACCGAAATTTATTAAAGACAATAATATTACTTATCCAATTCTATATGGTAACCAGCAAGTTGCAAAGGCATATGAAGTTCAGGGTATACCGACATTAGTTATTTTTGATAAAAAGGGTAAGATTGCTTTCCGGGAAGTCGGTTTCAGCGACGAAAATATTTCAACACTTGAACAAAAAATCAAAGACGCATTAGCCCAATAATATGCAAAAAGTCGAATTAAAGTGGATTGATGGTTTTCGGTTTGTCGTCAAAGATGAGAACAAACACAGTTTTGTTCTTGATACCAAAGCCGAAGTGGGTGGTACGGAAACCGGATTTCAACCGATTGATATGTTATTAATCGGGTTGGGTGGTTGTATGGCTTTTGATATTTTATCGATACTTAAGAAAAAAATGACCGATATACGAAATTTTATTGTTATTGTTGAAGGAGAACGAGCAGATGAGCATCCTAAGCGCTACACTTCAATTACAATTAAAATAAAATGTAATAAAGAAGCAAATCAGAATGATATTCAGAGAGCAATGGAACTTTCGCGGGATAAATATTGTTCAGTGTATGCAACTTTGAATAAACCGCCGGAAATTAAATTTGAAATAGTTTCTGAATGACATCGGGGGAGAGGTAGAAATAAATGAAAATTAAAGAAGCTTATGCTTTCGATGATATTTTATTAGTCCCTCAAAAGTCTTATGTTCTGCCCAAAGATGTAGATACCGGTTCACATTTTACCCGTAATATCTTACTGCAGGTTCCTTTGGTTAGTGCCGCAATGGATACGGTTACGGAATGGCGCATGGCCGCATCCTTAGCAAAATGTGGTGGTATTGGTGTTATTCATAAAAACCTGAGTATCGAAGAACAAGCAAATGAAGTAATAAAAGTCAAGCGGGCCGAGAGCGGCATGATTCAGAATCCAGTAACCGTCAAACCGTCGGATACTCTTGCCAATGCCAAAATGTTAATGGAAAAATATTTTATCTCAGGTTTGCCGGTAACGGACAGTTTTGGAAAACTCATTGGTATCTTGACAAAACGCGATATTATATTTGAGACCGATACCTATAAAAAGATAAAAGATTTGATGACAACGAATAATCTGGTCACGGCGCCAGTCGGAACGACATTGGACCAGGCACAGAAAATTCTCAAAAAGCATAAGATTGAGAAACTGCCAATCGTTGATAAGAAATATATACTCAAAGGTCTTATCACAATTAAGGATATTATCAAAAAGCATGAGTTCACAAATTCAACTATTGATAAACTTGGCAGACTGCGTGTTGCCGGTGCAATCGGTGTCAGTAAAGATACAATGGAGAGGGCTTGGGCATTAGTTAATGCAGAAATAGATGCTTTGGTTATTGATACTGCTCACGGACATTCAATGGGTGTCATTAAGACCGCTAAGATTATCCGCAAAAAATTTCCTAACATTGAACTGGTTATTGGTAATGTTGCAACTATCGAAGCGGTTAAAGAGTTATTAAAGCTCGATATTGATGCAATCAAGGTTGGTATCGGACCGGGTTCAATCTGTACAACCAGAGTTGTGGCGGGTATTGGTGTTCCGCAGTTCAGCGCGATAATGAACTGTGCTCATGAAGCAAATAAACAGGGTATTCCGATAATCGCGGACGGCGGTATTCGGTTTTCCGGTGATATTGTAAAAGCGTTTGCCGCTGGTGCGTCAGCAGTAATGATAGGAAATCTTTTTGCCGGCACTGAAGAGAGTCCGGGTGAAGAAATATTATTAGAAGGTAGAAAGTATAAAATCTACCGCGCGATGGGTTCAATTGATGCGATGAAGCGCGGCTCGGCGGACCGATACTTTCAGGAATCAGCCAAGAAATTTGTTCCGGAAGGTATTGAAGGTAGAGTTCCATACCGTGGTAAAGTCAGTGATGTAATTTATCAGTTAATTGGTGGTTTAAAATCAGGTATGGGATATTGCGGAACAAAGAATATTAAAGATTTGCAGAGGAGAGCAAAATTTGTTGCATTAACCAATGCCGGACTTAAAGAAAGCCATCCGCACGATATCACAATTACCAAAGAAGCGCCAAATTACGAAACCTTAAAAGATTAAAACTAGTACACAAACCAATAAAAAGAGGAGAGGTGATGCTCAAAATGGGTTATTTAGATTTTTCTTCTAGTTTACATAAGATAAATTATCAGAAGTAGAGATAAGAATGAAATATTTGATAAACGCTATGTTATTAGTTAAATATTGAACTTTTTAGCGTAGGTTGATATTACCGGGATTTCCCATTTAGCCCCTGCTGCTGCATAAATTGCACTGATTATAAGCAGGATAACATAGGCTACTGCGATAATTGTTCCAACAAAATTATGCGCGAGCCAACCAATTACTTTAAATAAAAACCCGATTAGCGGAATATGTCCTAATATCCCGCCGAATATAACGCTTAATAACCATAGAGCGATAGATAGAATAATATAAGTAATTAAAAGCACCAAGCTCTGCTTACCGTGAAACTGCATGAAATCATCTTCTCGGTTAACGAATATCGGGATAAAGCACAAAAACGGGAGATAACCAATTGCAGATAAAATTTTACTCTTTTCGGTCATAATTTAATATAGTTAAAAGTTTGATAATGTCAATATCTTTAATTATCCTTGACAATATCAATATTGTCGGCAAAATAGATTTATGCTGAAATATGGCGTTTACTTCATTATTTTAATCCTGAGCTGTTGCGGCTATTCAACCCATTCGATATTACCATCTAATCTCAAGACAATCGCGATACCAGTAGTCGGTAACGCGACAATTAAACCTGGTCTTGGTGACATGCTTACAAGCCAGTTAATTGATGATTTTACTCAAGACCGCAACTTAAAGGTCACACCGATTGATAAAGCCAATATTGTATTAAACTGTGCAATAAAAAACTTTGAGAGGTCTCCCCAGTCCTATAACGCAGACCAGACCGTGATTGCTTATAGGATAATTTTGACGGCCGGTGTTGTTGCTACGGATAATATTAAATCCGCGTCTTTATGGGAAGGTGATATCTCATCTTGGATTACTTATGATGCAGCGAGCGAAACCGAAGATATCGGTGTTGACCGCGCAATTAAAAAATTGTCACAGGATATATTAAGAAAAACACTCACCGCTTGGTAAACCAATCTAACCGTTCATTTAAAAGATTCACAAGCAAATCAAGGCAATTATATATTTCTAATGTGCTGAACCTAAGAGTAGAAAAAATAATTTTTGGCGGAAGCGGTCTTGCGACTTTTGACAATGTAAAGGTCTTCGTACCATTTTCCGCACCCGGAGATTTAGTTCAGGTAAAGATTGTTGAAAGGAAAAAGAACTATTACGTTGCGGAAATAAAAAAAATTTTAGAGCCGTCAAAAATGCGGGTTAAACCGCCCTGTCCTTATTTTACTGATTGCGGCGGGTGCGACTTGCAGCATTTATCTTATGCCTCACAACTGAAAATAAAACAGGAGTTTGCGTTTGAATCTTTAAGTCGTATCGGTCATCTGAATATTGCCAAAGCACCTTCAATCATTAAGTCGTCGCCATTTCATTGCCGCAACAAAACCCAATATCCACTAAGGGGTCGTCCTTTGAAAATCGGTTTTTACCGGTCGCTCAGCCATCACGTGATTAATATTGATAAATGTCTTTTACATCCTATTATTTTTGATGACATACGTGCAAAAATAAAAGAACTGATAATAGCTGCTAAAGAACCGATTTACCATGAAATCCAGCATTCTGGTAATCTCCGTCATATAATAATCAGACAGGGGATGAACACCGATGAAATTCTCATAACATTTGTTACCCGCACACCGTCAATATCTGAAAAATTATATAAGCCTCTCCCCCAAGAATTCAAAAATATTGTTGGTATTACCCAGTCGATAAATCCGGACAGAACCAACCGTATTCTTGGCGACAGGAATAAAACGTTGTTCGGTAATGATTACATTATGGAGAGGGTGCTGGATAAGAAATTTAAAATCTCAGCAGATGCATTTTTTCAGGTGAACACACAGCAGGCAGAAAATATGGCATTCAAGCTCAGGGAATATATCGGTTCAGCCGAACAGGTTCTTGATTTATACTGCGGAGTCGGTTTTCTTTCAATCACGGCGAGTGATCTGGCAAAGAAAATTTATGGTATTGAAATTAGCAGGCAAGCGATTAACGATGCGATAGAAAATGCAAGAATGAATAGTATCAGTAATATCGAATACATTGCTTCGCCGGTTGAACTGGCAATCAGGAATTATAGAAACATTGACACAATTATTCTTGACCCGCCCAGAAAAGGCTGCGATGAGAACTTACTGCAAAATATCGCGCGTATCAAACCAAAAAAGATTATTTACATCTCATGCAACCCAACGACCTTTGCACGGGATATTGCGATTTTAGAGAAATTCAATTATCGTCTTGAACAATACGAACTGATGGATATGTTTCCGCAAACTTACCATGTCGAGTCAATCGCCAGAATAATGCTAAAATAATTTTTTTACGAATGAACTTGAACAAACACGAATTTATTATAAACGCTAAAAAAATATACACACTTGATAGTAGCAACAATATATATAATACGATGTTGATTGAAGATGGTAAAATTAAGGAGCTTTCCAATCACCTTCTCCCCTATAAACATGAAAAAATTAGTTATCCGGACAAATATATTGTACCGGGATTTATTGATTCGCATACACATATTCTTGGCACTGGTCTGCAACAGGTATTTCCTGAAGTGTCATCAGCCCAATCATTTGAAGAAATATTCGATAAGATCTCTGCTGCTTCTAATATCGCTCAGGAGTATGGATTTTTGGTGGTATACAACTTTGAGCCAGACAATACAAAAGAACGTCGCTATCCGCATCGTAGAGAACTAGACAGGCTGATAAAGGACTATGCCATGCTTTTATACCGTATTGACGGTCATTCCGGCGTGTTAAATACAAAAGGTCTGGAACAGGTGCTTGAAACCAAAGACAAGATTTTGGAGCGGGGAATTGAATATGATGAACACAAAGAGCCGACCGGCATTTTGCGCGGTAAGGCGTATGAGTTCACAGCTCGGTTTTTCAACAATAAGTTCAGTCCAGAACTGAGAATACAAGCATTTGAAAAAGCGTGCGGTCTTGCGATTAAGCATGGTGTAACCACTATGATCACAATGCTCGGCACAGAAGTTGATAATATTACTTGCGAGCTTTTATTACAGGTTCAGGATAAGCTGCCGATTGAAGTTATTCCATTTTATCAGACCAAGGATATTGAGCGGGTTAAAAAGCTTAATTTGTCAAGAATCGGCGGTTGTATATTGATTGATGGTTCGTTCGGCTCGCATACCGCTGCTCTAATAGAAGATTATACGGACGAGCCAAATAACAAAGGAGTTTTATATCTGACTGACCAGGAGCTGACCAACTTTTATCAGGAGTCGGATGCGAATGGCCTGCAGACCGCAGTGCATGCGATTGGCGATAGAGCGATTGAACAGGTTGTGCGATGTTTTGAATCATTCTTAAAAGATAATCGCTTGCGGCATCGAATTGAGCATTGCGAACTCTTGAACGACGATTTAATCAAACGTATCAGGGATTTAGGCTTGGTGGTCTGTGTACAGCCCGCATTTGAAAATTATTGGGGCGGTGCAGGTAAAATGTATAAAGAACGTTTAGGCGAGCGATGGCAAAAGACCAATCCATTGAACAAGTTGATTAATTCCGGCATTCTGGTTGCGGCTGGTTCTGATGCACCGATTACACCGATTGACCCTCTTCTTGGTATCAGTTCAGCTGTAAATCATCCTAATCCCGAGCATCGCATTTCTTGTTTATACGCATTGCAGATGTTCACCAAAAATGGCGCGTATGCAATATGTGCGGAAAACCGTATCGGTATATTAAAAGAAAATTATCAGGCAGATTTTGTCGTGCTTGATAATGACCCGCTCGAAAATACTGCTAACAAGATTTGTCGTGTCTATAAAAAAGGTAACCAATTATATTTCTGATAGTAAGATTTAGATAAGAAGTCTTTAAAAATAATTATTGACAAAATTCGTAGGAACACGGAGGGGTCACGGGTTAGATTCGCTACCCGCATCATTCTCTCCATTGATTAGCAGGTTAAAAACTACTTCATTTATCGATTTAAGTCATTATTTATTAAATTATTTATGCTTTTACCTATATCTCAATATTGAACTCGATTAAGAAAACTATCATTTACTTTATCATTTACGCTATTTATCAATCCGTTATTTAACATATCAAAGTCATCATTAATCACACAATTGACCACAATATCATTCATTACACTCAGAAAAATATTAATTTTCATTTCTTACTTTTATACAGTACTTACTTCATAAAGTCGAATAGACGATTACGGTTCTAAAATAACAAATATAAAGATAGAAAATATTAATATTTTTTTATTGACAAATGATATTCTTTTCGATACTATTTTTGCGAGTTATTAATGACGATTTATAATTGTCCGATTCTAACTTTCCTCGCGATTATCGTCGCATTATTCAGTATATTAATATCAATCATCTGGGCAGCCTGGTTCTTCCCAAAAGAAAAAAAGTAAAATGTCTGCCGCATTAGTCTATACTATCGTTTTATTCCTGTATATTTTGATTCTATTTATTATCGGGTTGGTCAGCCGAAAGCAAATGGGCGGTCAGGCAGAAGATTTTTATCTAGGCGGTCGAAACACCGGTGCCTGGGTATCAAGCTTTGCATTTGTTGCCGCTTATTTCAGTTCGGTCGTGATTATCGGCGGAGGCGGATTCGGTTACAAGTTTGGCATGGCAACAATCTGGATTGGCGCGATAAACGTTCTAATCGGTGCAACCTTAGCCTGGATTGTGCTGGGTAAAAAGACCCGCGAACAGACTCAGGAGTTGAATGCGGTCACAATGCCTGAATTTTTTGCCAAACGTTATAAGCTACCAGTTTTGCAGGTTATCTCAGCGATAATCATAACCGTGTTTATGATTGTTTATAATGTGAGTATTTTAAAAGGCATGGCGAGCATTCTCGAGGTTCTAATGAGTATCAGCTATTTTCAGGGGCTTTTAATCTCGGGTGTGATTATTATTGTTTATGTTACCTTAGGCGGATATCTCGCAGTGGTCTGGACAAGTTTTTTCCAGGCATGGGTGATGCTTTTTGCTTTAATACTTCTGACAATTTTAACTTTGGCTAAGGTCGGCGGATTTTCGCATGCGATGGCTCAGCTTACTGCGATTAATCAGCAGTATGTTCAGACACCCGGTTTATGGGGCTGGTCAGGTCTTGCTTCGTATTGTCTGATTGTCAGTTTTGGAGTCTGGGGCATGCCGCAGTTGATGACCAGATTTTATTCAATTAAAAATGTTTCGGTATTGAGAATCGGAACGATTTTGGTGACATTCGGCGCTTCAATGGCAGTTCTCCCCTATCTGAACGGTGCGATTTCAAGAATTCTTTTTCCGAATCTGAAAAATGCGGATTTGGCAATTCCATATCTGGTTAAGATGGTGATGTCGCCATTAGGTCAGGCAGTATTTTTAACTGGTGTTATTGCAGCGGGTATGTCAACCTTTGCTGCGGTGCTGATAATCTGCGTTTCATCTTTAATCAAGGATTTGTATGAAGGCGGAATGAAACGAAAACTGGATTCCAAAACCCATTTGAAATATGCGAGAATCGCCAGTATCACGATTGGCATTCTGTCGATGCTTGTGGCGATTAAACCACCTGCAATGATTTTAGTGCTGACCGCATTTTCATGGGCAGTAATCGCATCAGCAAATCTCTGGCCATTCTTTTTCGGACTTTACCAAAAGACCCCTTCCAAGAATGCAGCTCTGATTTCAATGGTTGGTGGTAGTATCATCGCTTTGGTTTGGTTAATCCTGCGTAATCCATTTGGTATTCATGGTTTTATACCTGGTGTTGCAAGTAGTCTAATACTGTTTGTAGTGGTAAGTTTATTTACTAAAAATATTGACAGAAACAAAATGAGTGATATAGTTAATAAGTGATGAATTCATGGGAGGCAATATGAATAACATAAAGTATTTACTGGTTGTAATGTGTATTGTATCTCTTGTAGGAATTAAAATGTATGCACAGACAGGATTTTTAAATCAAAAACCGTGCATGTATGACGGAATGATTAATCCTTACTCCGGTATGGCTAAAACTGCTTTCACCGCAAGCGTCCATTATTATGATCCGGACGGCAAAAAACCGACCAATATTCATGTTTATGTTGATGATGTGAGCTATGTATTAAAGCGTGCTTCGGGTAAAGCGTATAACGGAATCTATAAATGCAAGCTGACCTTACCACCGGGCGAGCATAAATATTATTTTTATGCGGAAGATGATTATAGTGCGGATGTGAGAATGCCGAGGTACGGTGTTTTCAAAGGGCCGACGGTTGGCGTCACAAAACCATATGTGAAACCGGCAAAACTAAGTAACGGCGGTTGTTTGGAAGAAACCGGCAGCGAAAACACAATCTTTACTTATACGGTTCATTACAAAGACCCGGATACAAAACAACCGGTAAAAATTTATGTATTTGTTGACGGTATTAAATATCCGATGTCATTGCATAAGGGAATGAAATATGACGGCGATTATATTGCTATGCTCACGCTTCCAGCAGGCAAGCATGCTTATTATTTCAAGGCAATGGATGCGATGGGAAATTGTATTTCTCTGCCGGCAGACGGTTTTATTCGCGGTCCGGAAATCAACGCGACTTCAAATAATCCGCCCCGATTGTTCGACATTAAATTAGACCCGCCGATCGGTTATACTAACGAGCATTTTAACTATATGGTAACTTATACGGATGAAGATTTTGACCCGCCGTCAATTATGAATATCGTGATTGATGGTATCACTTACCCGATTAATCTGAACGCGGGAAAAACATACAACGGCGTTTATGGTTACCGTTCAAAATTATATTTAGGTAATTTTCATGACTACTATTTCTACTGCGAAGACGGGAGAGGTGGTAGTTGTCGAGTTCCACTGACTGGTACCTTACATGGACCAGTAGTTGTAAAATAATTGGAGGAATAAAATGAAACAAAAAAGCACAATAAAACAAATTGCATACATCCTCGTATTCGCAGTGCTATCGCTGACGGTTGTATCCAGTTTGTGTAAGAAAAACAAGGCACCGGAAAAACCAACCACACCAACCGGTACAACATCAACCTATAACAATGCACCTGAAACATATACCAGCTCAGCGACTGACCCGGATAATAACAATGTCCGGTTAGTTTTTGACTGGGGTGATACCAATATTGACTCAGCTTTTGAATATGTTGCATCTGGCACGTCAGTCAGCATGGACCATGCTTGGTCGAGTACCGGAACTTATACCGTAAAAGTGAAAGCGATCGATGAAAAAGGGTTAGAATCTGAATGGTCGGATACACTATCCGTATCGGTTGCCTATAATTCGCCGCCAACTATTGATTCAATAACTGGCCCTGGTTTAAGTCCGTATTTGATGGCAGCAAGCAGCACGCGATATATAGTATTCACGACGGTCGCACGTGATTCAACCGACAGTGTGTATGTAAGATTTATGAGTAAGAAAAAGAGCGCAGCATCATATACGCTTCGCTCGTGGATTGGGCCAAAAGTCTCCAGTTCGATATTCCGTGATTCAATGACCTTTGCCTCGCAGGATACATATCTTGTGCGGGCAATCGCCAAAGATGCTCGGAAATCACAGTCCGAAACAACCGGAGTTTATACCGTGATTGTTTCAGGTCCAGCCTGGACTTTCAATACGCCCGATGGTTATGAATTTTACAGTTCACCGGCATTAGTACAAGTCGATGGAGAATGGCTTATATGTATTGGCGGATATGATGGATACTTTTATATTGTATCGGCGACGAGTGGTTCGCAAAGATGGGCTAAAAAAACTCTTTATGATCCGTACAGTATTCCTCCAGAACCGGAAGACGTGTTATATGCCTCGCCGGCAGTCAATGCATATTTCACTCCGCCGCATGCATATATCGGTGGTGAAATGGGTGAGCTTTATTGTTATAAAGTAGGTTCGGGCACTTCTTGGGAGTGGCGATTCCCGGATAGCTCATATGATAATGTAACCGGCAACGAAATCAGCAACTCTGCGGCATTTAAAGATAATCGAATTTATGTCGGAGTCAATTGCGGATATGCTAATGATTACCGAATGTACTGTTTGCAGGATAATGGCAGCAGTAGCGCTACTGAAGTTTGGAGCTACCCAACCGGTTGTGAAATTGTTTCATCACCAGCAATTGACGGATCGGGAAACATTTATTTTGGCGATGACTCGGGTTATGTAACACGGTTAACATCAAGCGGTACAAAAACCTGGCGTATCCGAATCGGTACCGGCGTTTACAGCGTTTATGCGTCAGTCGCAATGGCAAGTGATGGTATCTATGTCGGAACAGACGACGGTTTCTTGTACAAACTGAATACAGCAACTGGAGCGACAATATGGAAATACCCGTCATCTGGGTCAGGACTTGATGGCGTCCGTTCTTCACCAGTAATTGGTACTGATGGTGCAATATATTTTGGCTGCGATGATGGCAAACTTTATGCGGTTAGTGCATCCGGTCAACTAAAATCCGGATTTCCAGTTACATTGAGTGATGATGTAATAACGTCAACACCGGCAATCGCACAGGATGGTTCAATTATTATGTATACTGATGAAGATTTGGTATACAGCATTAATCCAAGTGGTGCAATAATGTGGCGCGTGCCTTTGCCTGGATATAGTAAAAGCAAGATACATCATACACCGAAATTGACAAAACACCATTCGAAGATGGAAGATATATTACCGTCACCGACAATTGGATCTAACGGAACAATTTATGTTGGGTCAGTCCAGCAGGGTATGTACGCAATAACAGGTACAACCAGTAATGCATTAGCAAATACTTCCTGGCCTAAGTTTCGTCATGATTTGGTAAATAGCGGTAAATATACACCTTAATAATAACAAATGAGAAAGAAATGCCCTCAGTTTTTGCTGGGGGCGTTTTTTTTAATTTCGTTTTTTGCTGATGACGGATTAAATAATAGTGTCTTGACTTTTTGTAATTTTTATTTATTTTATATTTAATGCGTTATATTAGAAATGAATTCAAAAATTATGTCGGAGGTAAACGTGAAGTTAATCACGATTAGTATTATGATTTTTTCTGCTGTTTATGCAGTAAATCAAGCGCCAATTGTTCCAGATTCAATAAGCACGCAACTTTATAGCGATACCATAAATCCGGTCACATTCACTGTCCAAACTACTGATCCGGACAATGAAAATATTTCATATCAGTTTGATTGGGGCGACAGTACGATTTCAAACTGGTCTGATTTTATTCAGTCCGGTTATGTTTATTCTGAGAATTATCAGTATAAAAAAAATGGTATATTCCAATGCCGTGTTCGGGTAAAAGATGTTTCAGAAAATATCACGGAATGGTCAAAGCCTTTTATATTGACAATTATCCCGCAATTACTCGAATGGCAATACAAAACGAGTTCGGGGATTTATTCTGGTGTCGGTATCGGGTCACAACAAGAGATTTACCTGACTACTGAAAACGGTGAGTTGCATTGTGTGAACCCTGATGGCACAATGCGTTGGCAATTTTTAACTTCGTCATCAATTTACTCCGCGCCTGTGATTGGGAAAAAACTAATTTATATAACCACAACCGATGGCAACCTGTATGCAGTCGATTATGCAGGGAAAGAACAATGGCAATATAAAACAGGAAATTCTATTTATTCAACGCCGGCATTAGGTAAAAATGAACAAATAATCTTTGGGTGTGATGATGGGAATGTTTATACTGTTTCTTCTGCTGGCAAACTATTATGGACATATAAAACCGGTGACGAAATCGCGGGTTCTCCATCAATTAATTCTGACGGTATCGTCTTTATAGCATCCGATGCCGTGTATGCTTTAACACAAAATGGCAAGGAGAAATGGAAATTTGTTCCAGCCGAAGAAGACGAAGCATCATACTTTGCATCACCCGCAATTAATGATGACGGGACTATTTATATCGGTGGTACTGATGGCGCTTTATACGCGATCACCAAGGAAGGTCGTTTGAAATACCGCGCTGAGACGCCGGACCTGGATGCAATAAGAGCTTGTGCAGTAATTGATAAAAACGGTGTTATATATTTCGGTGCCGAAAACGGAACTATGTACAAAAAGGAAGTTTATGGCGAAATTCAATCGTTATTTGAAACTGATTACTATATTTTCTCAAGCCCGGCAATTGATTCGTTAGGTAACATATACTTTGTGTCGGATGATGGATTTTTCTATTGTATTCAACATGATGGTCAACTATTATATAAATGGCAGATAGCTCAGGATAGTAAAGAAATGATGTACAGCGCATCACCGGTAATCACTGACAATAATGAAGTCTATGTCGGTTCTTGGGAAGGCAATTTGTATGCTTTCAAGAGCTTTGCACCCCCGGCTAAAAGCCCATGGCCTCTCGTGCGCTATAATCAGCAAAACATCGGCAGTAAACAAAAGTGAAAAGTTTAATCGGATTAGAAGCGGTACGAATAAAGAAAATTCCAACCTATCTTTTCGCTGACCTTGATAAATTAAAACACAAATATCAGCAACAAACTGGTGAACGAATTATTGATTATGGCGAAGGTAATCCATTATTTTCTCCTCCTAAATCAATAATTAAATATTTTATATCTGCCTTAAAAAAACCGGAAAACCATCGGTATCCGAGTTATAACGGTAAAATCACCGCACGCGAAGCTGTTGCCGAATGGTATAAAAACCGATTTGGTGTAAAGTTGAATCCCGATACCGAAGTTGCAATGTTGATCGGCTCTAAAGAAGGAGTCGCGCATTTAATTTGGTCGATAATTGATAAAGATGATATTGCTTATGTACCGTCACCATCATATCCGGTCTATCTAAATCAAACAATACTTGCTGGTGGAATACCTAAAATATTACCACTTTTGGAATCAAATGCTTTTTTACCAGACCTTGACCAAATCAAACCGGATAAGAAATTAAAGTTACTGTGTTTAAATTATCCTAATAATCCAACCGCAGCCGTAGCACCTCTTACTTATTACAAGGAAGCTGTTAAAAAAGCACAGAGATACGGTTTCTATTGTTTTAATGATAATGTTTATTCGGAATTATATTATAACAATCCGCCACACAGTATTTTAGAAATTACCGACGCGAAAGAACATTGCGTTGAATTTCATTCCTTGTCAAAAACCTGTAGTATGGCTGGATGGCGTATCGGTTTTGTTGTTGGCAATAAAGCTATAATAAAAGCTTTACTACGAATAAAACAAAATGTTGATTCCGGTCCGTTTGGTGCGATTCAGGACGCAGCGATTTTTGCGCTGAATAATATTGATGGAATAAGTAAAAACACACGCACCGATTATCAAAAACGGTTATTACTATTGGTAAGAAGTCTAAATAAATTGGGATGGAAAACCGATATGCCAGAAGCTACTTTTTATCTTTGGACAAAAATTCAATCGGAAAAGTATAGGCGAGATTCGTTATCTTTTACCTATTCTCTTTTAGAAAAAACCGGTATTCTTGTTGCACCCGGGTGTGGCTTTGGCGATGCCGGCGAAGGATATATCAGATTCGCTGCAATTGTATCTTTGAATGATATAAAGTTATCAATAAAACGTCTCGCAGTTTCTAAATTATTATAATGGACATAATTATTCAGAAATTTGGCGGCAGTATTATAGAGAATATAAATGCTATTAAAAAAGCAGCAGGAATCATAACAAAAACCAAGAATAAAAATACTGCGGTAGTCGCAATTGTCTCAGCAATGGGTAATACAACTGATTCATTATTAAAACTGGCAAGAAAAGTAAACCCAAATCCACCGGGGCGGGAAATTGATATGCTTTTGACAATTGGTGAAAGAATTACAATGTCATTACTTTCATTAGCCATACTGAGAAAAGGGTTCAAAGCTAAATCATTTACTGGCTCACAAGTTGGCATTATCACGGATGAACAACATACTGACGCACGAATTATTGAAATACGAGGAAATCGCTTGAAGGATGCATTAAGAAATAATATAATTCCGATTATCGCCGGTTTCCAAGGTGTGAGTTTAAACCATGAAATTACTACTTTGGGACGAGGCGGTTCAGATGTGACTGCAGTCGCGATCGCTGCGTATCTTGATGCTAAACAGTGTGAATTGTATAAAGATGTATCGGGTATTTTTACTGAAAATCCAAAAAATTTCTCAAATGTGAAACATATACCGGAAATTACCTACCAAGAAATGGCAGAGCTAACTGTATCTGGCTCAGAAGTTATCCATCCGCGTGCATGTGCATTAGCTTCAAAATACGATATTCCAATAATTATAAAATCATTTAAAGGAAAGGATTTTTCAACCATGATTATCGGATCCGATAAAGATAATATAAAAAGAATAAAAAAACATACGGAAAAAGCTTTTGTTCGCGCTATTACACATTCCTATAATTTGACCCGTTTATCTTTAGTCGCAGTACCTCATGTATCAAAATGCCTGCACCAGGTAATTGTTCGTTTAGCCAAGGCTCGGATACCGCTTCTATTTTTTGCTCATGGTGTGCCATACCATAATAAATTTGACCTATCATTTATTGTCAGTGATACTGACTACAAAAAAGCGATCTTGGTATTGGAAAATGCTGCAAAACTTGTAAACGCGGAACAATTAGTCGTTGCTCGAAATCTTGCTTCAATATCTTTAGTCGGCCCTGGTATCAGTAGTGACATTGAAATATTTACGCATCTTTTTGATATTTTACATAAGATGGGTATTCATATCGATGCTTTTATCAGTTCGGAAATGAAAATTACTTGTTTTCTGCGAAAAAAAGATGTTAAGCCAGCAATTAATGCTTTGCTCAAAAAATTTCATTTATTAAAAGGATGATTGATGGATAATGATATAAATAAAGATAACAAAATTTTAACCGACCAATCCGAGAATCAAGAATCAATAAGTTCAAATCAAATTTTACCAACTTCATCCAATACTAAAACAAACGAAATAGAACAAAGTACTGATTCGTCTACTTCACCTAAAGCGAGTTTGAAACTAATTATTGAGGCCTTGTTGTTTGCTGAAAATAATCCAATAACTTTAAGTCGTCTTGCTGAGATATCAGAAGGAATGCCGGAAGATATTTTAAAATCAATCGATGAGTTAAATAAAGAATACGAAACGTCCAACCGTACTTTTCGAATCGAAAAAGTTGCAAATGGTTTTCAGCTCTACACACTTCCGGAATACAGTCATTGGGTTCGTAACTTGTATAAAAGTTCGTATCACCGGTTATCGCGACCAGCATTAGAGACATTGGCAATTATAATTTATAATCAACCTGTTACCCGTCCAGAAATCGAGAAACTTCGAGGGGTTGATTGTTCTGGTCCGCTACTGACACTTTTAGAACGTAAATTAGTCCGTATCGAAGGAAGAGCCAAAAAACCCGGTGGTCCTTTTCTTTATGGAACAGGTAAGGAATTTTTACGTTATTTTGGGTTGGCTTCATTAAATGATTTACCGAGTAAAGACGAACTTCAGGCATTTCTATTGCGTCAGGGTGAAATATAATGAACAATGAAGAACCAAACCTGTCAGGTATTGTAGTTTGGGGAACGATTGCTAATGACACTATGTTAGTTTCACAACTTGAAGACGATTTGCGGCAAAGTTTTGGTAAAGTAATATTTAAAAGTTCGGTTATCCCATTTGACTTTACTGAATATTACGAATCAGAAATGGGTGAGAAACTTATGCGAAGCTGGCTAGTCACAGAACAATTAAAACCGTTAGAACAACTTGCCGATATTAAGAATTTTGCTCGAAAACTTGAGGCTAAGCAGTTAAATTCAAAAGGACGGAGACGTATTAATATCGACCCGGGATTTCTGACCCTGTCGAATTTTGTCCTTGCAACCACAAAAAATTTTGGACATCGGATTTATCTTAAAGACAACATTTATGCTGAAGTCACGCTCATCTACCAGAATAAAAGTTATCAGCCGCTGAACTGGACTTATCCCGATTATCAAAAGGTAGTTCCATTCTTTAATCAGATTCGTAACCACCTGTATAAAATACTCAAAGAAAATAAAAAACTATAAAATATTCTTGCAAAATCAAATTTTTCTGGTATATTTAATTAATGCGTAGCAGATTTATAAAAGAAGAGATGGGATATACAGGAGATCAACTTCACTCGTTATTTGCGTATGATAATTTCGGCATTGCCGGCGATTCAATAATTTCGTTTATCGGTCCATGTGATATTAGTCTAAAAGGAATAGTTGACCTAGAAGATGCTAAAGCTGGCAAAAGAATCTATGTTCCGATGATGCTTCATTTTATCGCGGAGCATTTTGACATTGATTTAGAAAAAGCGATATTACGCCAGTATCTTTTAGTCGATATCGTTAAAGACTTTTTGAATGAGAAGTTAGGAAAACTGGTGGTTAAGCGCATTGAGGGTGATTTTTTTGTCAATGATGCCAAGCTCGGCATGTCTGCCGCAACTGCGTCACCAGTTTCATCATTAATTCATACTGGAGTAAATATAATTAAACCGGAAGATACAAACACCAAGAGTAAAGGTTTAACTGATTTTTCAATTGACCCTGCGATAATTGCCCCAGAAGTTTTGGAGCGATATACCAAAGAAAACGAAAAAATAAGTATTGTCCGCTGTAAGACCCGTTGGGTTGAATAATCAAAATTTTAAATCATAAATAATTAGTTAAATATGAATAATCCGGATATTTTCATAATCGGTGCAGGACCTGGCGGATATGTTGCAGCAATCAGAGCAGCACAATTTGGTAAAAAAGTATTAATAGTTGATCAAGATTTAATCGGTGGTGTCTGCTTAAACCGAGGATGTATTCCGACAAAATCATTGCTCCATTATACCGCGATTTTCTCAGAAATAAACAATGTCAGCCGAGCCGGTATTAAGTTTAATAAACCAGAAATTGATTTCAAAACATTCAATCAGCAAATACAGAATATCACATTACACTTGAGAAAAGGAATTGAATTCCTTTTTCGGACTTATGGAATAGAATATTTATCGGCAAAAGCAAGATTTGTCAATAATAATGATGTATCATTGATTTTATCTGACCAGACGGAACAAATCATTACGCCGAATATTATTGTAATTGCAACCGGCTCAAAACAATCGATTATACCTGGATTGGAACCTGACCAGAAAAGTATCATAACCTCGGATGAAGCTTTAATAATTAATCAAATGCCTTCAAATCTAATGATAATTGGTGCAGGGGCGATCGGACTCGAATTTGCAACTATCTACCAAAGACTTGGCAGTAAAGTTACAATTATTGAAATAATGGACCAAATTTTACCCGGCACTGATACTGAAACAGCAAAACAACTGATGAATATAATGAAAAAGCGCGGCATCGATATCAAACTTAAAACAAAGGTATTAAAAATTACCCAAGACAGTAAAATCAAAGTGTTGCTACAAACCGAAACTCAGGAATTAGTTGCGGATACAGATAAAATATTGGTTTCTGTCGGCCGTGTTCCAAACACGGATAATTTAGGACTTGAAAATACAAATATTCATTTGACTGATAAAAAGTTCATCAAAGTTAATGATAATTATGAAACAACACAAAAAAATATCTATGCGATCGGTGATGTGATAGGGCAACCGCTTTTAGCTCATAAAGCGATGGCGCAGGGTGTTTATATCGCTGAAAAAATCGCAGGTGAAAAAAATGAAAAAGTTTCAAATGTAATTCCTAATTGTATTTATACTGAACCAGAACTCGCATCAGTTGGTTTATCTGAAGAACAGGCAAAATCAATGAATTACGACATTATCATTAGCCACTTTCCCCTATCGGCAATTGGTCGGACACATACATTAGGACAAATTGACGGTTTAATAAAAGTTATTGCAGATAAAAAAACTGACCAGATATTAGGTTTTCATATTCTCGCACCGGATGCATCCATTCTTATCAATGAAATTACATTAGCAATGAACTCACGACTTAAGCTCACGAGTATTATTAATACAATACATCCTCACCCGACCTTATCTGAAGCAATTCAGGAAGCATGCGCCGCTGTATATAAAAAAGCGATACATATCAAGCAGTGAGCCAGGCGAACCTGAGTTTTCTTGACTTAGGGCAAATAGAATATTCTCAAGCATTATCCAAACAAAAAGAAATATGGCAAAAACGGGTTAATGAAGAGATTCCTGATACTTTAATCTTTGCTGAGCATCCAGCGGTGTTTACGATTGGTAAACATGGTAAAGAAAATAATTTATTAACACATTTTTCTTTACTTAAAGAAAAAAAAATCGATTTATTTCGTATTGAGCGCGGTGGTGACATTACATTTCACGGACCAGGACAAATTGTCGGTTATCCGATTTTTAAGATAAGACAGCCGTTAGTTGGTATAAAGCGTTTTGTCAATGACTTTGAACAAATTTTGATTAATACTTTATCAAAGTTTGGTATTTCAGCAAGCATCAAACCAGGAAATATCGGGGTCTGGGTTAAAGATGAAAAAATCGCTTCTTTAGGTATTGCGATTGCCAAGCGTGTCTCATTTCACGGTTTTGCTCTGAATGTTTCAACTGATTTATCTTATTTTAATATGATAAATCCCTGCGGAAACAAAAAGATTAAAATGACATCGATGGAAAAAGTGCTGCTAAAAAATGTCTCAATGAATCTGGTTAAAATTGAAATAGAAAGACAATTTATAAAATATTTTAATTTCTAATATAGAATAAAACCTGATTTGATTTACAAATATTCCCAAAATTATCCATGATAATTGCCTGCCAGAAATATTGCGGAAAATATTCAGGTGTATTGATTAAGACGTTAATCGAAGTATCAACAATTGTATATACTCGATAGATTGATTGTAGAGAAAAACCGCTCAACCCATAGATTTCAACCCCGTACGTAAAAGGATAAGACAGATTTAAACTGTGCCAGATACATGTAAAACTATTATAGACCGAATCCTCAAATGGTTCAATCTGCTCGGGTGCATCATATATTATGCGGTTTAACCGGGTGGGTGCGGATAATGTTCGTAGTCCGGATATGCTTATTACTTCAAAATAACAATCAACGCCGATCAATCCTTCCAATGATGCGCTGGGAAAAGACTCAGCCGGCATAGTTTTACGATAAATACTGCCCGGATAATAATCCAGATCGATTGTATCGCCCAGTGAAGAGATCAAAACATACACGCTTTCAATATCACCCGGACCATCGGCGTCAGTTATTTTTGTAACAAATATTGCGCTGTATAAATCACCGGGAAAAAGCAACTGCTCGTGAATTGAGATAATCGATTCGGTTTCAAATTGCGGTATCGCATCTAAAGTAAAATTAACTGTATCAGTTTTTTTATAGCCAAGCGCCAAAGGTTTTTGATTATCGGCATAACCTGATTTCACTGCTTTAAAGATTGCCGAGTCACCCTGGTCAAACGAATAGTAATACTCAATTATATAATTGCCATTTGAATCACTCTCGGTTGAAATTACCTTGGTAATATCAATAAAATCTAAAGCAATCTGGGTGTTGCTAATCGGATTTCCGACCTTGGTCATTACCCGTCCGATGATCTGGCTATAACTCAAATGCGGTGATTTTGGGTCATAAGGATTATCGTGTTCTGGTTCGCAGTCTAAAATAACAAGAACTAAAAATAATATCAGAGCAGGGATAAATAATTTGGCTTTCACCACAGTTAGATTTTAGTAATAATCAGCATAGTGTCAATAATTATTCTCGATAGCCGACGATTGCCAGATTTCGTTTATTTACATCTTTTCTGCGTGATGAAAACAGCAGGTCTTTTTCGCAGAATGAGCATAAATCGATGATTCCCTTATTTCTCAAACCCGTGTTTTCCAGTATTTTTTGATTTATTAGTTTTAAGTTAAGATAAGATTTATTGTCCTGTTCTATTAACGCGTTCCGAATATTTCTTGCTCTGGTAAACTCACTAAACACGTGAGCCAAATCACTGTTAATCTCATAACAGCATTGCCCGATTGATGGTCCGAACGCAAAGCTTATGTCAATTGGTTTTAGATTAAACCTTGCCCGCATATTTAAAATCATTTTCTTGCTGATTTCCTGCAATGTTCCTTTCCATCCGCTGTGGACAATCCCGATGATTTTTTTAGTCTGGTTAAACAAAAATATCGGCAGGCAATCCGCTATTCTAACCCCCATAAAAATATTTGCCTTGTCAGTATATAAGCCGTCACCATCCAGACTGTAATTAAACTTGAAATCTTCCGGCATATAATAAGAACGGTCAGAATGAGTCTGTTTTAAGATATTCACCTGCTTAATGCCAAAGATTCTTTGAACCTGTTTTAAATTATCTTGAAGTAGTTCTGGATTTTCTGATGGAAAACTGAGCCCACCGACACTGGTGATAACAATACACTGTAATTTCTCAAGTTCAAGCCTGAGCTGAAAATATTTAATGCCGTCTTTTTCTTTCAATTCCCAGTTGTTTAATTGTTCAATTTTATTCATTTATGTCACCTGATTTTTAAATCACGTACAACCAGTTGCAGTTTTGTCTTACCCATAAAACTATGTTCGTCAAAAGTATAGCAAATGTCAAGATGGTCTTCCTTACCCTTTTCCAGTTTCAGTATCTCTTCACTCCGCCCAAAAGCAATTGCTTCAAAAACCTTGTCTTTATTTTCCCGTACCTTGAATTTCAGATGGTCTTTGCCGACGACTCTTGGAAATCCGACTATTTCCAGTTTATCAGTGGTAAATGTCGGGCAGGGATTTTCCTGACCGAACGGCTCAAATTGTTTCATTATTTCAAGCAGGTTATCCGTAATCTCGTGCAAGGAAAGTCGGGCATCAATGTGTAATTTGCGTTGCATCAAATCCGGGCTTAGATTTTCCTGCGCGTATTCTTGCATCTTCTGCGAAAAGACTTCTATGCCGTCTTTGGGCAATAAAACTCCGCAAGCATATTTATGACCTCCAAAACCCAAAAGACATTCCTGACAATATTTCAAAGCATGATAAATATTAAATCCCGGAATGCTTCGTCCTGAACCTTTGGCTGAGTCTTCTTTTATTGACAATAAAATAGCCGGTCTGAAATAGCGATCAGCAATTCTTGATGCGACAATGCCGACCACGCCTTCATGCCAGTTTTTACTGCCCAAGACTAATATTTTATTATTTATCAAATCTGTCTCATCAATCAACTTAACCGCATCATTTAAAATCTCGGTCTCTAGAGCCTGACGCTGGGCATTCTGCTGATTTAGTTCTTTCGCAATAACATCCGCTTCTGCCTGATCGTCAGTAATCAGCATCCGCACAACCTTTTCAGCACCGGATAACCGACCTGAAGCATTAATCCGCGGACCGATAATAAACCCGATATCATAAGGGGTTACCTCTTTTTTTAATAAACCGGTTATTTTTAATAATGACTGCAAACCGATTTTATTGGTTCGGGTAATCTGCTTTAATCCAAACTTGGCAAGTACGCGGTTCTCGTCAATCAATGGCACGATATCTGCGATTGTGCCTAAGGCAACTAAGTCCAGATGTTCGGCTAAAGCTTCTTTGGGATGATTCAGCGCAGAAAATAACGCCCAAGCTAATTTAAAGACCACTCCGACACCGGATAAGTCAGAGAATGGATATTGTAAATCAGTCCGTTTGGGGTTAATTATTGCGAGCGCATTGGGTAAAATATCTTTAGTTTCGTGATGGTCGCAAACGATAACATCAATACTCAGCTGGTTTGCCTGTTCAATTTCGACAAAATCGGTGGTTCCGCAGTCAACTGTGATTATCAGATGAAATCCCTGTGATTTAGCATATAAAATACCAGTTTCAGAAAGACCATAACCTTCTCTTTGGCGGTGCGGAATATAAAAAGAGACAGTTGCTCCGAGCGTGCGCAGGGTTCTTATTAACAAGGATGTGCTGGTAACACCATCAACATCATAATCACCGTAGATTAATATCGGTTCTTTGCTTTCAATCGCTTTGATAATACGGCTGACCGCTTTTTCCATGTCAGGCAGTAATTTTGGCTGATATAGTTGAGCTAAAGAAGGTTTTAAAAAATCTTCAATTGCCTTGACGGTTGTATAACCGCGCTGGAAAAGAATTGAGACGATAAATTTCGGCAGGTTCAGAGCCGATGCAATTTCTGTAATATCAGGACTTAAAGTTTGTGGTTCATTAATAATCCAATTGTACGAATTATTTATCCGCGTCGAATTACTATTTCTCATTCGATATTCAATATAACTACAAAACGACTTATCGTCAACTGAAAAAGAATAACCACGAAAACACGAAAACCCACGAAGAACACGAAAACCATTATATTCTTTCATGCTTTCTCTTATTTCGTGCTTTCGTGGTAATTTTTGAAAAGTTAAAAATAACTCTTGACAAAATTCGTATGAGCACGGAAAGGGTGCGGGGTATATCTGACTACCCCATTATTCCCTCCATTGATTAGCAGGTCTAAAACTACTTCATTTATCTTATCTAAGTTATTATTACTTAAATTACTTATGCTTTTACCTATATCTCGACCTTGAACCCGATTAAAAAGGCCGTCTTCTACCCTATCTTTCACACCATTTATCACTCAGTTTATCACCATATCTATCAGACCATTTATCAGATAACCCATCAGATTATTTACTACTAGGCTAAAAAAATGCTATTTAAAAATTTGACAATAAAATTTTTCTCTTGACTTACTTAATATTCTATATATCTTAAAGTATGGCTAAGTATATATTTGTGACGGGTGGTGTCGTTTCATCATTAGGCAAAGGGATTGCGACTGCATCAATTGGGCTACTCCTGAAGAGCCGTGGGATGAAAGTGACTCTGCAGAAGTTCGACCCCTATATTAATGTTGACCCTGGCACAATGAGCCCGTTTCAGCATGGCGAAGTATTTGTCACTGAAGATGGTGCGGAAACTGATTTGGATTTAGGTCACTATGAGCGGTTTATCAATGAAAATCTGACTCGAAATCATAATTTAACTACCGGACAAATATATAATTCTGTGATTGAAAAAGAGCGTAAAGGCGTATTTTTAGGCGGGACAATTCAGGTTGTTCCGCATATCACCAATGAAATTAAAGACCGTATACGAAAATTTGCAAATAGTGTTGATGTTATTATTACAGAGATTGGCGGGACGGTCGGCGATATCGAAAGTCTGCCCTTTTTGGAAGCAGCCCGTCAGATGCAGATTGAAGAAGGCAGAAATAATGTTATCTATATTCATCTCACTTTAGTGCCATTTATTGAGACTTCATTGGAATATAAGACTAAACCGACCCAGCATTCAGTTAAAGAGTTGCAAAGTCTCGGTATACAGCCCGATATTATCCTATGCCGTACAAAACTGCCTTTACCGCAGGACTCAAAAGATAAAATTGCCTTGTTCTGTAATGTGCCGAAACAAGCGGTGATTGAAGCAATTGATGTTGCTGATATCTACGAAGTGCCTTTGTTATTTGCCAAGCAGGGATTAGACCGCTTGATTGTTAATTTATTGCACATAAAAAATATTGTACCAAAACCTAAATTGGTGAATTGGGAAAATTATATTTATAAAAGCAAGCATCCGGAAGTAAAAATTCCGATCGGGATATGCGGTAAATATGCCAAATTACGCGACTCGTATAAAAGTGTGATTGAGGCGACCTATCATGCCGCAACCAATTTAAATGTCAAAGCGGATTTGCATTGGATAGAATCGGAAACGGTCAATTCCGATTGTGTCAAAGAAAAACTGGCGGGTCTTGCCGGCATAATAATTCCCGGCGGGTTTGGGGTGCGGGGAATTGAAGGTAAAATTGCAACCATTGAATATTTTCGTAAAAATAAGATTCCATTCTTGGGTTTGTGTATCGGTTTACAGTGCGCGGTAATAGAATTTGCCCGGGATGAATGCGGGATGGCCGAAGCTAATTCAACCGAATTTAACCCTAAGACAAAATATCCGGTAATTTATCTGTTACCTGCCCAGCGCGGAAAAAGAAAAAAAG
This sequence comes from Caldifarciminota bacterium, assembly GCA_903865935.1. Taxonomy (GTDB): domain Bacteria; phylum Hydrothermota; class Tepidihabitantia; order Tepidihabitantales; family CAIPLT01; genus CAIPLT01. Next base: position 51,591 of record CAIPLT010000002.1, read on the forward strand.
GCGGGACCATGAGGCTTGGTAAATATCCAACCAGCATAAAGAAAAATACGATAGCTTATGAGTGTTACGAGAAATCAATAATCTGGGAACGCCACCGCCATCGCTACGAAGTTAATAACCGTTTTATTTCGGTTCTACAAAAACATGGTCTGGTTGTCAGCGGTATTTATGAAAAAGACAAGCTGGTCGAGATAATCGAGCTGAAAAATCATCCGTTCTTTCTGGCAACTCAATTTCATCCTGAATTCACATCAAGACCGCTCAGGCCAAATCCGTTATTTACCGGTTTTGTTAAAGCAGTCAAAGCATACGCACAGAAGTCTAACCTGTACACCTAATTTAATCCTTTTATTTACAATCTATATGTATTATAATAAATAGCTTGACAAATAAGAAAATGACAGCAAAAATATTTTGAAAGGTATGATAACCGAACGAAAACAGAAGAATATCAGTAAATGGTTTAGAATATCGAGATTTATCGTTGTATTTGGTTTGACTTTTACAACTGTGTGCAAAACAAAGCAACCCGTAACCAATTCTGAACCTTTACCGTCACAGATTGTTACTGACTTTAAGATGTATGAGAGTGCCAGTGGAAAGAGAATGTATTATTTATATGCGGAAAAGGCATTTGTTTTTGAAGAACCGCAAAAGATAAATGTTATTAAGCCGTATGTTATTTTCTATAAGGAAAATGGCGCGGTAAATTCGACTTTAAAATCTATTTCCGGCTGGGTAAATTCGAAAACCTCTGACCTGTTTGCCAAGGATTCAGTGATAGTTCAGACTTCAGACAGCACAATACTCAGAACCGATTCGCTGGTTTGGGATAATGATGATCAGATAATAACAACTGATGCCTGGGTCAAAATTGATTCAAAGCAGGGTTTAATCGAAGGACAGGGCTTGACTTCGGATGCGGGTTTGAAAAAAATTGAGATTAAAAGCAGTGTAACTGGTAAATCGCATTATGAATTTTAAATTGATTGCTTTTTGCTGTATGCTATACACTATATGCTATTTTTTATATGCTGCTGATATTTCTGCCCCTAAAATGGAGATACTCGATACTCCAGAAGGTCGTGTTACTTCATTTCCACAGGGTATTATAATTACTGATAAAGATGCAACAATCACCGGAAAAAATGCACTTTTTTATGAACGAGATAACCGGGCAAAGATATTTGATTCTTTATTAATTACTACTCCCCAATTCAGGATTACTGCGGATACTGCATTTTATCAATTTGACGAAAAAAAGACCACGCTGAGAGGTCATGTTAAAGTCGAGTCAGAAACGTTGCTTATCAATACTCCGGTCTTAATATTTGAACAGGGCAGAAATTTGGTTACAGCGCACGACAATGTCAATTTAAAAGAAAAACAGCAAAACCTAACCATAATTAGCCGATTTGGCCAATATAATTTTACTGATGCGATCGGTGTTGCTGACTCATCTCCAACTTTGTATATCGAGCGCAGCGAAACAACCACCGTCAATAGTAACAAAATGATTCTTGATAATCGCAATGCACTATTTACCGCAATTGACAGCGTGTCTGTAATAACCGCTAAATCGACTTTAAAATGCGATACGCTAATATTCTTTATTAAAGAAGATTCTGGCTTGGCATTTGGTCATCCGAAAGTATTTGATAGTAAAAATCAGATTAATGGAAACACGATAAAATTCTTTTTTGCCCACGCCGATACACAGGAAAATATTCACGATAAGACGTCGCTTAGAAAAGTGAAGGTCTTACAAGCAGGGAATGCAACGTATGTAACCGATGACGGTGGGATATTGGAAGTATTCGGCGATTTCTTTTCCATCAATTACAAAGACGGAGATGTTGATTATATCACGGTTTCCAGTGACACGTTAAAAAATGTTACCGGGAAATTTACTCCCAAAAAGGAACTCTAAAATGATATCGGATTCGGCATTGGTAATCAGTAATCTGAGTAAAAGTTATAGTACTAGAAAAGTGGTTAATAATGTGTCAATGGAGATTCATCAGAGTGAAATTGTCGGTTTATTAGGACCAAATGGTGCGGGTAAAACAACAACTTTTCATATGGTGACCGGATTTATTCGTCCTGAAGGCGGTACAATTACATTGAATGGAAATGATATTACTCATATGCCGGTTTATCAACGGGCAAGATTAGGTCTTGGTTATTTAGCACAAGAACCTTCGGTTTTCAGAAAACTGACCGTGAGAGAGAATATTCTGGCTATACTGGAACTATTAGATGAACCGAAACAAAATCGAGACGGGATTGTTGATAGTTTATTAACAAGACTTGATGTAAAACACCTGGCAAATCAAAAAGGAAGTAGCCTTTCCGGCGGTGAACGTAGACGGGTCGAAATGGCAAGGGCTTTAGTATCAAAACCCAAGTTCTTGTTACTGGATGAACCTTTTACCGGTATTGACCCGATAGTCCGTGCTGAGATACAAGATATTGTCAAACAGCTTAAAGCTGATGGTCTAGGGATTTTCATTACCGACCATAATGTAAGAGAGACTTTTGAAATTACCGACCATACTTATATTATGTATGATGGTAAAGTTCTGATATCAGGAACCCCGCAAGAATTGATAAATAACCCGTTAGCCAGAGAACATTATCTGGGTGAAAGATTTCGGATATGAGGCAGGAACTACGTTTAGAGCAGAAGCAAATCATCACTCCGCAACTATTATTAAATTTAAAATTGCTTGCTCTCCCCAATTTAGAATTAGAAACCCTAATCCGTAATGAGATACAGCAAAACCCTGTTTTAGAGATAATTACTGAAGAACCGGAAGAACCTTTAAAAGAAGAAACTGAATTACCATTAGCTCAGGATGAGAACGAACCAGAATCGAATGAGAATAAAGATGAGTTTGACATTGCGGAATTAATCAGCGATGATAGTTACGCTTTGCCCTCTGCTTCTTCAGATAAAATTGATTCATCAGAAACAATTGACCGCACTAAAACGAGTTTTGAAGACACTCTATTGCCGCTTGTAAAAAATTTAATTTCAGAAAAAGATTCTGAAATTATTGAGTATATCATAGGCAACATTACGGATGATGGTTTTTTATTAATTCCAAAGGAAGAAATTATCCAAACTCTTGCATTAACCGAGGAACATCTTCATGAGATTATCAAGATCATTCAGCATATTGAACCGGGTGGAATTGCATCTAAAAACCTACAGGAAGCGCTGATTTGCCAGCTAGAAGTCTTAGGATTTGATAATAACAGTAAAGAATTAAAAATTATTCGAGAGCACTTTGAATTGCTGCTCAAGCGTAATTATGCAAAGATTGCACAATTGCTCAATATTTCAGAAAACGAAATGTTAAGTGCGGTTTCAAATCTTCATAGCTTAGAAACCAGACCCGCTCGGCGCTACTTAAATATTGCGACTGACTATATCTCTCCTGATTTCTCGATTGAATGGCAGGGCGAGAAACTAATCGGCAATATAAATGATGAGACTTTTCCGATATTGCGTATCGCACCGCATTATCGTGAAATTGTATTACATCCTAAAAATTTTACTCCGGAAGAAGTTGAGTTTGCCCGTAATAAATTACAGAGTGCTTTGAATATAATTAAAGGCATTGAAGCGAGAAAACGGCTGCTACACCGGATTATTGATTATATTATAACAACCCAAGAGGATTTCTTTGTAAAAGGCAAGGAGTTTATTAAGCCGATATCAATAAAACAGACAGCGGAAGCGCTTGGCGTACATATATCAACTCTTTCCCGTGCCTGTCAGGGTAAGTATATCGAAACATCAATGGGCATATTCTCGATGAAATATTTCTTTACAACCGGTATTGGCGATTTAAGCCGTCATAGTATCAAGGAGAAAATACGCGATTTAATTAACAATGAAGACAAAACAAAGACATATACTGATGATGATATTGTTAATTTATTAGCACAGCAGAATATTCATTTGGCGCGCAGAACTGTCGCAAAATACCGTGAAGAGTTAAATATATCAGGGTCAAGTGAACGGGTTGAAAAGCGATAGTTTTACATTCCAAAAAAATATTCTAATCCAACTGACAGACTTAAACCTTTAGGGAAATAACCGCCGGGCGACCATATATACCGCAAACCGATTGGCAGGATTGAAATTGGACGGTAAGTTAATGCGACTTCAAAGGTTCTTTGTGATGAAGCAGATTTATTAACCTTGGAAATGGATGAAAATAGAGACCTGATATCAGAACCAAATGAGATGGTAAGTTTATCGGTCGAGCTGATAAAATATAAAGGCATATAGCTACCGACTGTGCCATTCTTAGGAGCAATTGAATGATAGTAAGCCAGCACCGCACCAGTTCCACTAGCCAGATAACCAACTTTTGCACCATAAAATTGCCGACCAACTGATTGCAGCACATCAACTCCGATTAACAATGACTGCTTGGCATGAAGATTTGATATAAGACTTAATAATAAAATAAGACAAAATACGATTACTCTTCTTTTTTTCATTTTATTCTCCATGAATTGTTTTTTCAGTTAATGTTATTGCAGTTGTAACTGAACCGACTTCCTGAGTCATTTTGACAAGTCCAACATCTTCTTTATACCATGAAATAATAGTGTATATCGGATAAATATCATCATCGGATTTTGAAAGTTTCATTGAGACTTTCCAGCAGTCTGTATAATTCCCGACATCTTCTTTACCGATAACCTCAGCGGCGAGTTTATCATATTCATTAAAAAAAGCTGTATCAGCAGTAAAGTTCCATTTTCTACCTTTATAAATCGGGTATTTAAGGTATGGGACTGGTTGCTCCAATGTTGGTATTGACAGAAAACTGTAAAACCCAAAATCATCCTGAACGTAATATACGGTTACAGTCCATTTGATTGTACTATCCGAATAATATGCTATTCTATTCTGTATTGTCATTTTGACGTCATTTATTGTTGTGTCTTGAATATAGGTATATTCGACTCGAGCAACATCCTGATACGTTGAACTATTCTGACTTTGTACTGAATATGTCCATGTATCTCCGATACTGATTGGAAAAACTTCTTTTCCTGCCGAATCTCCAAATGGATTAAATGGACCATCGCAGCCGATAAAAATTATCAGCAAAATCATAAAATAAGTACACTTTTTTATTATATTCACCTCATAAATGCTATTTGTTAAACTATAATTTAATATACCGAGTTGTCAATATCTGCAGTGTGATTATAGATTTTCTTGACGATATTAAAATTCCATCTATAATGTAATAGTGGAAAAAATAAAATTAAATCGTAAATGGTGCAAGGGTTGCGGTTTATGCATTGAAATTTGTCCAAAGAATGTATATGACCGCGAGGCCAAAGTTTCGACCAAGGGATTTAAAGAGATTATTGTAAAAAATCCTGATTTATGTAATCAATGCCAGTTATGTGAATTGCTCTGTCCAGACTTAGCAATTACAATTGAGAAAACCAAAAAAGATGCCAAAGTTAATAAATAAAAGTCTACTTCCGCCAAAAAAATATTTTATGCAGGGAAATATTGCCTGTGCTGAAGGCGCATTAGCTGCTGGCTGTCGTTATTATGCTGGTTATCCGATTACTCCGTCATCTGAGACAATGGAACACCTTTCCAATCGATTACCCGAAGTAAATGGCGTATTTATCCAGATGGAAGACGAAATCGGTTCAATCTGTTCAATGATTGGAGCGTCCTGGGCTGGCGCCAAAGCGATGACTGCGACATCTGGTCCTGGTTTTAGTTTAATGCTTGAAGGTTTAGGATATGCGGTAATGACCGAAACACCGTGCGTAATAATAAATGTGCAAAGAACCGGTCCAGCAACCGGTCAAGCAACTCGTCCAGGTCAGGGTGATATTATGCAGGCTCGCTGGGGAGCTCATGGTGACTATAGAATTATCGGAATTTCTCCATGGTCAGTGCAGGAAATGTATGATTTAACCATTGAATCATTTAATTTGGCAGAAGTATACCGTGTACCAGTGATTTTATTAGCGGATGAAGTTGTTGGTCACCTAAAAGAAAGTTTTATTATCAAACCGGAAATAGAGATATTTAACCGGGACAGTTCAATGTCGGATAAACCATTTGGCACCGTACAAGATGATGGAGTACCACCGATGCCGATATTTGGTCAAGGTGCGAAATTACTGGTGACCGGTTCAACCCATAATGAATTTGGCATTCGTAAAGTGGCAGACCCGGTTGTCCAGGATATGCTGGTAAAACGATTATGCGCGAAAATCGATAATCATAAAGATAAAATCTGTAAGACCGAGTCTTATCTTGTCGATGACGCAGATTATTTATTTATTTCTTTCGGTATATCGGCGCGTAGTTCTTACGCAGTCATAAAACAATTAAGAAATGAAGGTATTAAAGCCGGACTGTTAAGACTTAAAACAATCTGGCCATTCGCAGATGAGATTATTAAAAGTGCTGCACAGAATTGTAAAGTTGTATTTGTTCCAGAAATGAATCGTGGACAGCTTGTGCTTGAAGTACAGCGTGTCCTGTGCAATAAACAAGTTATTTCAATTCCTAAAACACAAGGTGAGGCAATTTATCCGTCCGAGATATATAACGAATCCAAGAAATACATAAAATGAGTGAACATCTTTACAAATATTTAAGACCAGAAGCATTTCCAACACCGTTCTGCGCAGGATGTGGACATGGAATATTAATGAATGCAATATTGCGTGCGGTTGATGAATTACAATTAGATTTCAATAAAATTGTTTTCGTTTCGGGTATTGGTTGCGGTGCCTGGATACCCAGTCCTCATTTTGCCGCTGATACTTTACATACACTTCATGGTCGTCCGATTGCATATGCAACCGGTGTCAAGTTGTTTAATCCTGATTTAAAAGTTATTGTGATTTCCGGTGATGGTGACTTAGCGGCAATTGGCGGTAATCACTTAATTCATGCGGCAAGAAGAAATATTGAGCTGACAGTAATTTGTGCCAATAATAGTATTTATGGGATGACTGGCGGTCAGGTTTCACCGACAACACCAAAATATGCTAAAACTATGACCACTGCTAAAGGAAATCCTGAAGAACCATTTGACTTATGTAAATTAACGGTTGCTTGTGGTGCCCGATATGTTTCACGCTATACAGTTTATCATATAAAACCATTGATTAATTCAATCAAAAAAGCTATGACTACAAAAGGATTTGCATTTGTTGATGTCGTATCACCATGCCCAACCCAATTCGGACGCAGAAATAAACAACCGACGCTATACGAAATGTTTAATGACTTAAAAGCCCGCGCAATTCGTTATGAGACAGCAAAAGGTCTTAAGAAAGACGAACTGACTGGTAAAATTATAATCGGAGAGTTTAATGAGTAAAATTAAAATTACTGGGTTTGGCGGTCAGGGTGTTATCTTAGCAGGTGAAATACTCGCTAATGCTGCGGTTATGGATGGCAAAGAAGGCAGTGCAATCGGTTCGTATGGTTCTGCTGCGCGTGGTGGTCTAACCAGTTCAGAAATAGTAATTAGTAATGAATTTATTGATGCTCCATTCAGTGAAAAACCGGATGTACTTATTGCCTTGTCGCAAGATGGTTATGATAAATTTGTATATACTGTTAATCAAAACGGTATAATTATTGTTGACTCTGGTATGGTATCGATAAAACCTCTCCCTAAACAATACGAATTACAAGCAGCTAATATCGCAACTTCAGAAATAAAATCACCAGTTGTTGCAAATATGGTGATGTTAGGTGCTTTGTCTGCGATTACCGAAGTTATTTCTAAAACCGCACTGATTAATGCAATTAAAGAAACTGTAAATGAAAAATTTGTTGAGCTCAATCTGCGTGGCATTGAGTTTGGTTTTGAAAAAGGTAAACAAATCAAATAATAAGAGGAGTTGTAATGCTAAAAACAAATATTAACAAAATTATTACTATATCGGTTATTGGTCAAATCGCTTCACCAACTCGTCGTCAAAATATTCGTTTAACCCATGAAGGTGAAGCAACTGTTTTTCCCGGTACTGGTGGGATAACATATAATGTTAAAGTCGGTGATCCAGTATTTGGTTGGGTTGGTGACCATATCGAACCAGGCGTCTCAATGAAAAATAAGGATGACAGTGAAAACCGAGCGTTAAATGTCTATACCTGTATCGGTAATACTGCGTATATAATTAAGAGTGAAGATAAAGATGTAAAAGGGAAAACAGGAATTATTACGGGTAAGCATGGTGGCATTGAACACGTTTTGGTTTGGTTTCCAAAAGCAATCATTGAAAAACTAGCAATCGGTGATAAAATCCAAGTTCGCGCCCAAGGACAGGGATTACAGGTATTTGATTTACCGGATGTGAAATTCTTTAATATTGACCCGAATCTATTCTTAAAGATAAATCCTAAAATAAAAAATGGTTATATCGAATTACCCGTAACACATATAATTCCACCGACCATTATGGGTTCTGGTCTGGGAAGTGAAACAGCTGCATCAGGTGACTATGACATTACGACTCAAGATCCGACTGCAATCAAACAATTAAAACTTGATACACTCAGATTTGGTGATTTAGTTTATCTTCAGGACACAGACAATACCTTTGGTCGATGCTACAAAAAAGGTGCTGGCTCAGTTGGAATTGTTGTTCATGCAAATTGTGTAATTGCCGGACACGGACCGGGTGTAACAACTATTGCTACTTCGATAAAAGGTAAAATTAAACCGATTTTGAACAAGAACGCAAATATTGTTAATTATCTCGGTATAAAATAACATTGAATTATTTAAGAATTATTTTATAATTAAACATGGCGCCATCGTCTAGTTCGGCCTAGGACATCTGGTTCTCAACCAGAAGACAGGGGTTCAAATCCCCATGGCGCTATTAAAATTAAAGGGCTGGCAAATCGCCAGCCCTGTTTTTATTATTAAATTATTATTTAATCTTTTGGTGGGTTGGGGATAAAACCTTGTTTCATTAAAGATTTTGACATCGCTCGGGCATTTTTTATTCGATCTGATGCTTTTTTATAGAGCTGTTCTTTGGTCATCACGATTCGTGCAACGCCTTGTTCAATCGCTTTCATACCCACTGCGACTGCTTCACGAGGGAATACTTCCAAATCATCCATTGTCGGAATCAGATAGTCTTCTCTTAAACCGCGGTCTTCCGCGACTTTTGCTAATTCAACTGCAGCTGCAATACACATCTCGTCAGTAATTGTGCGGGCATTAACATCAAGCGTACCTCGAAAAATTGCAGGAAATCCCAAAGAGTTATTAACCTGATTCGGGAAATCAGAACGACCGGTCGCAACAATCCTTGCGCCAGCTTCTTTTGCATCCCAGGGCCAAATTTCCGGAATCGGATTAGCGCAGACAAATAAGATTGCATCTTTCGCCATTCTCTTAATCCATTCTTTCTTTATCGTATCTGGTCCGGGTTTAGAATAAGCGATAACGACATCCATCCCTTCCATTGTTTTAGGAATAGCATCTTCGATTCGTTCTGATTTACGACTTTCCACATTAGTTTTGACGATTAAATCTTTAGTATATGCAAAGTGCTTTTCAAATTCAGGGCGGTCTTTATGAACAATACCATACATATCAGTCATCACTACTTTTGCCGGGTCAATACCATATGCCGCCATCACTCGCAAAACGGCAATACCAGCTGCTCCTGCACCAATCATACCAACTCGAACTTTTTTCGGGTCTTTACCGACAATTTTTAACGCATTGATTAAACCCGCAACTGTAACAGCTGCGGTTCCTTGTTGGTCATCATGCCAGACTGGAATATTCATCTCTTTGCGTAGTCGGTCTAAAATGTAAAAGCAAATTGGCTGCTCAATATCTTCAAGATTATACCCGCCAAAACTTGGTTCGAGTAATTTTGCGCATTTAATAAATTCTTCTGGGTCTTTGGTTCTAATTGCAATCGGAAATGCATCAACGCCACCCAGATATTTAAAAAGTAAGCTCTTACCTTCCATCACGGGTAGAGAAGCTTCTGGACCGATATCGCCAAGACCCAGAACTCTGGTGCCATTAGTAAAAACTGCAACGGTATTTGCACGGTTCGTGTGTTCCCAGACTTTTTCCGGATTTGCTTTGATATCAAGACAAGGCTTGGCAACACCTGGTGTATACCAGATTGCGAAGTCTTTAACATCTCGAATTACACATTTAGGAGCAATCTGGATTTTACCCTTAAAGAACGGATGCAGTTTCATCGCATCCTGACCAGGTTTATTTGCTAATGCAATTCGTTCTTCAACCGTCAACTCTCGCTTGACCGTCTTAGCTCTCCTTTTGATAATTTTTTTAGCCTTTTTAACAGGCTTTTTCTTTTTTTTCATTTTACTCCTCTATTCTTTTTTTACTGCGCCAAGGGGAAGAATTTCTTTTCCATAAACTTCATTCCACACTTGGGCGATTGCTGCATAGATAGCACTAAGACCACAGATAATACCTTCGATACCGGTGATTGTTTTGAACGCAACTGAACCAGTAGCTTCAGAAATTACTAACATCCAGAAAAGAATTGCAAGACTTAAGAAAACGAATTGTAGCGCACGATTTAATTTCAAAGTGCCAATATACATTAAGAATGTAAATAAACCCCAAAAGAAAAAGTACGCTATCATTGCACCTTTTATATTCGCAATATCCCACCAGCCCAGTTTTGGCAAAACAAGTAAGAAAACTAATGTCAGCCAGAATAGACCATAAGAACAAAATGCAGTTGTTCCAAACGTATTACCTTTTCTGAATTCCATAATACCGGCAAATATCTGAGCAAGTCCGCCATAAAAAATTCCCATTACCAGAATCATTGTTCCCAATGGGAATAATCCGGCATTATGTAAATTCAACAGGACTGTAGTCATTCCAAAACCAAGCAACCCCAAAGGTGCAGGATTAGCTAATTTGTCGTTCATTTTTCCTCCTATTTATTCGTCTAAGGTTGATACATCACCAATCGGTTTACCAAGTGCTTCTGCTTTTAATAGACGCCGCATAATTTTTCCCGAACGAGTCTTAGGAAGTTTGTCTCGGAATTCAATCTCTTCCGGTCGGGCAATTGGACCAATTTCTTTACCGACCCAATCTTTTAATTCCTTTTTCAGTTCTTCTGACGGTTTAAATCCGACTTTAAGAGTAACGTACGCTTTCGGAACATCGCCTTTAACTTCATGAGGAATTCCCACAACCGCAGCTTCTGCAACCGCTGCATGAGCAACTAAAGCACTCTCAACTTCAGCTGTTCCTATTCGGTGTCCGGCAACATTAAGAACTTCATCCGCGCGCCCTCTGAACCAGAAATAACCGTCTTCATCAATCGTACATGAATCTCCAGTCAGATATACACCAGGGAAGCGCGACCAATAAGCTTGCTTATAACGTTCTGGATCTTTATAAAGAGTTCTAAGCATGCCAGGCCATGGAGCCAATAAAACCGCGAATCCGTTGTCATTCGGTTTAATTGGTTTTCCTTCGTGAGTATAAACACCAGCTTTGATTCCGGGAAAAGGTTTGGTTGCTGAACCGGCCTTTAATGGAGTTATCGGCAAAGGCGTAATTAGAATATGACCGGTCTCGGTCTGCCACCAGGTATCCATGATTGGACATCGGTTAGCTCCGATATATTTATAATACCATCGCCATGCTTCAGGATTAATTGGCTCACCAACACTGCCTAGTAATCTTAAACTTGAGAGATTATATTTCTGCGCCCACGATTCACCATATTTCATATGCATTCTTATTGCGGTTGGCGAAGTATAAAGAATAGTAACTTTTTCTCTTTCAATCATCTTCCACCAGCGACTGGCATCCGGATAATCCGGTGCACCTTCGTAGAGAATCGAAGTTGCACCCAGCATTAACGGTGCATAAACAATATAACTATGACCGGTTACCCAGCCAATATCAGCAGCACACCACCAGATATCGCTCTCTTTAATATCAAAGATGAACTTTAGTGTCGTATTTATCCCTACCGCATAACCACCGTGCACATGAACAATACCTTTTGGTTTACCGGTTGTACCCGATGTGTAAAGAGTATAAAGAATATCTTCGGCGTCTAACTGTTCAGTCGGACACTGTTCGGATTCTTTGGCAATAATTTCATGCCACCAAAGGTCACGGCCTGCGGTCATCGTGACTTTAGTATGAGCGCGGTCAAACACGATAACATGATTAAGACTCGGACATTCAGTCACTGCCAGGTCGGCATTATTTTTTAACTGGACTGGTTTACCACGGCGATAAGCGGCATCAGCCGTAATCAATATTTTAGACTCGGCATCATTAATTCTATCTTTTAATGAACCAGCGCTAAAACCTGAGAATACAATCGAGTGAACAGCACCAATTTTGGCACAAGCAAGCATAGCAATTGGTAGTTGTGGAATCATTGGTAGATAGATTGTGATACGGTCACCTTTCTTAACACCAAGTTTCTTCAAGGCATTGGCAAGTTTACAAACTTCGCGGTTCAAATCCGCATAAGTCCAGCGTTCAACCTTTTCATTTTCCGGCTCCGGCTCATATATAAAGGCAACTTTATTGGCAATCTTTGTCTTCATATGGCGGTCAAGCGCATTATGACAAATATTGAACTTACCGCCAACAAACCATTTAGAAAATGGTAAATTCCATTCTAAAACCTTATCAAATGGTTTAAACCAGTCTAAGTCTTTAGCCGCTTCTCCCCAAAACCATTCCTGATTTTCTGCTCGTTTTAAAAGCTCATCTAATGTTTTAATACCGTATTTTTCCATGAACTTAGTAACATTTGCATTTTTTACAAGTTCTGCTGGAGGATTATAGATTTCATTATTATCAGCCATTATTATATCTCCTTTTCAATGATAATTTATTAAATTTTGTCTCTTTGATTACAACAAATTTCATTATTTTCAGTATACCTAAAATGTTAAAAAAGTCAAGAAACTATGACTTATAATTCACTTTTTTGACAGAATTGATGCAAAGCGTAGCAATAGCAACAAGATTTATGCAAATTTGCTTTAATTGTATAACTGAAAAAATTATATTGACAGTATAATAAAAAAATAGATTATTTTCTCTCCTAACATTCTAAATTCTATATTCTTAATTCAAAAACCTTTAAAGGGTAGGGTAGTATTCCCTGAATCAGAATTAAATCAGAAAGTATATAAATAGTTATCCAATAATATGCTCATTTATTTAACACCTATATTGCTTACAGAACAACTTACATAATTGTTAAGGATTGAAAGAAAAATACATAAAAATAAAAATTCTGTACTTTATTCTGAAATTTAAGTAGTTTTAGTGCTATTATGATAATCGTAGTCTATATCTACTCGTAGCTAAAGCAATTGACTTTTTATCTTATCTTTATTAAAGTGAATGTATGAAAACTAAAACATCTGCCTACAAAAGATCTGGTGTTAACATAAATCTAACTACACAAATAAAGTCCAATATCAAATCATTAGTTAAAAAAACATTTTCTCGTCAAGTATTATCTGACATCGGACTATTTGGCGGATTATATGAAATACCAAAATCAACAAAGAGTAGAAAGCGGTCAGCAGTTTTAGTATCAAGTTGCGATGGGGTTGGTACAAAAGTGTTAGTTGCTAATATAATGAACAAGCATAATACAGTAGGAGAAGATTTGGTTAATCATTGCGTTAATGATATTCTGACATTAGGTGCCAAACCTTTATTTTTCTTAGATTACATCGCTTTTAGTGATATTGATTCAAAAGTAATCGAACAGGTTATTTCCGGTTTGGCTAATGGTTGTAAAAGGAATAATTGCGCTCTGATCGGCGGAGAAACTGCAATGATGCCTGGAATGTATAAAAAAGGCGAATATGATTTAGTTGGTTTTATTGTCGGCATAGTAGAAAAAGAAAAAATAATTAATGGTAAAAAGATTAAAATTGGCGATAAACTGATCGGTATTCCATCATCAGGACTACATACTAATGGATATTCATTAGCACGAAAAGTCTTTTTTTTAGATAATAAATTCACTGTAAACACAAAAATTCCTGTATTCAAACAATCTTTAGGTGAAACATTACTCAAAACCCATCAATCATATCTGAAACAAGTATATCCACTTCTCCCCTATGTTTCAGCTTTAGCACATATTACAGGCGGTGCATTTTATAAAAACATCATCCGACTCTTACCAACAAATCTTTCCTGTCTTATTTATAAAAACAAATGGCAAGTACCAAGTATCTTCAAAGCAATCCAGAAATATGGTAAAATATCCGAAGCGGAAATGTACTCGGTGTTTAATATGGGAATCGGGATGGTGCTATTTGTAAAACCACAAAATGTGAAAAGAGTCCTAAGTAGAATACCACAAGCAAAAGTGATTGGCGAAGTTACAAAAGGGAAAAAAGAAATAAAAATAATTTGAACCAAAGGTGCACACGGATTAACACAAAAAATGTATTTATTAAAGTCTTTTACAGTGTTTACCTGTGTTTGTATAAAATATGAAGAATAAAGAAATAGCTGAAATTTTTGACCGCATTGCCGATGCTTTAGAGTTTAAGGGCGAACAATTCTTCCGAGTTCTTGCTTACCGAAAAGCTGCACGAATAATTGAAGAATTAACCGATGACATAGATGTATTAAATAAACAGGATAAATTAAGAGAAATTCCCGGAATCGGTGAAGGTATTGCCAAGAAAATTGACGAGTTTCTGAAAACCGGCAAGATGAAGAAATTAGCGGAAGCAATGCAGGGAATTTCTAAAGACCTGCTCGAGCTTCTTAATATTCAAAACTTAGGACCGAAAACTCTGAAATTAACCAGTGATGAATTAGGCGTGAAAAATCTCAAGGATTTAAAACGAGTGATTGAGGACGGCTCTTTGACGAAATTATTCCGAATGGGTGAAAAGAAAGTTGAAAATATTCAGAAGGGAATCGCGTTATTTGAACATGGCAAAGCAAGAACGCCAATTGACCGGGCTTTAGAAATTGCCGATACAGTAGTAAAATATCTGAAAAAATCACGACTGATTGCTAATGCCACGCCATCAGGTTCTTTACGCCGAATGAAAGAGACTATCGGTGATATTGATATATTGGTATCAGGCAAAAATGGCAAAAAGATTGTAGACTATTTCACTAAAATGCCAGGTGTAATGCAGGTTCTTGCGTCTGGTGACACTAAAGGTTCAGTGATATTAGAAACTGACTTGGAACCGATTCAGGTCGATATTCGAATCGTCCCGGAAAAACAGTATGGTGCAGCTTTACAGTATTTTACCGGTTCCAAAGAGCATAATGTTAAAATTCGAAGCTTGGCTAAGGAAAAAGGATTAAAAGTATCAGAATATGGCGTTTTTCGAGATAAAAAAACAATTGCCGGAAAAACTGAAGCATCGGTTTATAAAGTTTTAGGTCTGCCGTGGATTCCACCCGAAATTAGAGAAGACCGTGGCGAGATTGAAGCAGCATTAGCTAATAAATTACCGAAACTGGTCGAGCTTGAAGATATTAAAGGAGATTTACATATCCATACTAACAATTCGGATGCGGTAAATACACTGGAAGAAATGGTCAATGCAGCAATCAAGTTGAGTTATGAATATATCGCATTTGCTGACCATTCCAAAGCTGCATTTTATGCTAATGGACTGACTGAGGAACGATTGAAACGAGAAATAAATGCGATTGCAAAACTGCAGATATCATATAACAACATCAGGATATTAAGAGGAATTGAAGTTGATGTTTTAGATTCGGGTAAACTTGATTTCTCGGATGAAATTCTCAGTCAACTGGATGTTGTTGTCGCATCGGTGCATCAGGGATTTAAAAAAAGAGTTACGGAACGAATGTGCTCGGCGATTGAAAATCCTAACGTTGATATCATCGCGCATCCAACCGGACGATTGATTTCACGACGACCTGGTTATGATGTAAACTTGGAAAAGGTTTTAGAATATGCGAAAAAGTATCATAAGATAATGGAAATTAATGCCTATCCTGACCGTCTTGATTTGAATGATATCTGGACACGAAAAGCTAAAGAAATGGGAATTAAGATTGCGATAAATACCGATGCTCATGGAATAGCTGATTTAGAATGGATGAAATTTGGGGTAAGCGTAGCGCGCCGCGCCTGGTTGGAAAAACAAGATGTTGTAAATACGCTTAAATGGAAAGATTTAAAAAACCTGTTAAATATCCGATAAACTCCCACTATTGAAATCTAGTAAAATTTAATTACAATCAAAAGATGTTTAAATTTCGTAATATGCTACGAGTAGCTACTACATTTAAAGGCGGTGTTCATTTGCAAGACCATAAGGACCTGACCGCTAACAAACCGATAACAAAAGCACCGATTCCAAAGAAAATCTGGTTGCCTTTAATTCAAAATACCGGACTTCCTTGTAAAATAATTGTGTCAATTGGTGATTATGTCAAAGTCGGAACAAAAATCGGTGAGGCAGAAGGAAATATTTCTGCACACTTACATTCTTCTATATCGGGAAAAGTCGTGGATATTAGTGAATTTAATCACCCGATATTACCGACCAGATTCCTGACTTGTGTAATCGAATCGGACGGAAAGGATATTTGGGAAGATAGTATAAAAGAACAAGACTACAGCAGATTTTCTAATGAAGAGCTAATTACAATCATTCGGGATGCCGGAATTGTCGGGCTTGGAGGTGGAGCATTTCCGACTCATGTTAAAATAACACCACCTTCAGAAAAACCAATTGATACATTGATAATTAATGGATGTGAATGCGAACTTTATTTAACCGCTGACTATCGATTAATGTTAGAGAAATCAAAAGAAATTATTGAGGGTGCTAAGATAATTGCCAAAGTATTAGGTGTTACCAAAATTATTATTGCTATTGAAAAGAATAAATCTGATGCACTTGAACTGTTAAAACAGACAATTACACAAGAAACGGGATTCTCTGTCATCGGTCTTAAGACAAAGTATCCTCAAGGTTCAGAAAAGCAACTTATTAAAACATTATTAACCCGAGTAGTACCCTATAAAGGTTTACCGATGGATGTCGGAGCTGTGGTGCAAAATGTTGGTACTGCTCATGCGGTATCTGAAGCATGCAGATATAATAAACCTCTCGTAGAAAAATTAATTACCGTAACTGGTTTAGGAATTAGAGAACCGAAAAATCTCTTAGTTCGTTTAGGTACATCAGTTTATGATATCGTTAACCTCTGTGGCGGTTATGCTGAAGAACCGGAGAAAATAATTTTTGGCGGACCAATGATGGGTATCGCTCAATACACTGACGAGATGCCGATAACTAAAGGAACATCAGGAATTTTAGTTCTTACAAATAAAGAAGTAAAAATTATTGAAGAAGGACCATGCATAAGATGTGGCAAATGTGTTAATTCATGCCCAATGTCACTTCTGCCTTATGAACTGAATAATTTGATTAAAAAGAGGAATTTTAGCAAAGCAAAACAACTTAATGTTCTGGAATGTATTGAATGCGGATGTTGTACGTATATATGCCCAGCAAAAATAAAATTAGTTCATGCTTTTAAATTTGCCAAGAATGAAATAACATTACTAAACAGATGAACAATAACAAAGAATCTTTCGCGGTTAAACAATTGATTGTTTCTTCTTCACCTCATCTTCAATCTAACGAATCGATTTCACACATCATGTGGTCAGTGGTGATTTGTTTAATTCCTGCTTTGATCGGATCAGTCTACTTCTTTGGATTTCGAATGTTACTTATCATTGGTTTAAGTGTTTTATCCGCATTAGGTTTTGAAGCATTCGCAGAATTTATGTGGCGTAGAAAAATTACGATTAATGATGGCAGCGCTGTGATTACCGGTATTTTGCTTGCTTTCAATCTGCCACCAAATATTCCGATTTGGATTCCAATAATTGGTTCAGGATTTGCAGTAATAATCGTAAAACAAATCTTTGGCGGTTTAGGAAATAATTTTATCAATCCAGCGCTTGCGGCTCGCGCATTTTTAATGGTTTCCTGGCCTCAATTAATGACCACAAACTGGCTCGCACCAAGATTCGGTCATCTTGCCGGTTATGACGCAGTGACACAGGCAACACCATTATCTTTGGCAAAGAATTTCGGTACGCCTGAAACATTCCAATCGCTGAACTCCTGGCCTGTAATTAAAAATTTAATTATTGGTTTTCGCGGCGGTTGTATTGGTGAGACATCTGCAATCCTGTTATTATGCGGGGCAACATATTTAATTATCAAAGGTTATCTCAAATATCGGATTCCTTTATCATATATCGGAACTATTTTAATATTGTCATTTATTTTCTATATAACAAAACTATCGCCACTTTCACCGATATTCCATCTTTTTGCCGGTGGTTTAATTCTTGGTGCATTTTTTATGGCGACTGACTACGTGACAACACCGATGACCGTTAAAGGACAATGGATTTTTGGTATCGGCTGCGGAGTTATCACTATGCTCATCAGACTCTGGGGTGGATATCCAGAAGGGGTATCTTATTCAATTTTACTTATGAATGTTGCGACACCATTAATCGATCGTTACATAAAGCCAAAAGTGTTTGGATATAAATGACGAAATCTACAGTCTGGATTGTCCTATCGCTTTTTATCATATGCTTAATCTCAGCTGGACTATTATCAAAAGTTTATACTTTGACTCGTGCGCGTATTGAACTTATACAAAATGAAAAGACTCAGCTAAATTTAGCTAAAGTGTCAGATGATACAACAAGTACTCAAACCGGCACGGTTGATACAATAATGCTGTCATGTCTATGTCGAGTATTGCCAACATCAAAAAGTTATATTGAAATAATAAAAGATACATTATGGATTGTTAATGATGAAAGAAATCAGAAAATCGGCATTGTCTTTAAAATTGCGCCACAAGGTTATGGTGGTCCGATACCAATCTGGGTAGGATTGGGAACCGATACAATAATTCAGAAAATATTTATTGAAGCCGATGAGCTAAAAGAAACACCAGGGTTGGGAACGCAAGTAGTTGAATCATCATTTCAGGAACAATTCACAAAACGAGCAGTCAATGAACTTAAGCTCAGTCAGGACACTAAAGGCATTCAAGCAATAACTGGCGCGACCATTTCATCAAGAGCGGTTGTAAATGGTATTCGTGATAATATCAAACGATATAAAAAATATCTAATTTCTGATACATTGCCAAAGGCACCATGATTACAAAACAGAAAACTAACCGCTGGAAATATCTAACTCAAGGTATCATTTTGGAAAATCCGATTCTTATTTTGATGATCGGTCTCTGCCCGACATTGGCAACTTCAACTAATGCCAATAATGCTTTGGGGATGGGTATTGCTGCATCATTTGTTTTAATCTGTTCTAATATCGTCATATCCGCGATAAGAAAGTTTGTGCCAGATTCGGTTCGTATTCCGATTTTTATTATTGTCATCTCGACATTTGTTACAACTGTTGATTATATTATGCAAGCATATACACCGTCATTACATAAGGTTTTAGGGGTTTTCATACCGTTAATTGTCGTTAATTGTATTATTTTAGGAAGGGCGGAAGCGTTTGCTTACAAGCATAATATTATTGATTCGTTTCTTGATGGTTTGGGCAAAGCATTAGGTTTTACTTTAATAATAGTTCTTATGGGAATTATTCGGGAGTATTTTAGCAAGGGTGCAATATTTGGCATGATAATCGGACCGAAAGCGCTTATTTCTAATCCAATGCTGTTTATGATTTTTCCACCTGGAGGCTTTTTATTAATCGGAATTTTCAAAGCAATTATTAATAAGTTTATATTAAATAAAGAAGTTGTTGAGTAAATATGGTAACTAATCTTTTACTAATCTTCATCGCAGCATTCATTGTCAATAATATCCTATTAATGCGTTATATCGGTTTATGTCCGTTTTTCGGAGTTTCCACATCTTTTTCGACCGCATTTGGTATGTCATCGGCAGTTCTGTTTGTCATGTTACTTTCAACTTGGGTCACATGGATTTTATATCACTTTGTTCTTATCCCGCTCGATTTAGTATTTTTACGGACAGCGGTGTTTATATTAGTTATCGCTGCATTAGTACAATTTGTTGAAATGTTTTTAAAAAAGAATTTCAAACCGTTATATTCGGCAATGGGAATATATTTACCACTTATTACAACAAACTGTGCGATTTTAGCCGTAACATTTTTAGTAATTGACTACAAGTATTCTTTATTACAATCAACTATCTTTTCAATTGGCACGGCTCTTGGATTTGGTCTGGTAATTATCTTATTTTCTGCGATTCGTGAACGACTTGAATTCGCTCCAATTTCACGTTCGTTTAAAGGTTATCCTATCGCTTTTATTGCCGCCTCATTAGTCGCATTAGCATTTCTTGGATTTGTCGGTCTTTTTGGTTTAACATTATGAGTATATTTCTAAAATCAATACTTATTTTTGGAGGGTTAGGACTTGGATTAGGTATATTACTCGCGTTTATCAATAGGAAATTGGCAATCGCAAAAAATATCCAATTAGAAAAAATAATTGAAGCTCTGCCTGGATCTAATTGCGGTGCTTGCGGATTTTCGAGTTGTGAAGTTTATGCTGAGAATATTGCAGATGAAAAAATATCAATTGACTCTTGTTTACCGGGCGGAAAAGAAGTTGCTCATGCAATAGGTGAAATTATCGGCAAAGAAGCCAAATTGCGAGAAGATCAAATTGCAGTCTTAGTCTGTCAGGGTGGCAGAAAAGAATGTTCGGAACGGTTCATTTATGATGGCGGTACTGACTGCCGACAAGCATATATACTTCACGGAGGCAATAAAAGTTGTGTGTTTGGATGTGTTGGTTTTGGACATTGCGCTTTGGTCTGTCCGTTTGGTGCCATAAGAATCGGTGAAAATCATTTACCGATTATTGACGAAAAGCAATGCACTGGCTGTGGTATTTGTGTTAAGGAATGTCCCAAAATGACATTAAAATTAATACCTAGGACAAAACTAGTCCATTTAGGCTGCGTATCAAAAGATAAAGGAAATACAGTCAGAAACGTTTGTTCGGTCGGGTGTTTTTCCTGTAGTATATGTATTAAAGCATGTCCATACGATGCGCTTAAAATGGAAAATAATTTACCATTAATGGATTTTTCTAAGTGTACTGATTGTGGCATCTGCGTATATCGGTGTCCGACCAATTCATTTAATGACCGGGCTAACGCAAGACCTTATGCTATGATATCATCTTTATGTAATGGATGTGGAGAGTGTGTAAAAGTTTGCCAGTTTGATGCAATCGAAGGTAAAATAAACGAACGGCATAAGATCATTATTGCAAAATGTATTGGTTGCGGAGAGTGTTTTAAGATTTGTCCAGTTAAAGCAGTAAAAATGGCAGGGGCTTTAGGTCATCAGAGAGCAGCTTAATTTTTGATTATAAAATTTATCTACTTGTAATAAGTATTAAAATCTTTGAGTTTTGTTTGGTAAATTTTATTATTATATTCCTGTGCGAAATTCCTAGCATTGTTTCTTGAACCATTATAAAATCGTGTAAAAATTAATGAAAAAATTAATGTTGCATCAACATATTGTTTGTGTTTATAAGTATAAACTATCCCAAATACTGATGCAGAGTTGACAAAAAACGACAGCAAACCACTGCCAAATCTACCACAATATATCTCTCCACTACCAGGTATAATTGAAGAAAGTACTTGCGACAACAAAACATTTTTTTTAGGCAATTGTGTTATCGCTTTGGTTTCTGAAATTATTGTACTATCTTTCGTTAATGTTGAGTAGTTTATAACATCATTTGGTTCATGTTCCAGTAGTGCAATATAAATAAGATTTTTATATATTTCTTTCTTCAAGTTTTCTGGTAAGTCACTATTGAATAATAATAAATCATTCAATTCCATCTTAGCTTTATATAATTCTCTTTGTTTTATATATAATTGAGATAAATATATTTGTACCGCTTGTGAAATTTGTTTTCTTTGCGAGTTTAGTTCTTGCAGGATTTTTTCAGCGCGACCCGTTTCATTTGACCCTAAATAAGCCATTACTAATTTTAGTTTTAAATTTTGTAATAGTGAATCGTTATTAATTTTCGATGCATTAAAAAAGAGATAGCGCTCATATTCAGTCGCTGCATTGTAATAATCACTTTGCTGATAAAGTGAGTCGGCAAATGATAAAGATGGTTGAAAAGAAATACCAACAAGATTTTGCGGAAATATTATTAAATTAAGCAGAATAATATATATTATCTTCTAATCTCCTGATAGTCTGGTGTAAAGCTAAAACCTTCGATATCGCTTTCAATTCTTGACTGGTATTTTCGTACTTGGAATTCGTTATATTCCCGTGCTGCAATATTTGCGCCATAAATGTTGCCAGCCCAGAAAAAAGCAGTTAAAAAAGTAAATATTGAAAATTTAATTTTTGATTCATCATGGTAATAGTAATAGTCTGCGATTAATCCTGAACCAACAACGGTCAGAAATGAATATAAGCCATCACCAAGACGACCACTATAAACCTGCCCTGAACCAGGAATTACCGATGAGAATAAAGACGATGCAACGCTATTTCGTTTTTTAATTCCTTTTCCATCGTATTTGGATAATCGATTCAAAAGTGAATCAGTAGAATAATTTCGGAAAAATTTAGTACCAGCTATAAAATTACGCTCCCGAAAATAACTAACCCCAGTGAGAATTATCCGTTCTTTATCAAATTGACTATTCACTAAAGTATTCAGCTCATCTCGTGCTTTAACATAATTGCTATTCTCAAAATAAGTACGCGCTCGACCATAAGTAAAATAAAAGTTTTTTCCTGTATTAAAATATGTCAGAGCCTGGTTATATTCTTTTATTCTAAGATAACACTCACCTAACATCAATTGTACATATTCCTTTGCACAATCTTGCGTATCCGCATCAGAAAAAAGTAGTCTTTTATACTCACTGATTGCTCGAACATAATCCTCTGACTGAAAAAGATAATTAGAAAAATCAAGGTTAGTTTTTGGTTTTTGGTTGTTAGTTTGTAATGAATCAGAAGGTAGAAGATAATCGTTTAGGGTCGCTCCATTTTGTACCGTGCTAAATCTCTGCCTTACATTTTTAATGTAATGGTTTTCTGGCAGGTCGGAAATTCGATAATCACTAATACCAAAATAATACTTGTCAAAATAGCTCCAGGCCGAAGGATTGCAACGTAGTAATCTATCAGCACCTATCATAGAACCTACGAAAAAACCATATTTATTAATACTCTGTCGATAAAATTGCGAGCAAGTCGGTGAAAAATTACAAATATCCTGCCCTTGCAATGGAGATATAATCTTTTTATAAAAAGTTAAAACCCAGTTAGATGTTACAATTAAAGAATTTTGTCCAAAACAAACTCCATACAACATAATTATGATTAAAATTTTTCTCATGTTAATATTGAAATTAATTAGATTTTTTCGTACTTCAGCAGTATATCAACAATTTTCTTACTCGGGTATTTTTGGATAAATTCTTTTCTACGATGAAATTTTGTATAATTTTGCAAAAAATAATTAATTTTTTCGTCATCAAATTTAGACAGCATTGATGTTTCATTTAAACCAATTTCACGCTCGGTTCGGTTTCTTAAAATTAAACAAGGAACATTTAAGAAATATGTTTCTTCCTGTAAACCACCACCGTCTGATAAAACGAATTCACAGTTTTTCACCAAACTCATGAAATTAACATAATCAAGATATTCAGTTAATTTTATATTCTTGTTCGTTTGTAGCTTTTCATAAAGGCCATATTGTTTCAATTGATTTTCGCTGGTCTTATGTATTATGTAAGTAACTTTGTATTTCTGTGCAACGGATTCTACCAGTTTCACCGCCTTTTTGAAACGGTTTTGATTGTAAATAGTTTCCTGCCGATGAATTGCAGCTACTACATATTTATCTTGTTCCGCCATATCAGTCTTGGTTATAAAAGTAGCCAATGTATCGTATACAGTATTTTGTTCAGTATTGATTATTTTTCCTGGTTCACGACGCAGATTACCAACTGCCCAGTCTGATGGTGCAAATAAAAAATAAGCGAATTTTGATGAAATTCGGCGAATCATTTCTTCGGGAAATGGATGCATGATGTCAAATGAACGCAGACCCGCTTCGATATGAGCAATTTTCATTGAGTAAATCTTACCGATAATACATGCTAATAATGTTGACATTGTATCGCCATGTGTTATTAGTATTCGCTCGTTTTTAAAGAACTTATAATTCTTTATTGCATTTAGAAGACATCTGATAAACCATACTGGCAATTCCCAAAGTTTTACTAAATCCTTTTTACTTTGCCACAAAAACAAATCTGGATGTTTTAACCCGAATTTTTCTTCTAACTCACGATTTAATACTGGATGTTGGTCGGTTTGTACATATTTATATTGAATCTTTCGGTCTTGTAGTTCTTTCATCACTGGTGCTGTCTTGACCAATTGTCCTTTAGTGCCAATTAAAATAATCAATTCCAGACTCCTTTATTATATATATAAAAACATAACAAATTACATTAACTAATTTGACTTATATGACCATTAGTATTTTATAATCACTGAACTGCAATGCGGTATCCGGACGAATTTCTAAAGCCATTTGAAACTTTTTAGCAAAATTCGCTAATTGGTCTTGACGATCAGTTGTCATAAAGTCATGAACTAAAGGTGAAACCATTATTTTAACTTTTCTCCCTTTTAGCTGGTGGCTCTTTAAAAAAAGCGCATGTTCAATCTTCATTGCTATTTCAGTTCTTGATATGACACGCCCCAAGCCTTTACAGATCGGACACAATTCAGTCAGAGTATGTAATAAACCAGGCCTAGTTCGTTCTCGAGTCATCTCCAAGATACCAAAACGACTTACTTTAGAAAAGTCTGCTTTTGCACGGTCATTTTCCAAACACATCTTTAATTCTCGAACTACGATATCCATTTTCTTAGAATCTACCATATCGATAAAATCAATAATAATTAATCCGGATAAATCACGTAACCTTATCTGGTGAGCTATTTCGGCGGCTGCTTCAAGGTTTGTCTGAAATATTAATCTTTCCGGGTCTTCTTCGGACGAAAACTTACCCGAATTAATATCGATTGCGACTAATGCTTCGGTTTGGTCAACCGTAATAAATCCACCGCTTTTTAACCAAATTTTCCTTTCGATAATTTTTGAGAGTTCTTGTTCAACCTTATAGTGCTCAAAAATTGGTGTAGCGCCTTTGTAGAGCGAAACTCTATCTTTAAGACTAGGTGCAATTTTATTTAAATATTCTATCACTCTTTTATATTTTGGTTCGTCATCTACAACCAGCGCATCAACCTCATGTGTAAACATATCTCGGACAACTTTGATTAATACATCTGAATCATCATGTAATAATATCGGAGCTTTTTCTTTTTTCGCCTGCAATTCGATATTTGACCATCTGCGCTCTAATTCGTAGTATTCATTCTTAACTTCCTGTTCGGATGCAGTTTGGGCGGATGTGCGAATAATTAATCCAACATCCGGTTTTTTTATTCGTTTCGCGAAATCACGTAATTTTCCTCGTACTCGGCGTTCGTGTATTCGACGCGATATACCGATTCGAGACGCCCACGGGAAAAAAACCAGATACCGGCCAGGTAATGAAATATATGATGTTATCCGCGCACCTTTTTCACCAATTGGTTCTTTAGTTATCTGGCAAATTATTTCCTGCCCCGGGTTTATTATAAGTGGTTTTATTTCACGCTTTTTTGTATCGGGTTCGACTTCTAATGTGGATTCATCAAAGATTTCTGACTCGGGTATGTCAGCCAAAGGCAAAAATCCGTTTTTCTTTAATCCTAAATTAACAAACGCGCCGCGCAAACCGGTTATGACATTTTCAACCCGTCCTTTATATACTCGTCCCACTAATGTTTTTCTAATATCATGTTCAAGATATAATTCAACCAGTTGCGAATTTTCTAAAATTGCAAATCTTATTTCACCTTCGATTGCATTAGTGGCAATTATAATCTCTTTTTTCTGCTTCATTTATCCTCCGAAATTTTAATATCATCCAAATGGAATAATCTATAATAAATATTTTTACTCATCTTCCATTGGAGATAACATTCTTTCATTTTTAACAACATAAAAATCCTTTCGCTCGATATTTAAGCATCGGACAATCGCCTCATCCTTTTTGAAAAGTTCTTGCATTATATTGAATAATTTAATTTTTGGGGCAATTGTCAGATTAAATTTTACGGTTTGGTTACCGTTTAATTCGATATTTTTAATACTTGCAATGTTTTCTTTTTGTTTTAAAACGTCTTCTTTATCAAATGCCCAAGGGATATCTTTAATTTCATATTGAGCAAGATTACATGATTTCCCAAGTGAATCGATTTTTCGATTAATCATTCTTGTATGGATAATTCTCATATCCTTTGGCATAAAAAATCCTAAATCTCGGACAAGATTACCGTTATATGTACGTGCCATTTCAATATCTAAATATTCTCCACTTGATATTACACCAACTTGCAAAGGGGGACCGAATGAAACTATCGGATGAGGAGAAAATCCCTGTGTATAGGCGATTGGAAGTTCAGAGCGACGAAGTGTCCGATATATTGTCCGGACAATATCAAGATGCCCGGCATAACGGAATGTTTCACCGACCGAAAATTTTATTCGAAAACGGACATTAGAGAACAAATCTTCAGCGCCAAATGGAAAACATGCTTTAAAATCATCTGATTTTAAACGGAAATCGTGCTTTGTATCTTCTGTGACATTATCCTTAGCTTGTTGCAGTTCTGCACTTGTTTCTTTGGATATTTCGTCTTTATTCGGGTTTAAATCACATCCTTTAACACCACAATTTTGACAAGTAATTTGACAATTTGCAGTTTTTTCACTGCGTTTAGCTTTTTCGTATTCCTGTTTCAGAAACGATTTATCAACACCAATATGAATAAAATCCCAATTCAATTTTTTGCTGATATCTTTTTCCTTTAAATAATCAGTAGTATTGATATTATTATTCTCAAAGCATTGTTGCCAGAGACCAATATTAAACTTTTCCGTCCAATCTTGAAATATACCATCTTTATTATAAATATCAAGAATTACTTTATTCAGTTTTTCGTCACCGCGAGCTAAAATTGCCTGTACAAAAGAAACATCGGGATTTTCCCATTTAGCGTTTATATTACGACGTGTTATCATGTTATGAACAAAACCAATCTTTTCTTTTAGCGTTTTTGGAGATTCGAAACCAGCCCATTGCAGTGGTGTATGTGGTTTAGGTATAAATGGTGTCAGGCTAAATTTGATTGTTGCTCTAGGTGCAATACGTGATGCTTGTTTTACAAATTGTACTAATGCTTCAATGTCAGACTGGTCTTCACCTGGTAAACCGATCATAAAGTAAAGCTTGATGTTACGCCAACCTTTTTCCGCTGCTGTATTTATTGATGAAAATATGCTATCTTCACTAATATCCTTATTGACAAATGACCTTAACTTATCGCTTGCTGTTTCCGGTGCAAAAGTCAAACCGGTTTTCTTTATTTCCTGTAAACTCTGAGCTAATTGCATATTAAAATCTTCACCGCGCATTGATGGCAAGGAAATAGCGACCCGTCGTTTTGCCATCTGGCGTGTCAGTTGGGCGACGAGTTCCTCTAAATACGGGTAGTCAGATGTCGATAACGAAAGCAAAGATACTTCTTCCCAACCAGTAGAACGGATACCGCGCTCAGCTAACCGCATAATTTCCGCAACTGGTCTCATTCTTAATGGCCGATTAATAATTCCTGCCTGACAGAAACGACAGCCGCGTGTACATCCCCGACTGATTTCAACCGTCAACCGATCATGAACTGTTTCACAAATTGGTACCATTGGCGGATATGGAAAGTCCTCTTCTTTTAAATTTAAAATATTACGCTTATTTATTATTAACTTTGATGTATCTTGAACTAATGGAACATATACACTTTCGATTTTAGATAGTAGATTTAATAAATCAGCGCGATTTTTCTTATCCCATTGTTCATATACCTGAGCAATTTCAAGTATTACCTCTTCTCCATCACCAATCACAAACGCATCGATATATTCATTTATCGGCAAAGGATTAACGCAACAAGGGCCACCGGCAATTATTAAAGGGTCTTTGTTTTTGCGCTCTCGACTGAGTAATGGAATTTTCGATAAATCTAATATATATAATATATTTGTGTAAGATAGCTCACTTTGTAAAGAGAACCCTAAAATATGAAAGTCTTTAAGCGGTCGTTTTGATTCCAGAGAATACAATGGAATATTACTTGATTTCAGTTTCTCACCAAAGTCGAGCCATGGCGCATATGCTCTTTCCGCAATGATGTTCTTTTGACGGTTTAGTATCGAATAAAGAACCTTCAAACCATAATTAGACATGCCAATTTCATATACTTCCGGCATCAAAAGACCAAAATAAATCGGATGGTTTTCTGGTTCTTTGATATAAATATTATACTCACCGCCCGTATATCTAATCGGTTTTGTTACCAAAGGTAGAATTTTATTTAATTCTTCAGTCATATATACATAAGTTCAAAGATTATACTTTGAACGATTATTGTCGATTTCATTGTAATTGTAATTGATAAGAAAGTCAACCCCAAATCAGATGATTTGCTAAAACCAATTAAATACCTAATGAATGTCTTTTTTTATGGTCTATTGCATATCCTGTTATGTCTCGCGATTTAAACCTTAATATAATTCATTTTAGATGCCTGACTATATTTTCATTAAGATAATAGATTGTATGTCCTATTATGTGATATTTTTTAAACATTGCTATATGTTCTACTATAACTTGTTTTTAAAGTCCTGTTCATAGTGGAACGATGGATGGTCATATATTGGGGGAGATACCTCCCCTATGTAAATAAAATTTAGATTTAAGGATATGATATGTATATGATTAGACGACATTTCCGTAGTAAAAAAGTATTACTAATCAGTCATATTTTATTCTACCTATAGGTGGAATTTTCAACCACTCTCTGAAACCCGTATTTTCCTACGCACTCGGCGGACTCAATGGCGAATTTTTAATAACTTTCTCGTAAAATGATTGACAACCTATTGTTCACAAGTTAAAATTATAAGTTGAATATTTATCTTGAAAAAAATCAAACAGCCCTGGAGGCGAAATGAATATTTTGTTATTATGTGCTTTAGTTTTTGCACAACCAGCACAGGTAATCAGCGATAATAATTACGCAACTGCTATTCAATTTACCCTG
Organism: Caldifarciminota bacterium; assembly: GCA_903865935.1. Classification (GTDB taxonomy): domain Bacteria; phylum Hydrothermota; class Tepidihabitantia; order Tepidihabitantales; family CAIPLT01; genus CAIPLT01. The sequence continues at coordinate 80,998 of CAIPLT010000002.1, forward strand.
CCGAATTATACGATAGAATCAGCAGTATATGACGGTAAAGTTTATAATAAAATAGTGATATCAGATGCGGTAACCTATTTGGAACAAGGTTATCCTGAACTGCCACGATTGTATAAAAATATAATTATAAATGACATTGGCGAATATGATTATCATATTCTTAATGCGGTTTATGAGACTCTGGCAGTTAAAACTATTTTACCATCAAAAGGCAATTTATCGCGTGAGATAGACCCTGAAAAAGTTTCTTATCAATTCAGCTCTTTTTATAACGAGAACCGATGGTTTCCTGAAAACCAAATTGACATCGCAAAACCATTTATAATGCATGATTATCGGGGTTTGACTATCCATTTTAATCCATTTCAGTATAATCCTGTTACCGGACAACTAATTGTTTGCCGTAACATAACAGTTGAGGTTTATCGTTCAGGTAGGCAAGGAATAAATATCAAAACCAGAAAACAAAGCGCAGTAACAATTTCCAGAGAATTTAAGGATATTTATCAGGATTTCTTTATCAACTTCTCCCCTAGTCGATTTGATTCGGTATTAGAACGTGCTGGCAGAATGCTAATTATTACGACTAATTCATACTATAATAACATCCGACCGCTTGCAACATGGAAAAGAATGAAAGGAATTCCAACAAAAATAGCAAAATATCCTGATGATATAGGAAGTGGTACGGCTGCGATAAAAACCTATATTCAGACTGAATATAACGCGGGTAATTTAGTTTGGATTTTAATAGTTGGTGATGCGGGTGATATACCACCGGCAATGGGCATCGGTGTTCCGGTCATTGACGTTGCTGACCCGGTTTATACTTATCTTGAAGGCGGCGATTATTATCCGGATGCATTTATTTCACGATTCTCAGCAAATAGCCCACAAGATGTTGATAATCAGGTCGCCCGCACAATAACTTATGAACGGACTCTGGTTACTGGCAATGGCTGGGAAAGTAAAGGCATGGGTGTTGCATCAAATATCAGCGGCGGCACTCCGCCTTACTATGACTCAACCCGTTGTAATTGGCTCCGCGATATGCTTTTGGGATATAATTATACATCAGTTGACAGAATCTATGACCCTTATGGCACGATTGCAATGGTTTCTGCTGGTCTTAATGATGGACGCTCAATTGTTAATTATATCGGTCATGGAAGTATGACTGCATGGGGTTCAACCGGATTTAGTAACTCGAATGTTAATCAATTAACAAATTACAATAAATTACCATACATAATTTCAGTTGCTTGTTACAATGGTCAATTTGACGATGGAACATGTTTTGGCGAAGCCTGGCTCAGAGCTGGTACACCTGCTAATCCTGCTGGCGCAATCGCTTTTTATGGAAGTAGTATCAGTCAATCATGGGTTCCACCGACCGTAAGTCAATCTGCTGCATGTTCGCTTTTAGTACACAACCGAATGCATACGATTGGCGGTATAATGTTTAATGGTTCGTGCCACATGATTGCTGCATACGAACCAGGAACTGAAGGTTTACAGGAATTTGAAAACTGGCATATTTTTGGTGATGCTTCAGTGCCAGTTCGGACTTTACCGCCGCAGACAATGAGCGTAAATCACCAGGCGACATTTTTTCTTGGATTAAATAGTATCAATATTTTGGTTCCCGGTATTTCTGATGCTTTAGTTGGAATTTACAAAGATACATTATTATATGGTTCTGGTTATACCAATTCATCAGGTAATGTATTGATAAATTTCATTCAGCCAGTAACTACATTTGGTTATCTGCATATTACGGTTACTGCATATAACAAAGCGACTTATTTTGACTCGATTCCGGTTGTACCGGCAAGTTATCCTTATATTATAACCGGTTTACGCACAATCATTGACTCGGGTGCTAATGGTCAAATTAATCCTGGTGAATATGTTGATTACGGTATATGGGCACATAATGTAGGAGTTGGAACCGCACAGGGTGTTTATGGAATCATTACAGCAACTGATTCGTTTGTTTCGGTTATTAATGACTCAAGCTGGTACGGAAATATTCCGGCTAATGATTCGTCTTATTCTGGCAGTTTATATAGTTTTCGTATTGCTAATAATTGCCCGGATAACCACTTAATAAATATGTTGATGACATTCCACGATGTAAACGATAGTATGTTCCAATCGTATCAAACTTTTCGAGTCTATGCACCAATATTGAGTTATCGAAACGTGTCAATACTTGGTGGCAATAATAATGGCATCTTTAATCGCGGTGAAACGGTCAATATGGTCGTGACATTAAATAATACTGGTGGCGCTAATACTGACAATGTGACTGCTACGCTACTTGCTAATGACCCGCATATCACAATGATAGACAGC
>CAIPLT010000003.1 GCA_903865935.1 Caldifarciminota bacterium
CGATTAAATATACTTTATGTAAACCAAGAAGTCTACGGGTAAATTTTAATTCATCTTTTATATCCGCCACCTTTTCTTCTTTTTCGAAGAACGCCACTTCGGCAACCTGTTCCTTATCAAAAACAAAGTCAAAATTATAACTGCTAACTTTATGGCTTTTATAGGTAATGTCATAGCTTGCTTGAGTAAAATAGATTTTTCGCAATCTTAACTCGACGCCGATTGCCGCAGTAAAGATTGCCATACGGTCGTCACGATAAGTGAATTCTTTCCCAAAATATTCATAAACACTTTTTGCACATTCACTGATTGTTTCCTCTAATCCTTTTTTGTTTTTTCTGCTTGGTTTTACAACTGCTGTTTCCAATACTTTGTCCGGTTTTGATACCGATTCCAAAAGCACTTCATCTGCAAAACATAATACTGCACCGTTATGAATATTAAGCGAAATCATATAAACCTGCGCTTGTCTTTTATTTGATTCCTGAATTTTACTGCCGCGCTTTACCTCTACTACGATTTCTTTATTGGCGGGGTTACACCAGCGCGGGTTGATAATCAAATCGACAATGCCATCCCCGACCCGGTATCCTTTGTACAATATCTCAAAATTTCTCTGTCGCTCGTATGATATTTTTCTGATTCTTAATTCGTGGGCAAGCGCTTCTTCGTAAACTTCTTCCTTATATCCTTCACCCAAATTATTAAAAACTTCTTGTGCAACACTTTTTATATCTTTTACCCAGTTCATAATCCTCCTTCCTTAAAACTTTAAAATTATCGTTTGTTAAGCTTTTTATTAGTTTTCGGTTTGCGCTAATGGTTTTAAAATATTTAATGCTTGTAATATGCTCAACCCAATTTGCGTACTGTGGAAGTTTATCCTTTCCAAATCAGAAATATAATCTAAATGAATTGTACTGGTATCAATGCTTTCTTTAAGTCCTGCACGTAAACGCTCTAAGTGCTGACTATGGAGCTGCTGCTGTCTCTGATTGCCAAATTCTCTTCGCTCGAAAACCTGCTGAGCTAATTCTTTATCCCAGTTCGATAGAGCAGCAAATGCCATTCGCATCGTTTCAAAAACTTCTTTGTGAAATTCAGCAATCTCGGTAAGACCTTGTTCGGAAAATTGCAAACCCTGGTCAATCTTCTTTTTACTATAAGACATCAGTGACTTTGAAATAATATCGCCGATATGTTCCAAATCGTCCACAATATAAAGCAGGGCAACATTTTTTCGAGATAATTCAGCCGGCAATTCTCCTGCCGAAACATTGGTCAAATAAACCGTGATATTTCGCTCCAATATATCGACTTTATCATCGGTCATTGCCAGGTCTTTTCTTCCTTCTTTGTCATTATTAACAAATATGGAAAGGCTACGCTGGAACATATCAGTAATAATATCTCCCATATGTAGTACTTCGCGGTGCGCCTGAGCGATTGCCATTATCGGCGTGTCCATAACCGTTGAATCAAGATATAAAGGTTTTACACGGTATTTATCGGCTAAACTGTCAGGTAGAAGTTTTCTTAATAATTTTTCATAAGATTTTAAAAATGGCAGAAAAATAATACAAGCAAAAATATTAATCAGAGTGTGTGCATTTGCAATCTGGCGGGGTAATGAACCTGCAGTATGAGAAAGGATATGGGTTAATTGGTTTATAAAAGGAAATATAATTATAACTATGATTAATTTAAATATTGTGTGTCCGATTGCGACCCGTCGTGCTTCAAGACTTGCTTTTAGACTGGCAATCAAAGGTGAAAAACTTGTTCCCAAATTTGCTCCGAGAATAATCGGAATTGCCGCTTTCAGCCCGATTAATCCGCTGAATGCTAATCCAACCGCAATACCAACGGTTGCCGCAGATGAATGCACCAAAAATGTAAATATCATCGAAATGATAATACCCAACAATGGCAAATTACCGAATGATATAATTGTCTGGGTAAAACCGGGAAAGTATTTTAAAGGTACCGATGAATCAAAAACCAGTTTAATCGCGAAGAACACCAAACCAAAACCGAAAATAGTCTGACCGAGATCTTTGACTTTTCGGTAAGTATTCATCAGAAAAAACCCGGCAATTATAATAAACAGCGCGTAGTCGAATAATTTGAAAGCCAAAATCTGTGCGGTAAAAGTTGTACCGATATCTGCTCCCAGAATCACCGCTAGTGCCTGCGATAATCCGATTAAGCCAGTACTGACAAAACTGATCAGCAGTACCGATGTCGCGGTTGAAGACTGAAATATTGTTGTAACGAGCATGCCAATCGAAACACCAAAAATACGATGTTTGGTAAGATTAAAAACAATTTCCCTCAACCCGCCGCCGGCCAAGCGTCTTAATCCCTTACTGCCGTAGTACAATCCAAATAAGAAGAAACATAATCCACCGGCCAAGCCGAAAATAACACCCAGATACCATCGTTGCTGTAAAGCGGTCGTTGTGAAAATATATTCTGCATCACCCGATTTTGCGATGACACGGTACTCACCGGGTGACCCTCCCAAAAATAGATTCGACTTGGCAAATCCTGCGGCATCGGTTTTGGCAGAAATAACCGATAATGATGCCTGTTTGCGAGTAAAAATATTATCCCTTGGTTCAGTCAGTATTTCAAATGTGACAACCTGATTCGCAACCGGAACACCTTTCTGATTTTGTAATTGAACGACCAACGGTTTTTTTAATAATTTTAAAACTTCCTGAACTTGCCCGTCACCGGACAAATCCTCATTACCGACAAACGGTTTTACAAATTTAATATCTTTTACAGCATTCGGTTTTGTTACCGCCGATAATGAACTGACCGCTAAAAGTCCAAATATGAAAACAAAATAAAAAAGTTTAGATCTTTGCGCTTTGACTTTTAACATAACTTTATATTTAACAAATAAATAACAATAAGTCAAGTATTAACCCCGCCCCTTCTGCCAACAGAGAGTATTGACATCGTGTGAATTTTAGTAATAATATATTTTCATGATGGGGCTGTAGCGCAGTTGGGAGCGCGTTTGACTGGCAGTCAAAAGGTCACGGGTTCAACTCCCGTCAGCTCCATTTACTAAATTCAATAAAAAACTGACGATTAATGCTTAGAAAAGAAGTCTTGGTTTTAAATCAAAATTATGAACCATTAACATTGTGCCGAATGCGGCGGGCATTGATATTAATGTATTTGGGAAAAGCCGAGCTGATTGAATCGTATGATGGTTTAATCGCCCGTTCCGTCAGAAACTGGTTACCATTACCAAGTGTTTTGCGGTTGAACCAGTTTATTAAAATAACCAGGCGTGAAATCCCGCTCAGTAAAAGAAATATTCTGCGCCGTGATAATTATCAATGCCAGTACTGCGGTAAAAAGATTGGGCCGATGACAACCGACCACATCATGCCAAAAGGAAAAGGTGGAGTTGATTCATGGGAAAATCTAGTCTGTGCCTGTGTTGATTGTAACGGAAAAAAAGGAATTGACCATTACTCGCATGCCGGCCTGAGATTACTGAGAAGACCCAAAAAACCGTCATATTTCACTTTTGTTGTCAGTGCAATTGACAAAATCCCGTATGAGTGGCGGCAGTATTTATTTCTCGGTTCCTGAGTTATAAATGGTTTTTGCGTCATCAAAAATCTTGAAATAAATTATTATCTCAAAAAATATTCTTTTAGCTTTTTATTTATTTTTCGGTATTTGTTTTGCCTTGCCGATTCCAAATGAAAAAATTACAAATATAAAGTTTTCTGGCAACAGTTCTTTAAAACGTCCCGAGCAGTATATCGATTTCCCGATTGATACGATAGTAAGCGATTCAATGATTGATTCATGGAAAAATACCTTACTTACAAAATATTCAGAACTGGGATATTTCTGGACTGATATTTCAGATACAATTATCAAACAAAACGAAAATATCGCGGTCAGATACATAATTAAAGAAAACGAACAGGCAAAAATCTCAGCATTTGATATCTTAAGCGATGATACAATTTTAAAACCAATTTATAAAATAAGACATGGACAATATTTTTCCAAAAAGTTTCTTGATACACAGGTTCAGACAATACTCGACTATTATAATAATAATGGCTATCCATTCGCAACAATTAAACCAGTAAATTTCCTGATAAATGACAGCGCAAAATCGATTTCTTATAATCTCATGATAGAGCGAGATTCGCTGGTTAAAATCAATAATATACAATTTACTGGAATCTTATCCAATCAGTCCCGCTTAAGACAATTACTTGATATAAAGCCAAATTCAATCTTTTCAGCAATAACAATAAAAAGGCGGCTAAGTAGAATATCCACAAATGATATCGAAATCAACGACTATCGGATAAGTAAGCAAGACACATTATACTCTTTGATGATATCTGGCAAGGATAAGAAAAATCAGGAGATTTCTGCCGCTGTTTCATATGTACCCGATAACCGAGAAATTAATGGTTTTTTCTCGCTCAATCTAAATAATCTGTTTAATACTCTGCGAAAAATCAAAATCGGCTGGTCGAGTTATTCTCATTATACTAATTTTCTGTTGAACTATTCTGACCCGTACTTACTTGGTTTCAG
>CAIPLT010000004.1 GCA_903865935.1 Caldifarciminota bacterium
AAGTTACAGAATAACAAAATGTTGGGGAAAGTGGTCTTTTAAGATTATGAGTCAGCTGCGCTAACCAACTGCGCTACGGACCCAGCTTACTGTTTCAATAGCTTACAGAAATCGCCATTTTTGTCAATACCCGATTCTGCCAAATTTCTGCCTTTTTTTAGATACTTTTCACTCAATACATTCACTGTGTCTTTTAGGTTATGTGCTATAATGTCTGCAAAATTGATTATTTATGTTTCGCTTTAATTCGTGCTACCTTTTTTCCGACGGAGAGAGTTGGGGCGGGGTGTTACTTTATTACAACTAATCTTTCAATCAGTCTTTTTGAATTGGTTTGTAAAGAGAGAAAATAAACACCAGCGGAAAGAGTTTTAGAGTTAAGAGTTATGTTATAAATACCAGATTTCTTACTTTCATTAACCAATGTTTTAACTAATCTTCCAGAAATATCATATAGTTGTAGTATTACATTTCCTTCAATTGGCAAAGAATAGCGGATAGCGGTTTGCGTCTTCGCTGGATTGGGATAAACTTCAAGCGAAAAGCGGTCAGCGGAAAGCGGTTGTTGATTTTCTTCAACACCAGATATTATCGAATCCCGAATTACCGAGATACTGGAACTGTTATAATTTGCGACATAGACTCGGTTCTGTGATGGATTATAAGTAAACCCAGTCGGCTCACTTCCGACGTCAATTGTTGTAATTACTTGATTACTCGAACCATCAATTACGGTCACATTGTTACTAACATAATTAGCGCAATAGAGCTTATCATTAGTCGGATTATAGATTAAAGCATTGGGTTCATTTCCTACAGTAACAGTGGAAATCACTGAATTTGTAGTACCATCAATTACGGTCACATTATCGCTATACTTATTAGCACAATAGACTTTATTATAAGTTGGATTATAGATCAAAGCACAAGGGCGCTGACCCACGACAATTATTGCGATTATTGAATCAGTTGCACCGTCAATAACTGTAACCGTTACAGCATAACCTGGGCTCCTGCCGGCATTGGCACAATATATTTTGTTGTTTGTGAAATTATATATTAAAGCCGTGGGATACTCTCCTACTTGTATTGTTGTAAGAACGGAATCGGTTGCGCCATCAATTACGGTCACATTGTTACTGACTCCATTGGCACAATATACCTTATTATTTATTGAATTGTACACCAACGCATTTGGATAGCTTCCAACCAGGACCGATGTGACCAGTGAATCAGTAGTGCCATCAATAACTGCCACCGTATCATTCCAATAATTAGCGCAATAAATTTTATTATCGATAGGATTGTCAACCAGTGCATAAGACCATCCTTGAAACGGGATAGTATTAATTACTGAGTCATTTGCGCCATCAATAATGGATAGATTAGCACCAACGTAACCAAGAGCACAGTAAACTTTATTATTGGTCGAATTATAAAGTAAAGCCCAAGGCCATTCGCCGACTCTTATTGTAGATATTACTTGATTGGTTGTTCCATCAATCGCGCTTATATTATCAGTAATATAATTTGCAGAATATACTTTATTATTAATTGAGTTATAGACCAAGGCGCAAGGATAATACCTGCCTATAAAAATTGTATTGTTCACCTGATTTGTTATTCCATCAATTACTGTCACATTATCACTTTCCTCATTAGCGGAATAAATATTATTAGTAGTCGGGTTACAGATTAAATCTATTGGTTTCACTCCGACTGCAATGGTTGCTACTACATTGTCATGTGCACCTTCAATTACAGTAATATCATAGCTCATTAAATTTGCAGAATAAACCTTGTTGATATTAGGATTATAAGCTAAAGCCCACGGTTCAGACCCGGCGGGTATTGTAGTTAAAACCCCATTGGTTACTCCATCAATCACAGAAATACTATCACTTTGTAAATTAGCACAGTATATTTTATTATTCATCTGATTAAAGGTTAAAGCCCAAGAACGTTTCTTTACTGGAATTGTTGTAATTACACTATCTGATGTTCCATCAATAACTGTAACCGAACCGTTATAATTAGGAGATGGTCCTTGATTGGCACAGTAAATCTTATTATTGATTGGATTATAAGTTATCGCTCGCGGACCAACTCCCACCGGGATTGTCGTGATTATTTGGTCAGTCGTACCACTAATTACTGTAATATTATTGCTACCTTCATTAACACAATATATTTTGTTATTGGTCGAATTATAGCCAAAAGCACATGGACCACTTCCTACATACATTCTTCTAATTACCGAATCGGTTGCTCCACTAAAAATAGTTACCCTATCGCCATTTTCTCTGGCGCAATATACTTTATTATTAGTCGGGTTATAAGCTAAAGCACAGGCACCATATCCAATTGAAATTGTTGCAATAACCTGATTAGTTGTCCCGTCGATTACAGTTACTGAACCGCTATCATAATTTGCAGAATATACTTTATTATTAATAGAATTCCAACAAAGGTCATGGATATTAGAACCCGTCGTGATTTTAGCAATTTTATTATTTGTTTGTCCATCAATTACAATCAAACAATCACCATAATACCCACCAACATAGATTTTATTATTCGTCGCATTATAGGTTAAAGCCTGAGGAAACAATATTCCGGAAAACGAATCAGGAAGATAAATTGTTTCTTCTAACCATTGAGCAGATAATGAAGTACTGAGTAGAGAGCAAAGAGCAATGAGAATTAAGAATAATATTTTAAACTTTTTCGTAATAACTCCTTATTTAGTTATAATCAATTTTTTTGTTTCTGACTCATTATTCAGTTGTAAGAAATAAACACCGGGCTTTATTCCTTTAAGCGAAACTCTCATTTCAGCAACCTTGTCATTGTGAGCCGAAGAGAAATCAATCTCCTTTACTAGTTTTCCCGATACATCAAACATTTTCAGCGCTTGACTGTTAATGGATGACGGGATACGGACAACGAAGAATGATTTTGCTGGATTCGGATATACTTCAAGTGTATGCTGTGGAGCTCCGAGTATTGTGCGTCCTTCTTCTACTCCCGGCATCCCGTCTCGAATCACTGAAACTGTAGAACTGCCATAATTAGCTACGTAAACACGGCTCTGTTGCGGATTGAATGCTAAAGAACGACAGCTGCCTGGGACCTGAATCGTTGTAAGAACCGAATTGGTTGCACCATCAATCACAGTTATATCATGGCTATTGTAATTAGCACAATACACTTTGTTATTTATTGAATCCCAAACCAAGGTGTATGGACTGTTTCCAACTGAAATAGTCGTAATCACTGCATTAGTCGCGCCATCAATTATCGATATGCTATTGCTACCGCTAATAGCACAATAAACCTTATTGTTGGTTAGATTATATACTAATGCGCCTGGTGATGAACCAACTGTAATTGTTGTTATAATCGAATTTGTTGTGCCATCAATCACTGTTAGATTATTATTTCCATTAGAACAATAGATTTTGTTGTTAGTTTGATTGTAAACTAAAGCGCGGGGGCTAGTTGCAACAGAATCCGTTGCAATAACCACATTAGACGAACCGTCAATTATTGAAATAGCACCGTTATGATTTGGTGGATAACCTTGATTTGCACAATATATCTTATTGTTAAGCGAATTATATCCTAAAACATTTGGCCATTCACCAACTGGAATTGTCGTAATCACATTGTTGGTTGCGCCGTCAATCACAGTTACATTATTACTATCCCTATTCGCGCAATAGACCTTGTTATTTATTTGGTTCCATACCAAAGCGCTGGGACTTCTCCCAACTGTAATTGTAGTAGTTATTGTATCAGTTACACCATTAATAACGGTTATCTTATTGTTAGACGTGTTAGCACAATAAACTTTGTTATTAGTCGTATTATAGCATAACGCATCAAGAGACATTTCAACAAATATTGATTTAATTACTGAATTTGTTATCCCATCAATTACAGAAACAATATTATTAAAATAACAAGTGCAATATACTTTGTTATTGACTGAGTTATAGATTAAGTTCAAAGGATAATCTCCAGTCGGGATTGTGGTAATTGCCATATTTGTTAAACCATCGATAACAGTAATATTATTGTCATCGGCATTTCCACAATATACCTTGTTATTAGTTGGATTATAAATTAAAGGCTGGGGAAAATCTCCAACTGGAACAGTTGTAATAATCGAATTAGTCACACCGTCAATTATAGTTATATTATTACTCGATAAGTTATCACAATATATTTTATTACTAATTGAATTATATACTAAATCATAAGGACCGTCTCCTACCGGGACTGTCGTAATTACTGAGTTTGTTGCACAATTAATCACTGTCACATTGTCACTCAAATAATTAGCAATATAAAGCTTATTGTTAGTCAAATTATAAGCAAAAAAACGGGGACAATTTCCAACTGGAATGGTTGTTATTACAGAATCAGTAGCACCGTCGATTACTGATATAAAGCCGTTAGTGCCACCATTAATGCAATAGATTTTATTATTGGTCGGATTATAAATAAAAGGACCGGGATTAATCCCTATTGGGATTCTTTTTATTATTCTATCGGTTGCGCCGTCAATAACAATTACATAATCACTATACCAAGTGCTAGCACAATACACTTTATTGTTGGTAGAATTATACATTAAACAGCCAGGATAACTGTCCACAGGAATAGTTGCTATTGCAGTATTTGTTGCGCAATCAATGACAGTTATATTAAAACTACCGTAGTTAACACAATAAATCTTATTGTTAATTGTATTATGAATCATTGCTAACGGACGGTCTCCGACGGGAATTGTTGTAGTTACTGCATTTGTTACACCATCGATCACCGTCACATTATCGTCACTAGAGTTAGCGCAATAAACCTTATCGCTGTTGGAATTCCAACAAAGGTCACTAACGTCACTTCCTACTGGAATTCTTGCAATTTTCTGATTTGTTTGTCCATCAATTGCAATTACCCAATTTCCAAATACGCCACTGACATAGATCTTGTTATTCGTTGCATTATAAGTAAAACCTTGAGGGACCAAAATTCCGCTAAGTGAATCCGGAACGTAAATTGTCCTTTCCAGCCATTGAGCAGACGCAGTAGTAAGTAGCGAACAGAGAGCAATAAAGAGTAAAAATAGTGTGTTAAGCTTTTTCGTAATAACTCCTTATTTAGTTATGACCAATTTTTTAGTTTCTAGTTCATTATTTAGTTGTAAGAAATAAATTCCCGGACTTATTCCCTTCAGCGAAACTCTCATTTCAGCAACCTGGTCATTGTGAGCCAAAGGCGAATCAATCTCCTTAACTAGTTTTCCCGATACATCAAACATTTTCAGCACTTGGCTTTCAATGGATGACGGAAAACGGACAACGAAGAACAATTTTGCCGGATTTGGATACACTTCATACGATAAGCGGTCAGCGGAAAGCGGTCCGCGATTTTCTTCAATACCAGATATTATCGAATCACGAATTACTGAAATATTGGAAGACTGATTATTTGCAACATAAACTCGGTTCTGAATCGCGTTCCAGCAAAAAGCACAAGGATAAGTTCCTACGGCAATGGTTGTAATCACTGAGTCGGTTTGACCATCAATCACTGTCACATTGTCATTATATTGATTAGCACAATATACTTTGTTGTTGGTAGCATTCCAGACCAAAGTGCATGGCCAGTATCCCACGGTGATTGTTGTTATTACCGAGTTGGTTTGACCATCAATCACTGTTACGTTGTTGGTAGCATCATTGACACAATAGACTTTGTTGTTTTGTGAATTCCAGACCAATGCATTAGGCCCATTTCCCACGGTTATGGTTGCAATTACTGAGTTAGTTTGACCATCAATTACTGTTACATTGGCGCTATTGTAATTAGCACAATAAACATTATTGTTTTGCGCATTCCAGACCAATGCATTAGGCCCACTTCCCGCGGTTATGGTTGTAATTACTGAGTTGGTTTGACCATCAATAACTGTTATATCGTTGCTATCCCAATTAGCACAATAGACTTTATTGTTTTGAGAATTCCAACAAAGTGCGTTTATATTACTTCCTGTCGAAACTCTTGCAATCTTCTGATTAGTTGTGCCATCAATAATAATTACGCAATTACCAGAGTGACCACCAACATAGATTTTATTATTCGTTGCATTATACGCAAATGCTTGGGGATGAGTCATTCCGCAGAGTGAATCTGGAACATAGATTGTCATTTCCAGCCATTGAGCAGATAATAAAATTGGAATTATAACGCTAAAAAAAACAAAGTTTTTCATATTAGATACAATATTATTGTATATTGAGAAAAAGACGCTTATGTTCTTTTTCATACATTCCCCTCTTCTAAAACTAAGTCTGAAATCATTGTTTGTCAAGGGTTTTATGCATAATGACTATACAGATTCTTAACTTATTGAGAAGCAATATATTAGATAATAAAGTAGTCAAACTACCAAGATCGGACGATTTCGAATACATGTGGATTTACTAACTCTATTATAGAGGTTCGAACATCGTCCCATCCGGGGAGTTATCTTTTTATAATCTAAGTCAGAAATTTCATCCGTTTTGATTTTTGATTTTCTATCTTGTTACAACCAGCTTTTCTTTCACCATCTCATCCCTTACTTTAATAAAATAAACTCCGGGCTTTATTCCTTTAAGCGAAACTCTCATTTCAGTAAACTTACCATTGTGAGCCGAAGGTGAATCAATCTCCTTTACCAGTTTTCCCGATACATCATATAGTCGTATCATAGGGCTTTGAACATTGAGCGGAAAGCGGATAATGAAGAATGCTTTCGCTGGATTGGGATAGATACTAAAGCTACTGCGAGTTGAAAGCGTGGCAATCTCCTCTTCAATTCCGAGATTCGCAATATGCCAGGTCGCTCCGCCATCGTGGGTATAAAGCACATAACTGTCACCGGCAACAAGTCCATGTAAAGTATCGCTAAAATCAACATCATAGAGAGTTGCATTAACATTGCTTGTTTGCACTGCCCAGGTATTGCCGCCATTATTGCTATGAATGATTGTTCCATTATGACCGACTGCCCAGGCATGATTACCCACAAATTTTAGCGAACGCAGATATTTTGCTTGGGAAGGAATAGTTACTGGTTGCCAACTTTGACCACCATTTTGAGTTTTCATTACTAATGCGGACATTGTTCTGTCATTTCCGCCAATAACAAAGCCTTTCAAAGTATCTAATATCTTTATATCAAAGAAGTCATTGATTGTATCTTTAAGTAATAGTTGCCAGTTCAAACCACCATCATTTGACTTAGCAATATATCCTTGACCTTTAGTAAACCAGGTGTCAGGTTGCCAGTAGACAGGGAAACACCCAGCACAGAACCAACCTTGTTGTCTATTAATAAATGAAATGCCATTTTCAATAACTGTATCGCAATTAAATGGTGGACACGGTAAACATATTTGGTCCCAGCTATTACCTCCATTTATTGTTCTTCCTATCACTGCCTCGTTACCTCCAACCCATCCACAGCTATCATCAATAAGAGTAATACGGATGGTCTGTTTTGTTAATCCCATATATTGATTAATCCATGTATCTCCTCCATTTTCAGTATGCCATACAAATCCTTGATCATAAGACAAAAGCCAGCCCTTTTGCTCATTAAGAAAGAAAACATCAGAAAAATATCGCGCAGTGAGAAAACTTTGGTCGATCCAGGTTAATCCACAATCTGACGTATAGTAAACACATCCTGTATCGCTTCTTACAACCCAACCATTGAGTGTATTTGAAGCCATTGATACACCATGAAAAGTATGTGCCAAAGCAAATGTGCAAAAGAGAAATAATAAAAACACAAGCCTTTTCATAATATCTCCCTGCGACTAATATATTAAACGCCTTGATTTAATATGAGCCGAATTTATATCATTGTCAAGTGCTTTATTCGTAATGATTCTACAGATTCTTAACCTATTGAGAAGCGAGATGTTAGATAATAAAGCGGTCGAAGTATAAACTTACCCTTGAAAATGATTAATTTTATATTGTTATTGTGTTAATTATAGGTATTAGGTATCGATCTACCAAGATTTGACGATTTCGAATACATGTGGATTTACTAACTCTAGTATAGAGGTTCGAACGTCGTCCCATCCGGGGAGTTATTCTTTTTATAATCTAAGTCAGAAATATCATTCGCTTTGATATTTGATTTTCTATCTTGTTACAACCAGTTTTTCTTTTACCATCTCATCCCCCACTTGCACGAAATAAACCCCATTTTTTATCCCATCAAGCGAAATTCGATTATTTTTCCCTTTCAGCTCTTCGCTTTTAACTATGTTCCCTATTACATCAAATATCTTTATCTCTGAACGGTCTGCGGTTTTCGGTAAGCGAACCGTAAAATATGTTTTTGCCGGATTTGGAAATACTTCCAGCGTATTGCGTTTAGCAGTAAGCGTACTCCGTTCTTCTTCAATCCCGGACAACTGCGTATATTTAATTGTGACAAAGTCAGAATAATTGGGCGGGTTATAATAAAAACCAGTCACATATACATAACCCTGCCGGTCAACCGCGATTCCTTCACCGATATCTTCGTGAAGACCAGAACTTGTATATCGACTTATCCATTTTAAAGTGCCAAGAGAATCATATGTTACGGTCAGGATATCCATAGCGGTTTGAGAGCTGTCGCTCTCACCAGTAACATAAACATTGTTTTGGTTGTCAAGTGTGACATCTCTTGGTTCATCATCGGCATCTTCGGCGGTTGTATATCTTCTTGTCCACTGGGTATCGCCACTAGCATTGTATTTCAATGTCAGATAGTCTTCAAAGCCAGTGCTATCATAACTGACAGCAATAATATAAAAATTATTCTGCGCATCCATTATCATTTTTATCGGAACATCATCAGTATGACCTGGACCATCATAAGATTTAAGCCATTGTTCCTGTCCCGACGGATTGTATTTGATGGTCACGATATCGGCATCGTTGGCGCCTGAACTAAATCCGCTGATGTAACTATTGCCCTGATTATCTAAAACCAGTGTTTGTTCTATATCGTCGCTGTTCTGCTGGGGATTATTATAAGTTCTTACCCACGCGGTGTCGCCGTTAGCATTGTATTTTATCAGCAGGTAATCACGCATATAAATACCTTGTGTATAACCGGCAACATAAACATTTCCCTGATTATCAATCGCAATCGCATTACCAACGTCCTCCTGATTGGTCGGTCCATTATAACTTCTTATCCAGAGCGTATCGCCGTTGGCATTGTATTTAATTGTTACACAATCTGAACTTGTTAACCCAGAACTGGCACCAGTAATATAAACATTATCCTGGTTATCAACCGCAATCGCATAAGCTTGATCAGCATATGGACCAGGACCATCATATCTTCTGACCCATTGCTCGATACCGGCTGAGTTGTATTTAACTGTTGCATAATTTTGACTGCTTCCAGGGCTAGTACTGTAACCTGTGACATAAACATTACTTTGATTATCAAGAGCCATGGCTTGAACAAAATCGTCACTGTTTGCAGTTCCGTTATATTTTCTCAACCATAAAGTGTCACCATTAGGATTGTATTTGATCGTCGTATAATCATACCAGGAACTTATTCCTAAACTGGCGCCGGCAACATAAATATTGCCCAGACTGTCAACTCTAATTTGTCTGGCGCCTTCGTTACCATTAGCGGGTCCATTATAGGTTCTAACCCAGGCGGTATCAACCGATTGTGAATATAAAAGAGCAGGGATTAGTGAGCAGAGAGCAGATAGGATTGTTATTAAAACATTATATCGATTCATCGTGCCCTCCTTCAGACATCGATTTTATTCTAATGCATTCTAAAATACCATCATTATAAAAACTAATAACCATACCTTGTGATATAGTAAATAGCGATCTTGAATTGTCAAGGATTTCAATAACTAAAAGCGGATAGTGAAATACGGAAAATATTCTACGTATTACTTAGAAACGCGCTGATAGAAGATTTACGAACTCTTATTCTTAACTTATTGATAAAGTATATGTTAGATAATAAAGCAGTCGCGGTATAAACTTGCCCTTGAAATTAGCCAATTTTGTATTATATTGTTACAGTGTTAAAAAATATATCAAACATTCGATCTACCAGGATCGGACAATTTCAAATACGTGTGGATTTTCTAACTCGAGTATGGAGGTTCGAATGTCATCCCATCCGGGGAGGTTTTTTATATAATCTAAGTTAGAAATATCATCCGTCTTGATTTTTGATTTTCTATCTTGTTACAACCAGTTTTTCTTTTACGATCTCATCCCCTACTTTGATAAAATACACACCATTCTTGATTCCATCAAGCGAAATTCGATTGTTTTTTCCTTTTAGCTCTTCGCTTTTAATTATCTTTCCAGCCACATCAAACATTTTTATCTCTAAGCGGTCAGCGGATTGCGATAAGCGGATAATGAAGAACGATTTTGCTGGATTTGGATAGACTTCGAGCATTGTGCCTGTAGCATTAAGCGTCGACTGTTCCTCTATTCCGGGCATCACATCCCGAATTACTGAGACACTGGAAGAATAATAATTTGCGACATAAACACGATTTTGAGTAAGATTATAGATAAATGCAATGGGATATCGTCCAACTGCAACTGTTGTAATCAAATTATTATTAGCCCCATCAATGATTGTCACAGTATTGTCGCTCCAGTTCGCACAATAGATCTTATTATTTGTCGAATTATAACATAGGGCATTAGGACAACTTCCTACTGTCAGAATTGTAATTACATTATTCATTGCTCCATCAATAATTCTCACATTGTTGCTATTGTAGTTCGCGCAATATATCTTATCATTGGTTGAATTATAACAAAGTGCTATGGGTCCACTCCCAACTGTCACATTCGTAATCGCATTATTAGTTATACCATCAATAATCGTTATGTTGTTGTTGTTCCAGTTCGTGCAATATATTTTGTTATTAATCGAATTATAGCAAAGGTTTTCAGGGCCACTTCCAACTGTTACAGTTGTAATCACACTATTATTTGCGCCATCAATAATTGTCACATTGTCACTAAAATGGTTCGCGCAATATATCTTATTATTGGTCGGATTATAAACAAGGCCTAGGGGGCTACTTCCAACTGTTGCAGTTGTAATCACACTATTAGTAGCGCCATCAATAATTGTCACATTGTTGTTATAATAGTTCGAAGAATAGATTTTATTATTAGTCGGATTATAACAAAGGTCGCAATTATTAGAACCAGTTGGAATTCTAGCAATCTTCTGATTTGTTTGTCCGTCAATTACAATTACACAATTTCCATACGCGCCACCAACATAGATTCGATTGTTAACTGAATTGTACGTGAAACATTGAGGATAAGTCATACCACTCAATGAATCTGGCACATAGATCGTCGTTTCCAGCCATTGAGCAGATAATAAAATTGGAATTACAACGATTAAAAAAACAAAGATTTTCTTATTGGTCACAAAATATCTGTATGGGATGAAAAGAATTCCCTTCTGCATTTTCATATATTCTCCTACCTTAAAAATTAAGTCCAAAAGCATTATTTGTCAAGGAGTTCCTCGAATTTACTTCAAACTTGTCTGATTAACATATCCACCAGTTACATTTTAGGAATCGTAGGGTGAGCATATCATAATCAATATCGCTCACCCCTATTTTATATGCTATCTAACCTTTCATTTTAGGTGCCTTGAAAGTGCCAAATTAGTGCCAAATTTCTATCATAATAGGTATTGTAGGTATAATCAGTATAAATAGTATAAACGGCTGAAAGCCTTATTTTACGGGCTTCCAGCCGTATCTTATAGATGTTGTATTACTTAGAAAAAGTGCCTGAAAGAGATTATGATTCTCCTGCTCTGCCAAGCTGAGCTACACCGCCATCGGTTTATTTTACCAAGTAATCCTTATATGTCAAGATTGATAATAATCTTAGACAATATAACTATTCTGTTTCATCAATGCTTTATTGAGAAAACGACATATTATACCATTATATAAGTTTATGTATTTCAATATGTATGATACAAAAATACCGTCCAGCGGGTACTACACCGGGCTAGCCCTTTGTTAGGTCAATCCTAACCATACCTAAACCCAAATCAATGATATAAGCGACATATATAGTGGCTTAGGGGCCAGGTGATTATCAGAAATAAGTTGCCTAATATATTATGAAAAAGGTTGTCTTTTAGTACAAAAATATCAATGTTTATTTCTGATATTGTCGCACAACTTGATTGGAGAAGTATATGATCCATTAGGTGAATATCTGCTTCAGATATTTGCGGAAAGCTTGTTGCTGATTATGCTATTTTATCCATCAATGTGCTCAACAAAATAAAACCACAGAAACACAATCTTACTAAATTTTTCTCCGTGTACTCTGTGGTTAAGTTTGTTTTAGTATTCGGTTTTGCTTGAGAAGTTGAAGTTATTTATTAAAAGTGCTGGTACGACTGCCTGTCCACCTTCACCTGATAGAATCGCATCCTTAGCAATCATTGCAACCTGTTTCAATGTTTCATAGAGATTAATCGTATAGCGCAGGTTCTTGATACCATACTGGATTTTGCCATTCTCAACCCAGAACGTACCGTCTCTGGTCAAACCAGTAAATATTGTCTTATCCGGGTCAACCAACCTTGTGTACCAGAACCGGGTAATCAAAATTCCCTTATCAATCGATTTAAGCATTTCGGCTTTGGTCTTATTGCCCGTTTTCATTACTGGTGCGGTCGGAAATGGTCCCCAGGCACTTGGCTGGGGTAAAGCATGACCAGTATTTTTCATTTTCAGCTTATTGGCATAGAACGAGTCTGTAACAATACCTTTGGCAATCCCTTTTTCAATCAGTGGCACTTTCTTTTTATCCACACCCTCAAAGTCAAATGGCAACGCAATCATGCGCGGGTCATTACAGTCATCGGTAATTGTGATATTTTTCCCGGTTATCAGTTTGCCCAGTTTCTTGGACATGATACTCCGTTTTTCGGCAAATGCCCTTGCGCCAAATTCAACCCAGCCCAGATATGCGATTAATTCAGCAACTGCCGGCTCTTCCAAAAGAACCGTATATGCACCAGGTTTGATTTCTCTTGGGTTCTTGCTGATGATTGCTTTTTCACAGGCGATTTCTGCCAATTCCTGAAAATTAATTTTCGAGAATTTCTTTTCGCAGGAGAGAGCAAAACCAGAACTGTTGTCACTCATTGCAGTCACGGTCATATACGAATCACCGTTTTTGCAATAGTTATAAACACCCAGATTATTTACTATGCCAACACTGTATCGGCTGGTCGTAATAACACCAGCGGCAGTCAGATTATGTTTTTTACAGACATTCACAATCTTTTTCACGGCCGATGCGCGCTGTTCGGGTGTGACAAAATCAATCTTTGCTTCTTTCTGTTTTTTAGCCGGGGTTTTCGATTTTTTAGGTAAAGAGACAAACTCTTTATCCGGAGTAGAATGTTCTGCCAGCTCATACGCTCTGCCAATTGCTTCGGTAATACCATCAAAGGTCAGATTGCGGGTTGATAAACCACCAATTTTCATACCCTGTTTTGATTTCAAAATCACTCTAGACCAGAGATAAGGATTTTCCGCGAAGATATTCTGATGGATAATTGAATTGGCAAACCGTGTCGTGCCGCGTTCCGTCGAAAAAAGTCCTACTTCAACCATATCGGCTGGAGTTGCTTTTAAACCCGCATTAAGTAATTCTTTTGTTTTATTTTTATCAATCATTGGTCGCCCCCTATTCCCCGATTTTAATGTTTCTGAATCTGGCTGGCGCCGCGCCGTGACCAACGGTCATTGTCTGCATCGGGTCACCTTTACCGCAGTTCGGAACACCCCAGACTTCCCAATAATTTTCATTGCATATCGCATCGCAGTTGCGCCACATTTCATAAGAAATACCAGCGTATGATGGACGTCTGATCATCTCGGTCTTTTTACCATTCTTGATTAGCCAGCCGATTTCGGAAGCGATATGATAATTGAGCCGCATATCATCAATACTCGGTGAACCAGCCGACTCAACGTAAATACCGTCATCCGTATCAGCAATTAAATCTTCCAGTCTCCACTTTCCTGGTAACAGGTTAATATTGGTCATTCTAATAATCGGAATTGAAGACCAAGAATCTGCCCGCATCGCGCCGCTCGACTTCTCGCCAATTACCGGTGCGGTTTCTCGGGATGTGAGATAACCATTGAAAATCCCATCTTTAATCAGATAAGTTTTCTGGGCTGGAGTTCCTTCATCATCAAAACCGAATGAGCCAAGCCCGCCTTCAATCGTCGCATCAGCTGTGATATTAACATGCGAAGCGCCCATCTGAAATTTGTGTAGTTTATCAATCGTCAAATGGCTTTTCCCTGCACAACTTACTTCGGTTCCAAGTACGCGGTCGAGTTCGGTTGGATGACCGATTGTCTCGTGTATCTTAATTGCGGTCATCGAACCGTCAGTGATTACGGTAGTCGTTATACTCGGACACTCTTTGGCATTAATTAAAGCCACGGCTTCGGTTGCAACCCGCTCGGCATTATCCAGAAACCTCTGACTTTCGACAAATTCATAACCCGCGCATTTATAATGACCGTGCATTCCCGGATACGACCGCTCGCCAGTCACATTACCTTTTACTGCGGTCGCGGCAATGCTTCCGCCCGATTGATAAATTGTCTGCTCGATATATGAATCATCGCTCGATGCAAAAATCTGGTATTTTTTACTGAATGATAAATCAGTTTCCGCGAATGCGACTCCCTTAACCTTACGCATAATCGCATCAACACCCATCAGTAAATCAATCTTTTTATCCAAGGAAATCTGAAATGGGTCTTTGAGCACTTTAGTGCGATAAGTACCAACAACTTTTTCTCGTGGGTCCAATAAAACATCTTTGGCTTTCAGGGTGGACGATGCTTTGGCAACCCGCACTGCCAAAATAGCGGTTCGGCTAATATCTGCCTTGGTCAGCTTTGCGGTTGCGGCAAATCCCCAGGCGCCATTGAAAATGACCCGAATACCAATCCCTGCGTCTTCATCACGTTTCAATACCTGGATTCGACCGTTTTTGATTGTGATATACTCTTCTTGCTTTCGGATTAACCGCACATCAGCATAACTTGCACCTTTCAGCTTGGCGGTATTCAAAGCAAGTTCGACTAATTCTTTGTCCATAACACCCCCATAATCATATTAAATATTAAAAATTAAATATCAAAAATAATATACAAGTATAGTTTTGTATTACTGAAAGTCAAGGGTTAAAAAAGTGTTTTCGCTGTATGTTTTTTTCAGATTTTATTCTATCTTGATTTTATGATTAATCTTATCGGATTGCCGGGAAATCCAAAATAGTTTCTGATTTCCTTGATAATATAACGATTATATGTTTCGTTAATATCTTTCGTAACATTGGTGATGATATCAAACTTGGGCGGCAAGATTCCCGACTGTTTAACATATAGAAACTTAATGCGGTTGGACGGGGGGTTACCAAGTAAACGCGGCGCGACCGTTTCTGCCAGCACATCATCGCTAACCTTTTTTGAACCTGCTTCAAATACATCCTGTGCTTTTTTGATTGTCTCAATAATCCCTTTATTCTTTAAAGCCGACATCATCACAACCGGAATAAAATCATAGTTTCTTAAAGAAAACTTGGTTTCATTAAGCACATTATTCTTCTCAGTGTTAGATATCAAATCACTCTTGTTTATCGCAATCAATATTCCTTTGCCACGATTAAGTACAAGTTGAATAATATGCCGGTCCTGATTGGTTAATGGCGTGAGCTGGCGAGTTGTTGTAGTTGGGTCGATTAGTAAAATTACAACATTAACCAATGGAATATGCTGAACAACTCTCTGCACGCTGAAATATTCGACACTTTCTTTTACCTGTGATTTTTTCCTTAGCCCTGCCGTATCAATGATGCTGACTTTTTTATTATCAAAGGTAAATTCGACCTGTATTGCATCACGGGTTGTGCCTGGTGTTTCCGATACGATTACCCGCTCTTCATTCAAAATTTTATTTAGCAATAAGGACTTTCCGACATTGGGACGCCCGATTACGAGCAGTTTTAAAAATGGCGCTTCTTTTTCAAGCAGTTTATCAGTTTGCGCTTGTTGCTTTATAACATCGGTTACCGTATCTAAAAGGACGTCAACTCCAATACCATGCTCGGCGGATATCGGGAAAATTTCTTTCGTGCCGAATTGATGATATTCATGCTGAAAGTTTGTTGTTTCTTTTTTATCAACTTTATTTAAAGCTAAGAAAAACGGCTTTTTTGACTTGCGTAACAACTCGGTAATGATAAAGTCTTGCGGGGTCGGTGGCACTGAACCATCAACCAAGAAAATAATTACATCTGCTGATTGTATTGCCTGCTCGATTTGAAAATTAACCTGTTTGGAAAGTTCACTGCCAGTTTCATTTTTGTTTGTGATATAACCGCCGGTATCGGTCAGAATAAATTTAGTTTTATTCCATTCTGTTTCAGTGCTAATGCGGTCCCGGGTGGTCCCAGACTCTTTTAGAGTAATCGCGATCCGCTTTCGTACAATACGGTTAAACAGAGTAGACTTGCCAACATTGGGTCTCCCGATAATTGCTACATTCATTATGAAAAATCGCCTAACAAAAAAATATAATCAATAATTAGTATTTCTTGCACTTTTTACTTCGCTTTGACTGTTGAATTTAGGTTTTTAATTATCTATGGTTTCAAAATTTCCTGCAAAGCCTTAATCAACTTTTTATTTTCAGAAGGTGTCCCGATACTAATACGCAGCGCATTCGGAAAACCATACTCTTTTATCATACGGGTAATTACTCTCCGCTGTTGAAGTCCATCAAAAATTTCTTTGGAATCGGTCGCAAAATTAACAAATACAAAATTTGCGAATGATGGAATAAAGAAAACCTTCAGTTTCTTTAATTCTTTGTATAAGTATTTCTTACCCGCTTCATTAACCCGACGACTATGTTTGATATGGGTTATATCGTCCAAAGCAGCAATCGCTGCGATTTGTGCCAGCCGATTTGTATTAAATGGTGTACGAACCTTTGCCATTGCGTTGATTATCTCCGGTTTTGATACACCGTATCCAATGCGTAATCCAGCTAAGCCGTGAATTTTAGAAAATGTTCTTAATATCAGAACATTTTTACCTTCGGATAGAAATTTACCTGAATCCGGATATTCAGCTGCGGTTATATAGTCATTATATGCCTCATCGATGATAACCAGAACGTAATCAGGGACTTCCTTGATAAAACGCTCCAGTTCCTGAGCCCAAAGGCAAGTTCCTAACGGATTAATCGGATTATCGATATAGATAATTTTTGTCTGTGCGGTAATCGAAGCGAGCATTCGTTCCAAATCATGTCGGTACTCGCGTAATGGTATCTCTTGTATCGGACAGCCGATAACTTCCGCGCCGATTTTCGGCATCATGAACGAACCATTACTCCTCATTAACCTTTCGTACGGGTTAAGATAAGTCAGACAGGCGAAATAAATTAATTCGACTGAACCATTCCCAATCATAATATTCTCTGGTGTGACATTATGCTTTTCCGCAAGTTTTTCTTTAAGATAATAACCGTTATCGTCCGGATAAAGAAAAATTTCATGAGCATATTTTTGAATTGCGTGCAACGCTTTTGGTGAAGCGCCTAACGGATTTTCATTCGATGCTAACTTGATAATTTTACCTTCTAACTTCAATTCCCGAGCAACCTCTTCAATCGGTTTGCCCGGTTTATAGGTTTTTATTGCTTCAAGATTTGGTCTTGGTAAAATGTTCATTATCTACCTCCTGCTTTTGAGAGTTGTGCTTCTCTTCTAAAAAATAAGAAAACAATACCCCCAATAAGAGCAAATATTAAATTTACAATTAAATAAAGTAAACTGATTGCGGTTGCTTTTTCTCTGGCAACATTTAAAATCGTGTTAAAGATTTTTACGAACAGATTTTCTCTCATGCCTAAACCGCCGACGGTTATTGGCAACATTGTTATTACACCGATTACCGGAATATATAAAAAGTAATGCAATACTGACGTATCGACCGAAACACCTTTAGCGATAAGAAACCAGACTAATCCCAATAATGCCTGGACGATTAACGATAACAGGAAACTGTAAAAAAGTTTTGTCTTTACCTGCCGATATTCCTTTATTTCACTGTAAGCGCGCTCAAACTTTTCACCTAAATTTAGTATTTTTACCCGAGCGAAAATCCATGAAAACATCCGATGTATTCTGTCCGAAAATACAGCAAAAAGGATAATCATGAGGAGAAAGAATCCGATGATATTAAACAGTAAATATTGATTTTTCCCCATCTTAGTTAGAAATAGCGCACCGGACGCTAAAGATGCGAAAAAGAAAAGCCCAATAAACCCGATAAATCGGTCAACAAAGGCAGCCGCAAGAGCTGGTGATGTGCTTCTTTTGCCGGTCGCTTCATCTTTTTTTGCAGTGTATGCAACCCGAAATACATCTCCACCAACCGTGGTTGGTAAAATATTATTGAAAAACCATGATACAAAATATACTTTCATTAAATAACCGTATGAAAATTTCTGCCCCCGTGCGTCTAATAATATTTTCCAACGCCAGTTGCCAACCATCAAAAAAATTAGAAAAAGCAACATGCTGACTAACAGGTAGTAAATATTAACCTGTTGCATAACTTTTATTGATGCCGGAACATTAACTTTTTTTGCCAGATAAAATAACAAAGCAACTGTTATTATAATTTGAGAAACGGAAAATATTTTTCTTTTCACTTGATATTATCTTTCGGATTTCGCACTTCTTTTTCAATCCGTTCCATACGTTCGGAAAGGTGGGCAACCGATTCACCAATAAAACCAAAACCCAATATTAATAGACCAGATAATATTAATAGGATAACTAAATACAGCATCGGTCTAAATCCATGACCAAGTATTCTCAATATTAACTCTATCACACCAACGATAAAACCTAAAAATACGGTTAAAAACCCCAACAGTCCTAAATAAAACATTGGTTTACGCATCACTCGAATTTGAAATCCCACTGCTGTTAAATCAAGCAACCCAATAAATACTCTAAATGGTGACTGGTACTTAGGTTCACCAGCATGTCTTGGATACAACTGGACTTTTAATTCGGTTATTATGTATCCTTTGTCTTTAGCTAACGGAACCAAAAAACGATGCCAGTCTTTTCGGAGCGAAACAATCTCCCATAATACTTCTTTTCGAAACGCTTTCATCGCGTTCATATCATGGATTTTAAGACCAAAGATTCTGCGGGCTAAACTGTTATATATACTCGATACACCCCTTTTTTCATATTTCCCCTGTTTCCAACCAACGCACATATCAGCACCATTATCCAATTCTTGTACAAATCTCGGAATATCTATTGGTGAATATTGTAAATCGGCATCAAATACCAATAGATATGACCCCGTTGAACTATCTGCTCCAGTTATAATCGCTTGCGTTTTACCAAAATTCCGTTTATGTTTCACTACTTTCAAAAATTTATATTTCTGGGCAGCTTGCTGTGAAAACTCAAAAGTTTTATCTTTACTACCATCATCGACAATAATTACCTCATACTCGTTAGATAGTGCTTTACTTAAAGCGTCAACTAACGGAAAAATATTTTCTTCTTCATTATATGCTGGGATAATCACTGAACACTTTATCACACAACATTATAAGCAAAATAACTAAAATGTCAATAAAAATATCAATATTTCTATGTTAAAAATATCAATATGTAGTAGTTTTCTATTATAAATACTACATATAGTATTATAAACGAGCTTCATCTTTTTAAATGTAGGAAAATGTAAAAAAATGCGTTATTTACATTTTTTAGTCGATTTCTCAATCCAGTTTAGATATAGATAATAACCTTTCGGAATATCTACAGCTATAATTTCAGGAAGAGTATACGAATGTGCCTTTTTTATGAGTTTTTCAATAGGTTTGTATCGCGCTTTTATAGTCTTCATTAAACATAGATATTCGTTATTAACTTCTACCCTATTTTTCCAAATGTAATGACTTTCAATTGGACCAATAATCTGACAGCACGCAGCAAGTGATTTATTAAGCACCAGCTTGCATATTGTTTGCGCATCTTCTTTAGTCGGTAATGTCGTCATAACCATAATATATTTTATTGTCATGTCTAAATATAACCTAAAATTATTTTTGGTCAAGAATTAATTAAACGTGTAATCACAAAACGTAGGCTTATTAGATTTTTATTGACAATCATATCGTTACTTTGTATTCTTATAGCGATAAAATTAACGCATAATGTATAGTTAAATAATTTGAAATAAATATTAATGGAAAATCAACTAATCGGTCATGCGGATTAAGCAGTTAATTCTTAACGGATTTAAATCATTCCCGGAAAAAACCGTAATTACTTTTGACCCCAGTGTCAACGCAATAGTCGGTCCAAATGGTTGTGGAAAAACTAATGTTTTGGATGGTTTACGTTGGGTAATGGGCGAAGCAAGTTTTACTCAAATGCGTTGCGCCAAAACTGAGGACCTGATTTTCTCGGGCAACCGCGTTCATCCCCCAGTGAATTATGCTGAAGTCGCGCTAATTCTTCAAAACAATGAAGAGTCAACAAATAACAACCAACCTTTGTATAATCTGGGCGTAGAAATCGAGGTAAAACGCCGATTCTTTCGTTCCGGCGAATCAGAATTTTATATCAATCGCAAACCATGTAAACTAAAAGATATTCAAGACCTGTTTACGTCTGGCGGGGGCTCGGGACATACCTATTCTATTTTTGACCTGCCAACAATGCGACAAATTATTGGCTCCAATCTTAAAGATTTATTTATCGAAGCAGCTGGACTAGCATTTTATCAGGAACGGAAAGATGAGATTGAACGTAAATTGAAGCTTACCTCAGATGATGTCATTCGTTTAAATGATATTATTACTGAACGGATACGTATTACCCGCAGTCTTAAACGTCAAGCTTATCGATTAATGGCATTCGAAAAAGTTAAAGAACAGGAACGGAAATTACAGGCTTCATTGTTAAAATTTGACTATAAGAAAATTTGTTCCGATGAAACCATAATAAATGATGAGTTGAACAAATTACAGAACGAAGCATCAGCATTAGAGCAAAAAATTAATGATGCCGAACATCGACGCGCAGAGTTACGCAAAACCCTTCAGGAAAAAGAAGGCATCCGTAATACCATACAACAAGAAATCGATGCGTTAAAAGAACAAATTATCATTAACGAAGAGCGATTGAAAGCTAATCTGGATAAACAAAATTTATTCAAAGGCGAAGAGACAAAACTCCAATCGGAATTCGCTTTTATCGAGCAACTCGAAACGAATAAAAACATTACGGGTAACAAGAAACAGTATCTTGAGCAAATTAATAATGTATTTAGTAAAAAAGAGCAAGAATTTGAAGATTTAAGACACAAGAATAAAACCCTGGAAGCAGAGATATTTAGCGACCAGTTAGCATTGGATGAGTTAAGCGAAAAAGACAAACAATTATTTATTAGGTTTTCACAACTCTCATCAGAGTTTTCAACAACCGAAATGAAGATCGAAGATACCAAACGATATTTACAAACTTTAGTTGATTCTTTATCTGCTTTAACTTTAACAAAATCTAATCGCGCATCGTTCGAAGATAGTAAAATTGTATTAAAAGAACGGTTGGGTAATAATTATATCGGACGATTAAAGGAAATGATTGTGGCAAAACCTGGCTTCGAGACCGCGTTGGATTCAGTCTTATTCGGTATTTATGATGCAATCACGGTTAATTCGTTATCCGATATCCCATTTGACAATATCCCCAAAGATCGGTCATGGATTATTTTAGCTCATTCATCAAATATAAAACATCCAATTGTCTCCAGACCTCAGATAAATATTGGCAGGCCTTTTAATGAAGTAATTGAACTAAATGCAAAAATACCTGACTATATTAAATCAATTATTGATTCGTTTATACTGATTGAAGATTATACGCAAATTCAGTCAATTGATAAAAATTTATCTGACTATTCGTTTGTTACTAAAAGCGGTATCGCATTAACCAACTCGGGATTGCTGATTATTCCACAATTATCTACAAAAGAAAGCCTTGACAATAAACCTGGTGACAATTTAGATGAAAAAATCAAAACTTTGTCGCAGGAAAAGGAAATTATCGAAAATAAACTAAAAGAGCTTGGGCAAAATTTAAATCGGTTAGCGCAAGAAAAGAAAGATAAGGAAAAAGATAAACAGGAAACAAGCCTATCACTGAAACAAAAACAAGAAACAATCAATCAAAAAAGAAAACAAAATAAAGAAAATTTAGACCTTGCCAGCAATCTTTTATTTGACTTAAACAAACGACGTGAGGAAATTACCCGCATCAAAGCGGAATTAGATGAAATTACCCGAAGCGAAGGTCATCGCGATGGTCTATTTGCTGACCGCCAACGCGTAACTGAAACTATCCATAATCTTACCGAAGAAGAAAACAGCTTAAGAAAAAATGTAACCCAACTGCAAGATAATTTAAAAGAAAAGAAGTTGTTTTTTGACAAAACTGAAGTGGGTCTATTATCTAAAGAATATGACGACCTGGAATTGCAATTGAATGAATCTCGGGTGGTTTTGGATATCCAAAAAAATAACATTGCTAACCGACAACTTAAGAAATTTGAGATTGTTAATAAGCGGGAACAAATTGAAAAACAAGTTACTGAACTTCTTCCCAACGGTTTAGAAATATTGACACTGCCCGATGAACAAATTCGTGAAATTGATGATATTAAAAAAGAACTGGGATTGGTTCAGAAAAGAATTATTGCGATTGGTCTGATCAATCCCTTGGCAAAAGATGATTATGAACGAGAAAAAATTGCGCTTGATAAATTAGTCGGTCAACGAACTGACATACAAACAGCTCAAAATAATCTTACATTTGCTCTATCCGAATTGACCAAAAAAGCGGAAGAAATGTTTGTAAAAACCTACCAAGCAGTGCAGGTTAGCTTTCGACGTATTTTCAAAGAGATTTTTTTAGAAGGGGAAGCAGATATAATATTAGAAACTCCTAATACACCATTAGCATCAGAGATAAAGATTATTGCTCAACCTCGTGGTAAAGTGCCAAAGCGATTAGACCAGCTATCGGATGGCGAAAAAGCACTTCTAGCACTTTCACTTTTATTTGCTTTCTATGATATTAAACCCGCCCCGTTTTGTTTTATGGATGAAGTCGATGCCCCGTTAGACGACGCCAATGTTAAACGTTTTACTCAGTTCCTGAAACGTATATCACAAACAACCCAGATAATTATAATTACCCATAATAAACTGACGGTTGAAGCAGCTACTGTAGTTATTGGCGTAACAACTGAAGAAGTCGGCATATCAAAAATAGTCTCGGTAAGATTTAAAGATATACCTGCCTTTGCCAAAGTTTAATCATTTTTTATATCCATAATGTCATTGTTAAGTTCTTTAAATCAAGCACTGGAAAAAACCCGC
The DNA here is from genome assembly GCA_903865935.1 of Caldifarciminota bacterium. Classification (GTDB taxonomy): domain Bacteria; phylum Hydrothermota; class Tepidihabitantia; order Tepidihabitantales; family CAIPLT01; genus CAIPLT01. Next base: position 23,644 of record CAIPLT010000004.1, read on the forward strand.
CAAATTTTCACCACAGCAGTAAATGCAAAGAATATTGAAGAATTGGAGGCGATTCTTCTGCAGGCAGATGTCGGAGTAACAAGTACCGATTATATTTTGAGTAAAATCCGAAGTTCGAAATCTGAAAGTAAAAATTATCGCGATGTTCTATTCGATATATTAGTCAATATCCTACAAAAACCTAATTATAAGATGCACAGTTCAAAACCAGCGATACTAATGATTATTGGTACTCCAGGTTCAGGAAAAACCACGACAATTGCTAAACTGGCTAACCTTGAGCAGAAAAATAATAAAAAAGTAATAATTGCTGCATCTGATACATATCGAGCCGCGGCTGCGCACCAATTGGAAATCTGGGCAAAACGAACTGGCACGGAAATAGTTTTTTCCCAAAAAGGTCAAGATGCTGGTGCCGTTGCTTTTGATACTATACAAAAAGCACAATCAGGTAAGTTTGATATAGTTCTTATTGATACCGCAGGTCGTCTTCATACCAGAAAAGATTTAATGGACGAAGCAAAAAAAATTAAGAGGGTTTGCCAAAAATTTCGGTCGGATGCCCCAGATGATATCTGGTTGATTTTAGACGCGACGGTTGGTCAAAATGGAATAGAACAGGCTAAAATATTTCATAAAGAATTAAATCTGACCGGAGTGGTAATTACAAAATTAGATGGAACCGCAAAAGGCGGTGTAATTATTCCGATAGCGCTTGAACTTGGACTTCCGATCAGATACTTAGGTCTTGGTGAAACCATCGAAGACCTGGTTGAATTCGAACCCAATGGTTTCGTTAAAGAATTACTAAGCAGTTAATACGAAGTCCAAACATAAAAAGTCTATATATTTATAGATACTTTTTCAAGTGAAAATTTACGCTAACTTACTGTAATATATATAGTGCAATCTGTAAAAAGTACTAAACAAGGGGTATAGTGGGGGGCATCGTGTTTGAGATACAGCAGAAATCTGAACAGGAGAGCAAATTAAACGTTAAACCTTTCTTTGTTTTCAGTATAATAAAAACCATTATATTAACTATCTAAGCTGGGACATACTACAGTACTTTGGCTGATAAGTAATACGAAATTTATCTTGGAAATCATCAGGAAACATATCAGAAATCTTAATCATACATAATTTAGGCGATTAATTAGTACGTATATTGGAGATTTTGGGAGTCAATAAGTAAAAGTTAAGGGCGACAGAATAATTTTGAAGACCCTGCACTAAAACACAAGTCGGTGATAGAAAAGTCAAAATTTTTAAGTATCACTAAAACCCGAAAGTATCTCTCTAAATATATGATTATTACATTAGACGCAACGTTCATTAAATAATAATTTGACCACCTAATGTAATAATTACAATCTTAATTTTATGCTTGACAAATAATTCCTTTATGTTAAATTAATATAGTACGTATAATTAGTATTATGTATAACTAATTTTGTGTAAAAATACTATATAGCTATATTATTAACACATTTAATATTTCCGTCAAAGAACTTAATTTTATAAGTGATAATGAAAAAAGATAGTCGAATGTATTTTAATCATAAATTTTTATTGTTATTGCTTATTCTCTTTTCCTCAATACTATTTGCCGATACGACTTTCTTCGTTGAAAACTTTAATAGTGGTTGGAATTATACCTCTCCTCCTGATAGTTGGACTATTAATAATTCTCCTGTTACTAACATTGGGTGGGATAGAGATTCTGCCGGTGGACATTGGCCAAATAATCTAAGTGGTTATGCTGAAATTGTATCCGATACAAGTTTAAGATTTGATAATCAAGACGATTCATTGATAACACCAATTATAAATTGTAATCGTTATCGAAGCATTTTTTTACAATGTTCAACTTTTTTCCGTCATATACAAAGTGGCTACACGGCAAATATTATTGGCTCTATTGATGGCGGAAGAACTTATCCATATACAGTCAGAAACTATCATGGCGAATGGTTTGGTAATCCAAGATTAGAATCAATCGATTTAGGTTGGGCACAAGAAAAAGATAGTGTTCGCATTGCATTCGTGTTCACCGGTAATTTAACAAATATTTATTTTTGGTGTTTAGACAATGTCTCATTAATAGGAACATATGTTTATGATACTGATGCTGCGTGTTTGAGTATTCTGAAACCTTTTACCACTCAACCACCTGGCGAATGTTCAGTTCAGGTTCGTTTGGCGAATATTGGTAAATTGGAGTTAAATAATTTTAATGTAAATTGTGCGGTTTTTGACGGCGGAGGCAATCAAGTTCATACCTGCCATTTAGAAATTGATACGTTAGCTTCTAATGAAACAATAACTGTTAATCTTTTACCAACATGGACCGTACCAGATGTACCAGCTACTTATTTAATAAAAGTGTGGACCGAGGTTGCTGGTGATGAGAATTTATTAAACGATACGGTCGAAAAAAACTTCTCCGTAGCATCGGTCGAAGACCTTCGTTATTGTGAAGACATGCCAATCAATGGAGAAAAATTTCCAATCGGTGAACAGGGATATGGAGTAAAATTTACACCAAATTTTTACCCGGCTCGTGTCAACCAAGTAGAATGTTATCTTGGTACAGAGAATACCAGATATCGATTTAGAATCAGAGTTGTCGATGATGATGGTGTCGGTGGTTCACCGGGAAGAACGTTATATGAAAGCTCTATGATTAATGGTAACGAAGAATGGAATTACGCATACCTTGCTCTTGAAAATATAATTATTACATCTGGTTCGTTATATATATTTTACATACAATTTGATGATGTTCCTGATGCTCCACCTCTGTATTACGATAACGCAAGAAATCCAGACGCTCAATATTATAAATATGTCGACAGTTCTTATATCCAGGATTTTCCTCCTGGCGACTGGCTTTTACATTTAAGATTAGAGTATTATCCATTCGTACCTATGGGCCACGACGTAAGGACGCTTTATATCGACACCCCACGTGACGAATTTGTACGACGTCCTTTTAATTATCACACAACAGTTCGGGCAAAAATTCAAAATATCGGTCTTAATAATGAAACTAATTTTGCAGTCACTTGCACTGTTAAATCATATACTGGAGAATATATACGTAATATTGGAATTGAGACGATCCCATCGCTCGCACCGAATCAAGATACCGTGGCGGAATTTTTCCGTCCCGAACAAGGCAATCCCTGGAATGTTATGTATAACGAACTTATGCAAATCGTCGTTCGCACTCATTTAATAACTGACCAGAATCCCAGCAATAATTATAAAAGTAAATTGTGCAAAGATTCGATACCAATGTTCACGGGACATGGTTACGGGTACGATTGGTATGATTCTGATTCTACTGGTGGACCAAGTTATGACTGGATTGAACCAACCGATGCTCGGTTGGCATTAAATGTCGGTGATGATACGATAGTTTCATTACCCCCACTACCGTTTCCATTCCCTTATTATGATAGTACTTTTTCTGAGGTAAATGTTTCAACAAACGGATTTCTAAGTTTTATAAATGGACAACCATCTTTTCCTAATAATTCGGTAATTCCCTCATCCCAAATACCCAATTGCGCATTATACCCATATTGGGATGACTTAGTATTACCGCCCGACCAAAGTGGTAAAATTTACTATCAAACCATCGGTACAACGCCAAATCGTATCTTTGTTATAACGTGGTCAAATGTCGCTCGGAAAAATACCGATTTTTCAAAACGTTTAAATTTCCAGGTCATACTTTATGAAAATGGCGACATTATCTTCCAATATAAAGATGTATTATGCGGAGCTCAATGGGCAAACTATGGAAAAGACGTAACAATCGGCATTGAAAATTTTAATGGCGAACAGGGATTATTGTACCTTTATGGCTCAGAAACACAAATTATAAATTGGCCATATAATAAACTAACTCAAGGTAGAGCTATTAAATTTTACAAACAACTTTGGGACATTGCGCCATTAAGTATTATCAGTCCTTCAGATACGATAATCCCAGGTCCAGTAACACCGCAGATAAAAATTAAGAACTGTGGTACTGAAATAGCAGAAACAGTAGCTGTTCATCTCTCAATCTATAATTATTCAGATAGTTGTATTTTTGACACATTTAAAATTGTACCAAGACTTGGTCCAGGAGGTGTTCAAACGGTTTTATTCCCTTACTGGGTTGCTCGCCAAGGGCTTTATATTTTAAAATGTTCAACTGATTATGTACGCGACCAAAATGAATTGAATAATGTGATTCAAGACACCACATCAGTTGCGATTTGGGTTTTAAAGGCACCGATTCCAGAAAATTCATCAAAAACTCCATCAATAACTTATGTTAAAAATGGTGCTTTAGCATATGCATCTGACTTTAATAAAATTTATGCATTAAAAGGTGGAAATTGTAATGAATTTTGGTGTTACGATATAGCATCGAATACATGGACTCAATTAGAAACCATACCACGTCTTCCTTCAAAAAGAAAAGCAAAAGGAGGATGTGCATTGACTTATGCGCAAGGCAAAATTTATGCTTTTAAAGGTGGTAATACAAGTGATTTTTATGTTTATGATATACTAAACCATACATGGACATCTTTAGCACCCATACAAGATTTGGCGTTTGCACCTGGAAAAAAACCCAGAGATGGTGCGGGACTGACTTTCAGTACCTATGATGGATTAATCTATGCAATCCTCGGTAATATCGGTGGTCATTATCTCGATGTTCTAATATCATATGCTCCCGGTGATACAGTTTGGCAACATGTAAGCCAAATACTACCGTTAGGAGACAATAGAAAAATTAGAGATGGCGGTTCAATAACAGCTTATGATGGAATGTTATATATATTCAAAGGTAATAGCAGCAGAGAATTAAGCCAATATAATATTAGTACACAACAATGGACAACTATAACTATACCTGGCAATAAAAATAAAGTGAAAAGTGGCGGCACTTCAACTTGCCAAGTTGGATTAGGTGTTATTTATTTCTTTATTGGCGGCAACAAACAAAGTATTTTTAAATATGATATAGGGACTAATTCTTTTGATACTTTACTAACACCAATTCCCACAGGACCGATTTATCCCGGAGCGAGAAAAACAAAAGTGAAAAAAGGTGCAGCACTTGCCGCAACGCAATCAGATTTAATCTATGCATTTAAAAGTGGCAAATGTAATGAATTTTGGGCGTATTATCCTTTTGAAGGGTCAATAAAAACAGTGTCGCAGGATATAAACGCACATAAAGTAAATGCTAATGATAAATTATATACAAATATTCTAACATCTAATCAATCTATGAGTACCCCATTAATCTCTTACACTTTAAAAGAAAAAGGTTCAATAAATTTAGAACTCTATTCCTTGGTTGGACAATTAGTTAATTCTATAGTTCGTAAAGATCTTTCACCAGGCAATTATTCAATTTCATTAAGTGATTTTGCCAAAAACGGAGAAAAAATTAGGGGGGTTTATTTTATTAAAGGAAATATCGGTTCAGAAAAAATTTATCGAAAGATAATACATTTATAATTTGCTCCTAATACTAAAATTATTATTGTAACTGCATATTGTTTTCCCAACAATACTATTTGCTTTAAGAAAAAATTTTATTATAATTACAAACATAATGGATCTTGTGATTAGAGTAGACGACCGACTAATTCATGGACAAGTAACAGCCGGCTGGGTACGACCATTAGGTATTGAGCAAATTATTCTCGCAAACGATCAAGTAGCCAATGACGAGTGGGAACGCGAAATATATACATTGGCGGTACCTTCTGAAATAGTAGTAAAGATCTTCACAATTACAGAAACTATTAATTATTTGAAGAATGAGCATATTATAAAAAAAACAATCGTTTTAATTAATTCATTAAAAGATGCATATCGAATTATTGAATCTGGAATAAAAGTAACTAAGTTAAATATTGGTGGACTTCATTTCGAAACCGGTAAAAAGGCCTTTGCAACTTACATTTTTCTTTCCGAAGAAGATGTTAATTTCGCTAAAAAAATCGTCGCGCTCGGAGTATCTCTCGAAGGACGCGAAATTCCCGGTAGCCCGAGTATTATTATCGATAATCTCATTAAATAATATGATAATAATGATTTTATCATTAAGTATTCTTGGTGGAATTATTTTATTAGATAAACAAGCAATTGGAGAATTTGGGGTATCTCAACCAATTGTTGCTTGTCCTCTAATTGGTTTTATTTTTGGTGAATTTTCAACCGGGTTTTTATTGGGTAGCGTTTTACAATTAATATGGACTGGTGCGTTACCGTTAGGTTCCAAAGAACCCCTTGACAATCAGGGAGCCGGCATCGTTGCAATCTCTCTATTTATTTTAGCAAACACTAGGCAGATAAATATTACATACGAAAAGATAATCTTTACCAGCTTATTATTTGGAGGTATTGCCAGTTTAATCGGTCAATCATTATCACAAGTTCAAAAAAAACTTAATAACAAACTCTTTGCCCATGTTAACAAAAACTCAACTGATAAATTAATAATTACCACACATTTCACTGGACTGATCACAGCATTTTTACGTGGATTTGTACTAATATTGGTTTTTTTAGTGCTATTTATCTTAATAAGTCCTTCGATAAAACTATTGCCTAATTTCTCTATCGGCGAATTGTTAACTCTACCGTTAATAATCGGAATAGCTAGTATTGCCCGTTTAGTTATTTTGCGTAAAAGAATATTATATGGTACTTTGGGGGCAATGACAGGATTACTATTATGGGTATTATTGAAATTATAAAAGGATTTTTCGCTTTAGTTTTTTTACAGGTATCATGGTCATATGTTGGCAGACAAACATTGGGTTTTTTATACGCAATAATTCTACTTGCTAAAAACCAGACTGATTCATTTAATTCAGAACCAACTAAATCTCAAATAATAGAACGTATCTGGCAAAAATTTTCGCTTAATACTAATCCATATTGTACCGGCTTAATGATTGGGATAGCACTCAATAATCAAGGCGAAATTTTTAAAGAATCGTTTTTTTCACTACAACATATTTTCGGTTCAATTGGTGACGAATTTTTCTGGCATTTATTGCGACCGACTTTACTCAGCCTGGCAGTTTTATGCTCTTTAATTGGATACTTAACTTCAACAAATTTGAATATATACGGATTATTTAAATTTTCTCCTTTAGTATTCCTGATACCATATTTTATTATTACACAGGCAACACGTATACATGGTTTATATCAGGGTAAAATGTACGGGAAACATACCACAGTGCATCTTATGGAAAATTTACGTAAATGTATTCCTCTGCTATATAAAATATTAGCATTTATTTTTGGAATATTGTTTACCTTATTACCTATACTTTTTTTGCATAACTTTTCTAATCAGATTTTTTCTGTAAAAAATTCAATCTTAATTATTATCTTGCTTTTACTTATTATTTTTATATCATATTTAGGATTACGTTCCGAACGCTCAAGCTCATATTTATTTATTATTGGGCTATTGATTTTTGTAATTATTAAGTTATTATGATATCTGAAAAGTTAATAATAAAAAACGAGGTGGGACTACATGCGCGGCCCGCGGCACAGTTCGTAAAAGCTGCCGAACATTACAAATCAAGCGTTCGACTTTGTAAAGATAATATTTGGGTTAACGGAAAAAGCGTGTTAGGTATTCTAACTTTAGCAGCTGAACACGGCAGTGAATTAATACTCGAAGTCTCTGGACTGGATGAAAAAGAAGCATTTAATGAATTGAAAGGTGTATTAGAATTTGAGCACACTTAAAAAAGAACAGATTCTTCACGGTATTTCGGTATCACCTGGATGTGCAATTGGTAATATTTTTATTTACCAGCGATTCGTACCTTCTTATAAAGAAAGAATTTTAAATGATGCCGAGGTTATATCTGAAAAGCAGAAGTTTGAAATTGCAATTAAAGAAACTGAACATGAGTTGATAGATTTAAAAAATGAAATTCACAAGGAAATGGGGAATGAATTAGCGGAGTTAATATCATTTCAAATTACGCTTCTATACGACCAAGACCTGTATAAAAGTACGATTGAATTTATCGAAAAACGAAAAAGAAATGCAGAGTTTGCATACTCGGAAGTGCTAAAAAGATACATCGTTCCATTAAACGCAGCTAAAACCCCCTTTTTTAGAGAACGATTAGCCGATATAACAGATGTTTCATCGCGAGTTCTGAGTAATATTTTAGGAGTCGAGCTGCCTACAACTTATGAAGTTGCACCAGGTTCGCTGTTAATTGCTTATGATTTACTGCCGTCTGAGGTTGCACTATTGGACCGCAACCGTGTTATCGGTGTCGCAATTGAAGCTGGAGGAAAAACATCTCACACTTCAATCATGACAAAAGCTAAAGAAATACCGGCAGTCGTTGGTATAGAAAATTTACTAAAAAAAGTAACTATTACAACACAAAACGACCAAGGTGCTGATAATACAGCGATTTTAGATGGTTCACGTGGTGTCCTTATTATTGAGCCATCGGAGAAAAAACTCGATTTTTATAAAAAAGAAGATGGAAAAATAAAAGATCAAAAGAATTATCTTTTTAAATTAAAAGAGACTGAATCGACGACTAAAGACGGCAAACACATTGATCTATCTGCTAACATCGAATTTGTTGCTGAGACTTTGACCGCATTAGATAATGGTGCCCGTGGGGTTGGATTATTCCGAACCGAATATCTATATTTATCTCGGCGTCGTCCGGTCAGTGAAGATGAACAAGAACAAATATATTCTGCTACTGCAATAAAAATGAAACCGTATCCAGTTATAATTAGAACGTTCGATTTTGGTGGTGATAAAATTATTCCTGGTTACGCTGAACCTAATCCATTTTTAGGCTGGAGAGCACTCCGGCTCTGTTTTGATAACCCGGAGTTGTTTTTAAATCAAATTAAAGCAATTCTACGTGCTTCGGTTAACGGCAATTTAAAAATAATGCTACCGATGATTTCAACGCTTGACGAGTTACATCAAGCAAAAGCCTACATCGAGCAGGCTAAAAACGAACTACAAACTAAAAATATTTCATTTGACAATAATATTGAACTTGGCATTATGGTAGAAACACCTTCATGTGCATTATTGGCAGATAGGTTCGCAAAAGAATGTAACTTTTTTTCGATTGGCTCTAATGACCTTACACAATATACATTAGCAGTAGATCGCGATAATAAAAGAGTAGCAAAACTATTTAATAGTTTACACCCGGCAGTTTTAAAATTAATCAATATGACAATCAACGCTGCTCATAGTAATGGTATCTGGGTCGGTTTATGTGGAGAGTTTGCTACTGACCCAATAGGTATAATACTTTTGATTGGAATGGGAATTGACGAACTATCAATGGTGTCAAGTATGATTCCATTAGCAAAGAATATTATCCAGAATGTCAATTATAGTTTTGCGCAAGAAATTAGTCATCAAGTTCTAGAATTAGCAACTGCGAGCGATGTTACTAAATTAGTCAACACTAAGTTAGAAACTACTTATCCGAAATTAGCAAAGTTCTTACATGATATCGATAGCGAATCTTATTCCTCATTAAAAAAGCCATGTAATAAACATTCTTATAACGTTAAAACAGAAACTGCATAGTTATGCAAAATAGCTATAATATATTCGATTTGATTTATAATTTACCGAATCAAATAAAAGCGGCAAAACACCTGTCCGTAAACATACACAGACCTAAACGTATTGATTATCAAAATATTGTAATTTCTGGCATGGGTGGCTCAGGTATCGGTGGCGAAATATTGAAAGCATTGTTAGTCAATACACTTCCAATTCCGATTATTACAGTAAAGGATTACTTTTTACCGGCATATACAAATAAAAATACTTTGTTTTTTGCGGTTAGTTATTCGGGTAATACCGAAGAAACAATGCAATGCTTTACTGAAGCTCGACATCGTAAATGCCATTTAATCACAATTACGAGTGGTGGTAAAATTCTTGAAATATCCAAAAAAAATAATATTGATTATATTGAACTTCCTAAAGGTCCATCTTCCCGTTGCGCGATTGGTTATCTTTTTATTTCGTTACTCTTATGTTTAACACGATTAGGGTTAATCAAGAAAATGGATAACGACATTGATGAGACAGCAAAAGTTCTTTTTGCTAATCGAAAAAAATATAACTTTTATGCACAAAAACTCGCGCCAAAATTAAATGCTAAATTACCCTTAGTTTACTCGACCAGTTCACTATTCGAGCCAGTAGCAAAACGGTGGCAGACGCAACTTAATGAAAACGCAGAAGTAATAGCGCATAGTAATGTCTTTCCTGAATTAAATCATAACGAAATTGTTGGGATATCTGATTCCTATCCATTAGTTCCGCTTTATTACCTGATTTTAATTGACCAGAAAACTCATACTCGTAATTTATTGAGAGTAGGCTACACTTTCGATATTATAAAAAACAGAAATCATGCCAAAATATTTAAAAAGTATATCAAAGTCGAAAAGTTTTTTCCAAATGGCAAATCAAATTTAGCCCGCATGTTTTCCTTAATCATGCTAGGTGATTTAATCAGTTATCACCTAGCACATGCCCGTCAGGTAATCCCAGAATCAATCACGGCTATTGATGAATTAAAAATGAAATTAGATCGATGTAAATTTGTTAAACGGAGGTGAATATGTTAAGAGCTGTTATTCCAGCTGCGGGAGAAGGCAGACGGCTTAAACCGCATACACATACGACTCCGAAAGTATTATTGCAAGTTGCTGGAAAACCGATTATTGGACATATTATGGACCGTTTGCTCAATGTAAACCCTGATGAAGTAATCGTAATTGTCGGAAATCAAGGAACACAAATTCAAGATTATTTGACGAAGAACTATTCATTAAAATTTCATTTTGTTGAGCAAAAGGACCCAAAAGGGTTAGGTGATGCGGTCGGTTTAGCGGCTAGTTTCTTCGCTAACGATACGCAACCTTCGCAGGTTTTAATTTTATTAGGAGATACGATTGTTGATATCAATCTAAAAGAAATCCTGGGTAAAGAAAATTATATCGGCACTAAAACTGTTGACGACCCGCGTCGTTTCGGCGTTGTTGAAACAAAAAATGGTTATGTCACTAAAATTGTTGAAAAACCAGTCGAACCGAAAAGTAATTTAGCTATCATCGGGTTATATTACTTTTCCGAAGCCCGACCCCTTTTTGAAAATATAGAAAAAATAATTCGTAAAGATCGCAAGACGCGCGGTGAATACCAACTTTCTGATGCACTTGAAGAAATGGTCGAGTCCGGCATTAAGATTAAAACCTATCCGGTCGAATACTGGCTTGATTGCGGTACACCCGATGCATTAATTGCGACCAACCGCTATCTTTTACAAGCAACTCATTATTATAAACCTCGTGAACGAGTCGTAATAATTCCACCGGTATGTATCGACGATTCGGTTTCAATTGAAGAATCTGTAATTGGACCATTTGTTTCAATCGGCGAAGGAGCTGAAATCAGAAATTCTATTATTCGCGACTCAATTATTAACCAGCGCGCTTATGTTGAAAATTGTCTGCTTGAGAGTTCTATCCTAAGCGAAAGTGCAATCATCCGTGCCCGCGCACACCACGTAAACTTAGGGGCATTTTCTGAGCTGGAACTTGGTTAATATCATAACCAATAAATTAGCCGCTTATTATTCAAATCTTACAATTAACAATTAATTATGAAATTTGAGGTTCATCAAACTAATCAAGATTGTAAAGCCCGTCTTGGGAAATTAAGTTTGCCCAACGGTACTGTTAACACGCCAATATTCATGCCGGTCGGCACGCAAGGTACGGTTAAAACAATAATGCCCAAAGAATTAAACGAGTTAGGCGCTGAAATCATTGTCTGCAATACTTACCATCTCTATTTACGACCAGGTGCTAATGTAATAAAAGCTGCTGGTGGCCTGACAAAATTTATTGGCTGGCAAAAACCCATTCTGACCGATTCCGGCGGCTTTCAGATCTACTCTTTAGCGCCCTTGCGAAAAATTACTAATGAGGGTGTTAAATTCCAATCACACATTGATGGTTCATATCATTTCTTTACCCCCGAATCTGTCGTAGAAATACAAGAGACTTTTGGCTCAGATATCGCAATGTGTTTAGATGTTTGCCCATCATATCCATCTGAATATGAAGTAGCGCAAGAAACAATGCAGCAAACTCTACAATGGGCAGAGCGCGCGAGGAAAGTAAAAAGGAAAGAAACAAATCTCTTTGGTATAATTCAGGGTGCAACTTATCCGGATTTAAGAAAAAAGTCTGCTCAAGCAACGGTTGACTTGGATTTTACCGGTTATGCAATCGGCGGATTGTGTTTGGGAGAGCCATCGAGTGTTACTTATGAGATGATTGATGCGGTGAGAGACATTATTCCGGAAAAATCAGTGTGCTATTTGATGGGGGCAGGATATCCAGAGGATATTATTGAAGGGGTGCGCCGCGGTGTTGATATGTTTGATTGTGTCTTACCGACCCGTAATGGTCGAACCGGTACTGCGTTTACTTCGCTCGGCAGAATAACAATCCGAAATGCGCAATATATTTCCGATTTCACACCATTAGACCCAATATGCGATTGTTATACTTGCCGGAATTTTACTCGTTCTTATTTAAGACATTTATTTATCGCTGGTGAGCATTTAGGTCCCAAGCTTTTAACCTTACATAATCTTAATTTTTTTATCAATCTAATAAAAAATGTACGTTCGCATATCGAAAAAGAAGATTTTTTAGTATGGTCAAATGACTTTTTAGAGCATTATACTTCAAAAAATAGTTAGTAGTTCAAAAATAACTTATAACAAAATATTTTATCTTACCAAAATAATCTTTCGTGAAAAGCATTGTGCTGGTATTCCCAGATTCACAAAATAAACCCCTTTTGCAACCGGACGGTTATTAGTATCATATCCAGTCCAGATATAATTATAGACTCCTTGAGGTAAATCAGCATTTACTAATGTTTTCACCACTTTTCCATAAATATCACATATCTGTAATATGACTTGTAATCGTTCGGCAAGACTAAAAGAAATATGTGACATACCATTTGTAGCAGGATTTGGTTCTAATGCGTTGAGTGCTGTAATATGAGTGATATGATATTCGTAATTTTCAGAGATACTTGTTGTCATTACTCTGAAGTTGTTTGGATTCGACCAGTTGCCTTCATTATTAGCCCTATCAATAGATTTTACCCGCCAAAAATAAGTCGTGTCATGTAATTTTCTTATGATTGCTGAATCAGACATCAATGTATCAATTGGGTTAACAAATATAGAATTATTTGCGATCTGGATACGATAATTTCTTACACCGCTTAAATTATCAGACGAACGGTTCCAGACAAAAGTAACAAACGAATCAGTCAAAACCGCACCATTTACTGGACTTATAAGATTAGGAATACTTGGTGCGATATAATCAATGCCAAAACTATCCCGACCCGAGAAGATGCTCTGATTACCGGCTAAATCATATGCTTTGACTTTCCAAAAATATCGAGCTTGGTTTAAAACGATAGTATCACAAAATAGAGCTGTAGTATCTACTATCGGATATGTAAAATTCCCACTTGTATCAATTTGTAAAACATATCGCACTGGTGATTTGGCATCAAACGCTACCGCTGACCAGTTGAAAATAAGAGATGTATTTACAAACCATTGTCCATTTATTGGCGAAACCAAAACTGGCGCATTCGGAACCCTTGTATCTAATTCAAGACTACGACTTACTGACCATCCGCTCTGGTTACCTGCTCTATCCTGTGCTTTGATATGCCAGTAATAAGTTGTGTCAGTCAACGTCAGTGTGAATGAAGTATCAGAGACTATCGTATCGATAGGATTTACAAATCCAGAATTTCTCGCATACTGCAAATTATATCTCAAAACACCACTAAGATTATCAGTCGCACGATTCCAAATAAATGTTACACTTGGATTATTGATCATCGCACCATTTGTCGGACTGATAAGATTAGGAACATTTGGTGCAGTAACATCAACACCAAAACTATCTGGACTTGAGAATGAACCTTGGTTGCCAGCTAAGTCATACACTCGGACTCGCCAGTAACAATGCGATTGAATCAAGGTTAATGTATCATAAACGTAGCTTGTCGTATCTGTTATTGAATTAGTAAATGCGGTATCTATTGCAACTTGCAGGATATATCGTACTGGCGATTTGGTATCGTTCGTAACTGATGACCAATTTAATACTACTGAAGTTGTCGTTAGCCACATGCCATTTATTGGTGAAACCAATATTGGTGCATTTGGAATTCTTGTATCAACCTCAAAACTTCTGGTTGGAGAATAACCGCTTTGATTGTTGGCCCAATCAATTACTCTCGCGCGCCAATAATAAGTCGAATCTCTTAATTTGCGAACTGTGGTTGTATCCGCAACTATAGTATCGAATGGATTTGTGAAGTTTGAGTTATATGCGATTTGAATCTGATAATTTTTCACTCCGCTCAGATTATCTGTCGAACGAATCCATGTAAATCTAACAAATGAATCATTAAGTATCGCACCACTGGTAGGATTCATTAGATTTGGTATGCTCGGAGCAGAACAATCTAAACCGAAGCTATCTCTGCCCGAGAATGCACCTTGGTTGCCAGCCAAGTCGTAAGCCCTCACTCGCCAGAAGTGACGGGCTTGTGTTAATGTTAATGTATCAGATACCAAGCTTGTTGTATCAATTCTTGGAGTTGCGAAGGTTGTTAATGTGTCGACCTGTAAGATGTATCGCAATGGAGATTTCGCATCAAAACTGACTATTGACCAGTTAAAAATAACAGTCGTATTAGTAAGCCACGTACCATTAATTGGAGATGCTAAAGTTGGTGCATTGGGTATTCTTGTATCTATTTCAAAACTTCGACTTGCTGACCAAGAGCTCTGATTGCCGGCTCGGTCTTGGGATTTAACTCGCCAATGAAATGTTGTATCAGTTAATGTGACTGTTATTATTGTGTCAGTAACAATTGTATCTTTTGGATTCACAAACCCTGAGTTCTTCGCATACTCTAAAGTATATCTATCTATGCCACTGATATTATCGGTAGAACGCTTCCAAATAAAAGTTACATTTGGATTATTGGTTATACTACCATTATTCGGACTAACCAGATTTGGTACACTTGGGGCAGTTAAATCTATGCCAAAACTATCTCTGCCTGAGAATGTACCCTGATTACCAGCTAAATCAAAAGCACAAACTCGCCAATAATAACGAGTTTGGTTTAAGACCAAGGTATCATAAGTTAAACTTGTCGAATCTAATATTGAGTTGGTAAAGTTGACGGCCGTATCAATCTGTAGAAGATAACGCACAGGTGATTTAGCATCAAATGTTACTTGTGACCAGTTAAAGATTACTAAGGTATTAGTTAACCAGATGCCGTTAATCGGTGAAACTAAACCAAGTCCTTGAGGAGTTCTTGTGTCAATCTCAAAACTCCAAGTTAATGACCAATTTCCCTGATTGCCAGCTCGATCAACCGCCTTTACACGCCAGTAATATGTTGTATCAGCAAGTCGGGTTGGAACTTGATAAGTTGTATCTGAAATATTGATTGTTATACCACCAACAAATCCTGAATTTGTCGCATACTGTAATTGATAATTATTGATACCACTTAAACTGTCAGTCGATCGATGCCACCAGAATCTTGGTAAACTGTCGTGAGTATAAAAACCGCTGGCTGGTAGGATCAGAGTTGGAACTGAAGGTGTTTGAGAATCTATAATAAAATCAGTATCACTCGCGTCTTGAACAATAATCGTACCGCCTCCATCTAAAACCTGTATTATCACCCGGCAAGTTGTATAATTAATTAAAGGAACAGCCCAGTTATAAGTTGTTTCAGTCGGCGTAACATTATTTACTATAGTATCAGTATATGTTACACCACTATTTCTTGAAAGAAGTAATCTATACATTGCAAACCCAGTTCCGATTGTTCGCCATTTTACAATTTGATTACTACTACCACCCCAGCACTCGGCTCCGTTAGGTGAAATTATATTTATAGTCGGATTAATTTGGGTTGTTGTTGTTTTAGCGTCGTTTACTAAATTCTGGTCGCCAACAAGACTAGTTCGCATCTTTACTGTACACATTTCAACTATGTTTGGTGTCCAGGTTACAAAATTGACCCTGGTCGTCTCACCCGCATTTAGAGTCGTAACATTTTGAGTGTTGGTATATCTAAATATGCTACCATTGCCAACAATTGAACAGACAACCGGGAAATTCGACTGAATAGTGTTACCGTAATTTTTCACGCGAGCAACCGGAACCATTGGACTATTGACCTGATGCAGTATGGTTGGGTAAATTATTGCATCAACTCCAACATCATTAATAGTAGTCTGGCTTCCGATTAAACGGACATAATCAATATTCATGTTATCGCCATACTCAGAAAATGCCAATAATCCGATGTATAATGTCCCTGAAAAACTTCCAAGATAAACAGTATGCTCAACCCAGCCATTGGTTGCTTCATAACGTCGAAATGCAGTCACTCGGTTGAAAGTAGTATCATTAATCGAATATTCAACTTTGACACTATCTGGTCCATAACCACTACCTGGTGCATATCCATTATCATGATACATGTAGAACTTTAAAGTACAGGGAACTGGTGTTGAACCTAATATTACTGGCGGTGATATTAATCGCGCCGTACTACCACTGGTCGCTGAATATGACGGATAAGACGCCATCGCATCACCCTCATAAGGCGAACAAGTTGGACTGGTGTTCGAAGTTGTTCTAGTCCAGTTATACGAACCTTGAACTATAACGCTCTGCCAGCCGGTCGGTGGAAATGTAGCGTCGTTAAATCCCTCTGCGAAAAATGTCATTGTTATCCGAATGGTTTTTGTCTTTTGGTCATTAACTGAATTTTGGTCGCCGATAAGATTGGTTCTGATTTTTACGATACACAACTCGGAAATTGTCGGTGTCCAGCTCGAAAAATTTACTCTTACTGTATCATTGGCACTCAGTAAACTGACTGCCTGCGTATTCGCATATCGTAATGCACCGGTTGCACCGACAATTGAACAGGTTACCGGAAAACTATACTGAGTCGAACTGCCAAAATTCTTGATTCTTGCCTGTGGTATTACCACGGTATTGGTTGACAGTGAACTGTCTGGTTTCAATATTGCATCAACACCGACATCATTCGGAACTACCACGCTAATCGTACTATACGCAGTATCATTACCACGCCATTGGTCGCTAGTCAGACTTGTATAAGCCTTAGTCTGATAACTACCTTGAACCGATGTCCAGAGCGGAAATGTGATTCTGTAGGTATCGCCCGCGGCTAAAGAATTTACGGTAACAGTTTGGGTATAAACTGAACCAATACTAAAAGTGACTGGAAAGGTTTCGGTATTAGAGCCATAATTCTTGACTTTCGCTTTGGGATAAACGCTGGTTCCCAACGCTATAATACCAATCGGCTCATAGATTGCAGCGACACTAACATCGTGTGCAAGACCGCCGGGTTGAACTATAACATTCTTTTCATAAGGAATATAATTATGTGCGGTTACCGTAACCGACATCGTTCCCATTGGTGGTGTAATCGAAAAAGAAACCTGGCCAGAACTATTGGTCGTATTGTATTGATAAACTGTCGTATCCATCATCACACAGACCAAAGCGCCGGCTAATGGTGATGTATTTTTTGTCACGGTTACCGTATAAGTCTGGCCACCGGTATAAATTAAAGTATCGTGAGTTACGGTCAATTGCACCGGAGTCGTTGTCCAACAATTTAACTCTGGGTCACCGACCATATTCCATTCATGGTAACGAGTACTGTTCCAATTAGTCGGATGAACCGAATCAGCAAAAAACTTTCCCCGCTTTAATGCATTTCCCAACTGATAAATATTTTCTCTGAAAATTGCCTGATAAATTCCGTCTCCGACTAAACCGCGACATCGCCCCAGACCTGAACCGGAAGCGACAACCGTTGTTCCGCAGGCACTTGCTCCGCCTTTTGGGTTCTGGCGAGACCCGGCAAATAAGAATTCATCGCACTGGTAGTTCTCAGAACTGAGCGATAATGTTTGACATGTAGCGGAAATCACAACTGGTAGTTTTTGACCATTAGTGCAATTATTAGGGACAATTGTAAATGGGTCGCCTGACAATGTTCCCCAGTGTTGTACGGCTTCACCTCGATAGATAATATAAGCTCTTCCGTCATTAATTGCATTATATACATCAGTGGCAGTATTACCACGCAACCTCGAAAAAGAATCGATGTGAGTATAACCACCATAATTTCTCCAAAGTCCATAAATAAAGCGGACATCATTCCAGTAAACGGTATCGGGCTGAGAAGCGCCATCTTCATTAACCATACCCAGACCTTTTGTAAACCAGTTGGGGTCGGTAACATAAGGAGTTCTCTCATAATAAAGTATTTTTGCTACTGCGGTACTACATGTTAAAACACTAGCCGCCGGAATCCGGCCAACCGCTATTTCCATTTTGTCGTCACCATTTATATCGGCATAATAGTCATCATAAGAATTACTTCCATTACTTGATATATAACTTGTACTGCCTACTAGCAGAACAAACTCCGGATGTGAGTTCCATAAATGACTTGTACAGGCATTAACAATATAACTCTTAATTCCCGAGATATTTGTACCGGTTACGCCGATTTCACCAAGTGTCACTATTTTAGTTGGCATGCCTTTCTTTTGCTTCCATTGGGCTAATGGTCGGACTGCATAATAGTAAGTGCTGTCCGGTGCGATAATAAGATATTTTGCCCCGTTCAGAGCAATACAAAGATTACTCAATAATAAAAAAAGTATTAATATATTTATTTTTTTCAAATCAATCCCCTATAAAATAACATTATATAAATTATCTATCAAACTATCTGTCGCGTCAAGATTAATATAAAGGAATTAACCACAGAGACTGCGGAGATAAAAATATGAGAAACACGGAGAAATCCTTATTTTATTCTAAAGAAATCCTCTGTGTTTTCTGTGGTTATTTTTGGTTATCTTATAACGACCAATTTTCTTACAAATTTATTTTTTGGTGTTTCCAGAGTATAAAAATAAACTCCTTTTGGTACAATTCTACCCGAGTCATCTCGACGATTCCAACTGATATTGTAAAATCCTGAGTTTTTATTTTCATCAAACAATGTCCTAACTAATCTTCCAGATATATTGTAGATTTTCATTGAAACTTGTGATGGCACGGCAAGGGTAAAAGAAATTTGAGCTAAGCCATTTGTTACTGGATTGGGATATAAATCAAATGTCAAAATATTAGAATCAAGCTTTGTATCTTCTTCGATCGCCATCGCATCTCTAAGCACCGATATACTCGAAGCCCAGTAATTCGCAACATAAACGCGGTTTTGGACTGGATTGTGAATCATCACCCGCGGTTCTTCTTCAACCGCAATAGTTGCCACCACCGCATTGGTTACACCATTTAATACCCGAACATTATTATCAGTACAACAGCAGTACATCTTATTATTTATTGGGTCATGAACATAAGAATAAGCCGGTACTGATAAAGTTGCGGAAACCGTATTAGTTGCACAATTAATTACGGTTGTCGTGCTTCCATTCGCGCAGTATATTTTGTTGTTGGTCGGATTATCTCCTAACATAAAAGGGTTACCTGTTACTGGAATGGTCGCAATTACTGAATCCGCTGCGCCATCGACTACGGATATACTAGCGCCATACGAATTGACAACATAAAGTTCATTATTTATTGAATTATAAATTTCCATTCTTGGACTGTATCCAACTGGTATGACAAATGATGAATCGGTTGCGCCATGTATAACCGTCACACTATTGGCGGCGACGTTGATACAATACGCTTTATTATTTATTGAATTATACGCTAAACCCCAGGGATATGTCCCGCAAGGACAGGTTGCAATAACCGAATCTATTCCGCAATCAATAACCGACACATTATTAGTTCCATAGTTGGCAGTGTAAATCTTATTGTTCGTTGGGTTATAAATTATATCAACTGGTTGCCCGCCGACATTTATCATACTGATTATCGAATTGGTGACACCATCAATGACTGTAACATTATTACTGTATTGATTGGCGCAGTATATCTTATTTTGAAACGAATTATATGCTATTGCAACCGGATTTGAACCGGTTATTGGCATGGCAAGTATCGAATCATTGGTCGCATTGATTATATCAACCCAACCCGGACCATAACTCCAGCCCGCACAGTATATTTTATTATTGGTTGGGTTATAAGCAAATGCCGCTGGTGTGGTTCCTAAATTAAGCGTGGTTATTACTGAATTGGTCGCGCCATTAATTACATCTACACTATTACTTAAAATGTTATTATTAGCACAGTAAATCTTGTTATTGGTAGCATTATATAACAAAGCCGAAGGTTCGCTCCCAACTGGAATCGTATCCAATACCGCATTCGTCAAACCATCAATGACCGTGACATTACTACTATACTTGTTGGCAACATACATCCTAACATTGAAAGGATTATAAGCAAATGTATACGGGTCATCACCGACTCCAACTATTGTTAAAGAATCATTTGAACAGTCAATGACTATGACTGAATCGTGCAAAGTGGATAAATCTACTCCACAATAAAGTTTATTAGCCGTGGAATTAAATCCAAAACCATACGTATTTTGGCCATAGGTATGTATGTAGAACGAATCGGTTAATGAATTGCTCGCCCCGTCAATAACACTAATCTGGGCGTATTCGCTTGGAAATCCAAGACAATATACTTTGTTATTAATCGAGTTGTAGATAATTGCATTTATATTAGTCGGTCGGTTTATCGTTGCCACTACATTATTGGTTGCGCCATCAATAATTTTTACTACATTATTGCCGGTAGCATACACTTTGTTATTAGTCGAATTATATGCCAGGTTTGCTATGCCATTAACTGTAATCGTAGTGATATTCGCATTGGTAGCGCCATCAATTACGCTGACATTGCCACTTCCTGAATTACCACAGTAAATCTTATTATTAGTCGGGTTGTAAATTAATGCATCGGGATAGCTACCGACATTTATTGTCGTAATTACTTGATTGGTAACGCCGTTAATAATGATAAGTTTATTATCGATTTCGCTCGCTGCATAAACCTTATTATTAACTGAATTCCAGCATAACGCATAGATTACCTGATGGGATAGCGGAATTTTGGCAATTTTCTGGTCAGTGGCACCATTGATCGCCAATACATAAGGACCATATTTTCCCGCCACATAAATTGTATTATTAGTAGCATTATAGCAGAATACGGTCGGTTCAAAAACACCGCTGAGCGTACCGTCTGGTACATTAATCGTATGTTCCAAATACTGAGCTTCTGAGTTTGTGATAACTAACAATACAATTATCCAAAACAATCTAAAACATTTCATTTTGCCTCCGGTTTTAATCAATACATTCTGTATATTAGTAAAAAACCTGCAAATGTCAAATAATTAAATTGGTTTATTTACTGCGTGAAAATCAGTTTCCTGCTGAATCTCTGTCTGGGTATATCGAGCGTATAAAAATAGACCCCTTGTGCGACTGGTTTTGACTGGTCGGTTTTTCCATTCCAGACAAAATTATACATACCTCTCCCCAATGGTTTGTTTACCAGAGTTTTTACTATCCTGCCTGATGCGTCATAGATTTTCAGACTTACTTTTAATGGCTCTGCCAGGCTGAACGAAATTGTCGTAAATCTATTGCTTATTGGATTGGGTTTAACCGAATAAAGCGTCGTAGTTAAAATCTGGTTATTCGGCTTTTGTTCCTCAATACTCATTGTAAATGCTTTTACCATCACATCATCAATATATATTTTGCGCTGGTATAGTCCCTTATTAATAAATGCCAAATAAATATCTTGTCCGGCATAACTGTTCAACGGAATAACATTCTCGAGATAATTTGTGTTATTAAAGTGATGACTACCTAAAATTGTATTAAAGTCACTCATTGCATTGCCCGTAGTTGACAGTCTCACCTCCAGGCTTTCAAAATTCACTGTATTATGAGAACGAAACCAATACCGAAGTTCCGCGGCTGAAGTTGGAATATTTATTGAAGGAGTTACCAGCCAATCGTCATTTCGCAAAGTCGAGCTTTCAAATTGGCTTTCTGCCGATGCAACACCCGTATACGGAGAAACTGTTCCGCGCACCCAGCATTTTGTACCGCCGTCATTATTATAAGTCACCCAGCCAGTGGGCGGGAAATACGGCTCTTCAAAACCCTCATCGAACAATACCCATCGCACTTCGCAAAAACTGATTTTGTTATCATTCGACTGGTTCTCGTCACCGACCAGCCCGGTTCTCATTTTCACCGCACATTGTTCAGTTTGCATCGGCTGCCATGACGCAAAATAAATTATCGTATCCCGGCTCGTCGCCAGTGTTATATTTTTTGTGTCAGTGTATCTTAAAATCCCGCTGTTGTTTACAATTGAGCAGACCACCGGAAAATTATTCTGTGGTAAAATCCCGAAATTTTTTACCAGGGCCTGCGGTTGCAGATACACGTTCAAAGAAGCATATAGCGGTGGATACATTATTGAATCTATACCAACATCATTAACCATTGGACTTTGAACAGTGATACCGATACCAGTAATATCGTCAATATACCAACCTGGTCCGGGATTATATTGACTGCTGCCAAAATGCCAGCAGATTAGAAATCGCTGTCCAGACAAAACCGGTAAAGTGAAAGTCGCTTCATCCCAGTCATGCATACCGGTATAACAGGATTCATTAGGAATGCCCTGATTTGTATAAAACACAAAAGCTGGATAACCGACCTGCGGGTGAAGCAAAATCCACGATGCACCGCTATCCAAAGATATCTTAACATTACCGCCGTCATAATATTCATCCATGTCATACCAGTGCCAGAATTTCAAGACCGGATTGTCAGTATTGGCAGTGAAGGCCGGACTGATTAATCGCCAGTTGGCATTAATCGAATAATAAGCATCAAGCCCGGTCGCCCAGCATTTAGTTCCAGAATGTGACATAAAAGGACCAGCATTTGGCACTCCCCACTTCCAGCCGTTAATTATCGGATTTGGATGATATCCGCCATCACTTTCTTCAAAATTATCAATATAATTACTATTGATGACCGTCAATCTGGTAATGGTATTGTTATTCATATTTTCGTCACCAGCCAGCGCAGTTGAGATTCTTACTAGACATGTTTCAATCGCATTCGGCGTCCAAGCGGCAAATAATACAATTGTATCATACCCGGCTTCAACCGATGTTATTTTTGTATCCGAATAGCGTAATATATTGTTATGACCAAATATGGAACAGACGACCGCAAAATTGGTCTGCGCCAACATGCCATAATTCATTATTTTTACTTTCGGTATGGTCACCCGATTTAGCGAATGGATTGTGTCCGGATTCAAAATCATTTCTACTCCGACATCATTAGGTGTAATGACATTGAATGACAAACGCGTTGTGTCATTTGCATGCCATTGGTCGTCTGCTAAAGTCGTATAAGCAGTTGCTGAATAACTACCGACGATAGCATTCCAAACCGGAAATGAAATTGTTGCCGTATCATTTGCACCCAGCACGACGGAAGAAATGGTATTTTGATATATATTGTTTATTTTAAACGCCACACTGAAAGTGTCCGTATAGCCACCCCAATTTCTGACCAGAACTTTTGGAATAATCTGGCTGCCGGCAATCACCTGATATGTTGGCGATACAATTGAAACCGGTGATACGTCGTGGACATTTCCGCCCGGTAAAATATTGACATTCTTTTCATAAGGCAGGCAGTTTCTTGCCGTGACCGTTACTGACATTACCCCTTGTGATGGTGAATAAATTGTGAAAGACACCAATCCCGCGCTGTTCGTATAGCCATATTGATAAATCGTACTGTCCATCATCGCGCAGACCAAAGCATTTGCTACCGGATTTCCCGACTGAAATACTAATACTGAATATGTCTGTGGTCCGGTTTGTATTATCGTATCATGAATAACCGTTAGCGGTTTCGGAACACCGGTATACATATTCAGTTCTGGGTCACCCAAAAGATTCCATTCGTGATAGCGCGCGTCAACATAGTTTGGCGGTCTTATTGAATCTAATATAAACTTTGCCCGTTTTGCTGCATCACCAAGTTTATAAACGCCATCCTGAAATACTGAACGGAAAAACCCTTGTGCAACCGTTCCGCGCAGTCGTCCCAGACCCGGACCGCTCGTCGCGATTGTTGTACCAAAAAAGCCCACCGCACCTTTTGGATTATTTGGTCTGCCGGCAATTAAAAACTGGTCGCCTAAATAGCTAGTATCGGACAAAGAAAGAGTCGCACAGGTAGCGGAAACAACTATCGGTAGCTTATAACCATTATTGGTGTATTGCGGATAAAATTCAAAATGCCACCAGTTAACTGTTGCCTCGCCGCGTTCTGCTAAAAAGGCTCGTCCATCATTTACTGCATTCACCACATCTGCCGTAGTATTACCTCGAACATAAGAAAAAGAATCGATATGCAGATAATTATCCGAGCGCCACAATGAGTGAATATAACGAACATCTGTCCAGTAGACACTCTCTGCTTCTGGGTCCTCATCAACAATCGTTGTGCCTTTTCGATACCAGATTGTATCAGACATATAAGGCGTATGTTCATAACTTAATGTTTTCGCTACCATCGTGCTGCATTGCCGTAAATACATACAAGGAAATCGTCCGACTGATAGTTCAATCAACGGATTTCCCACACCCGCCAAATCCACATAATAATCATCTGAATTATTTATTGCTGGTAATCGAACACCAGAACCAACCAACAAAACATATTCGGGTCTTGGGTTCCATGTATTATAAGCATTTTGGATGTATGTTTTTATCTGTACTGGATTGTTCCCAGTCACCGATAATGGAACTACCTTTGCTGGGATACCTTTTTTCGTTTTCCAATTAGCTAAAGGTTGCACTTCATTATAAAACATATCGTTGGTGATAATTAGATATTTTGCCCCCTGCTCACCAAATGCAAGACCGCTTAATAATATAAATAAAATGTAGATTTTTTTCATTTCTAATACAGTAAATTATTATCTTGCATTAATTTTGCTTTGTCAAGCTCATAATATACTCGTTAAAAAATTAGGGCTGAGTATATGCTCAGCCCTAAACATCAGTTTTGATATTGTGTTAACGAACAAATACCATCTTTTTGGTAAAATTCTGCTTTGATGTTTCAAGGGTATAAAAATAAACGCCTTTTGCGACATTGTGGTTCGTCGCATCTTTTCCATTCCATGCGTATGTATAAATACCGCGTTCCAAATGTGAATTTACCAATGTTTTGATATGTTTACCAGATGCGTCATATATTTTTAATGTTGTATTGGTTGGTTCTGCCAGAGTAAATGAAATCTGTGTCAATCCATTAAATGCCGGATTAGGTTTAGGCGCATACAGAACTGTAACAAATGGCAGACTGGTCGATGACTTAATATCTTCTTCAGTAATTGCAGCAGGTGTTAAGAGACGAACGAAATCAATATTCATATTGTTGCCATACTCGGAAAATGCTAAAAAGCTGAAATAAAGTGTGCTAGTATAACTGCCGAGATAAACAGTATGTTCTACCCATCCATTAGCTGGTTCATAACGTCTGAACGCACTGATTCGGTTAAACGTTGTACCGTTCGTAGAAACCTCAACCTTGACACTATCCGGACCATATCCACCCCCTGGCGGGTATCCATCATCATGATACATATAGAACTTTAATGAACAACGAACTGGAGACGCTCCTAAAATTATTGGTGGAGAAATTAATCGTGACATACTTCCAGTCGGAGCTGAATATGATTCATAACTCGCCATCGACGATCCTTCAAATGGTGTGCAGTCCGGGTTAGTATTAGAACTTTGGCTCTCCCAGGTATAACTGCCGCTTACAGCGATATCTTGCCAACCAGTCGGTGGAAATGAACTATTAAAACCTTCGGAGACAAAGACCATCGAAATACGACATAATTTTGTTTTACTATCATTATCCGGTATTAAATCACCAGTTAAATCTGTTCTGATTTTTACTGTGCACTGCTCGGCGATAGTTGGTGTCCAACTGCTAAAACTCATTTGAGTTGTTTCACCTGGAGCGATTGTACCAACTGTCTGAGTATTAATATATCTTACAACCCCGTTTGCTCCGACAATCGAACATACTGCAGTGAAACCTGATTGTGTTGCGCTGCCATAGTTCTTAATTCTCGCCTTTGGAATTATCAATACATTCAGTGGTTGCAGCGTATCCGGACCTAAAATTGCATCAATTCCAACATCTTGAGCTGGTACGACATTAATTGTCGTAAATAATGAATCATTACCATGCCATTGGTCGTCATACAAAGTAGTAAACGCTGAAACTGTATATTGACCGGGTAGCGCAGTCCAGTTTGGAAATTGTAATCTTTCTGTATCATTTGGTACAAGCATTCCCGAACTTACTGTCTGTAGATAAACCGAACCAATTCTTAAACTAACTGAAAAAGAATCAGCATCATTACCAAAGTTTTTAATTGTAACTTGAGGAGTTATATTACTACCTGAAGCAATATTACCTTGCGGTTCGATGATGTTAAGTACACCGACATCATGGTCAAGTGAACCGGGTCTAAATCTTACAACACCTTCGTACGGTACACAGTTTTGAGCCGTTACGGTTACGGTCATCGAACCCGTAGCTGGTGGAAATATAGTAAATGTCGCATTACCGGATGTATTCGTGGTAGTGGTTTGATAAATTGTTGAATCCATCATTATGCATACCCAAGCTCCGGATAAAATTGCTCCATTGCACGTGACGTGCACAACAAAATTTTGATTTATTGCTGGAATAACCGTATCATGGGTCACAACTATCCGCTTGGGACTTGCGGTCCAAATATGCATTTCCGGGTCGCCAAAAAGTTCCCATTCTTTATATCGGTCGGTTGTATAATTTGGCGGTTGAATTGAGTCAAGATAAAATTTTCCATATTTTGCTGCATCACCCAATACCCAGATTCTCAACTCACCAAATGCCTTAAAAAATCCTTTGGCAACCGTGCCGCGATTTAGGGCGAGATTAGAACCAGAGAGAGCAAGAGTTGTGCCAAAAAAAGCAACTGCACCTTTGGGAGTTGATACTGAACCAGCATTCAAAAAGAGGTTTCCTAGATATCCATTATCGGATAATGACAGTGTCTGGCAGGTACTCGATACGACGATCGGTGTCTTGTAACCATTACTAAGATTTTCTGGTGTTATCGCAAACGGACTCCACCAGTTACTGACTGCTTCACCACGATACACAGTATAAATTCTACCGTCATTTATTGCACTCATAACATTAGAACTACTTTGACCGCGCAAGCGAGAAAATGTATCTACTACCGTATA
>CAIPLT010000005.1 GCA_903865935.1 Caldifarciminota bacterium
ATATCCAGTTCCAATATTAAACGTGGCAGAAAATGTCTCGGCTGAAGCACCATAGTTTTTGATTATCGCCTTTGGTGTAATTGATTGTCCCTGGGAAACTGTATCTCTTGGTGCAAGGATTGCAGTAACACCTACGTCGTGTGACAAAAGAACACTAATTGAACCGAACGCAGTATCATTTCTTCTCCACTGGTCGGTGGTCAAACTTGTATAACCTTTAATTTGATAACTGCCCTGAACCGCGGTCCAGAGCGGATATGTTATTCTGTAGGTATCACCCGCGGCTAAAGAAGTTATGGTATCAGTGTGCGTATAGACTGAACCAATCTTAAAAGTTACCGGAAATGTTTCAGTATTGGAACCATAATTCTTGACTCTGACTTTAGGATAAACACTCGCTCCAGCAGAAATCGAGCCAGTTGGTTCATAGATTGCAGCAACACTCACATCGTGAGCAAGACCGCCGGGTTGAACTATAACATTCTTTTCGTAAGGAATATAGTTATGCGCGGTTACGGTCACCGACATTGTGCCAGCATACGGTGTAATCGAGAAATAAACCTGTCCAGAACTGTTCGTATAACCGTACTGATAAACTGTTGTATCCTGCATTTCACAGACTAACGCACCTGCTAATGGACTCGTACCTCTTTTAACAGTTACCGTATCAACTTGACTACCAGCATAAATCAATGTGTCATGTGTAACAGTTAACTGCGATGGTATTGCAGTCCAACAATTAAGTTCTGGGTCGCCAAGCAAATTCCATTCATGGTATCGAGCAGAATTCCAAACATATACCCCAGTATAATAATCTACAAGTGGATGTATTGAATCAAGGAAAAATTTACCTCGTTTTAATGCATCCCCTAAACGATATAATCCTTCTTTAAATATTGCCTTATAAATCCCTTGCCCAACCATACCACGAGTTCTTGCAAGTCCGTATCCGCTTGAAACATTTGTCGTTCCGCAATAACCTACCGCACCTTTCGGGTTTTGAGGTGTGCCTGCATTCAGAAACATATTCCCTTGATAACTATTTGAACCAAGTGACATGGTTTGACAACTTGGCGAAATAACTACTGGTAATTTTTGATCATTTGTACAAGTATTTGGGTTTACAGTAAATGGATCCCCACCATAATTTCCCCAAGTTGACGTACACTGACCTCGGTATATTAAATATGCTCTGCCATCATTTATTGCGCTGACGACATTCGCACCGTTATTCCCAAGCTGTCTCGAAAATGAATCTATTTGTGTATATCCGGCATTTTTCCATAAATCGTAACTATATCTCACATCATTCCAATAAACTGTATCGCTACCTTGAGGTGGATAATAGCCGTGATCTTCAGCGACTAATCCGGTTCCTTTTAAGAACCAGGTCTGGTCAGTCATATATGGTGTTCGTTCATAATAAAGTGTTTTAGCAACCATCGTGCTGCATTGAAGTACGGTGTTGGCTGCAAATCTTCCGACCGCTATCTCCATAGTGTCAGATCCAACAAAATCCATATCTGAATAAAAATCATCATATGCATCGTTACTATTGCTATGAATTAAACTGCTACTGCCTGCAATTAGTATATATTCTGGTCTTGGACTCCAGGTATTATACGCATTAATAATGTATCTTTTTATTCGTGCCATCGAATCCGCGGTTGCACCAATCTCACCAAGTGTCGTTATTTTTGTCGGCACACCTTTCTTATGTTTCCATTGTGCTAAGGGTCGGACTGCATAATAATAATTGCTGTCCGGTACGATAACCAGATATTTCGCACCCAAGCCGAAACTTAAACCAATTACAGTTAAAGATAATAATAAAACCTTTTTTATGTTCATTCACTCACTCCTACATTAATAAAAAATATAATCATAAATTTAATTCAGAACTATCACTACTTGTCTTTGCGAGGGTGTTGCGAAAGCAACCCCGAAGCAATCTCCAACTGTGAAAATTTCTATAACTGGAGATTGCCACGCTTACGCTCGCAATAACACATTCTGTCACCTTTGAATTTTGACTTAATGTCATTGTTTCACTATCTTCCCTAAAATTTCATTCTTATTAAATACCATATAAACACCGTTTGGTATATCTCTTAAATCAACTCTTATCTTAGAATCTTGTAATCTTAGAATCTTTGAATCTACTTTCCTGCCTTGAATATCGTAAATCAGTATTTGGGGATTGAGGGTTTGGGAATTGGGATTGGTTAAAGAGATTTCTGCGAAATTATGGCACGGATTAGGAATAATTTTATGCGGCATGCGGTCAGCGGATAGCGGATTGCCGGTTTCTTCAACTCCTGCTGTTCTTACTCTTATCGTTCCTTCAAACGGCTTTAAATTTTGTCCGGTGACAGTCACCGTGATTATACCGGTTCCCGGCAGAGTGACGGTAAATGATTTTACCCCGTTTGAACCGGTCGTGCCGGTCTGATAAAATATTGTATCCCTTGCCAGGCACACCAGCGCATTAGCAACGGGCGTTCCATTGCTGGTTACCGTAACTGTAATATTGGTTGCATTAAGCGGAACAACCGTATCATAAACAACACTGATTGTTTTCGGAACGCGGGTATATACATTCAGCTCCGGGTCGCCCAAAAGATTCCATTCCCGATAGAATGTGCTCGTATAATATGCGGGATGAATCGAGTCGATAAAAAACTTTGCCCGTTTCATCGCATCACCGAGCTTGTAAATATTATCGGTAAAAACTGTTTTGAAAAAGTTAGTTGTAACTATTCCCCGCATTTCGGCAATGCCCGGACCAGAAGTTGCATTGGTCGTACCTAAAAATGCCACCGCGCCTTTGAGGTTTGATACACTGCCGGTTCGGACAAAATTCTCTCCGAGATACGATGGTCCCGGACTGAGACTGATGGTTGCGCAGGTGCCGGAAACAACAATCGGCAGTTTAAAACCATTGTTCATCCGGCTTGGGTCAACCGCAAACGGTGCCCACCAGTTTACAACCCCCTGACCGCGAAAGACCACAAATGCCCTGCCATCGGTTATCGCCGCTTCAACATGCCGTGCCGAGTCATTGGCAAGCCGTGAGAATGAATCAATTCTGGTATATCCGAAATTCTGCCAGAATCCCCAGATATAACGCATATTATTCCAATACACTGTATCCGGTGCCGGAGTGCCGTCTTCCCGGATGATTCCAGTTCCTTTTTTATACCAGAGCGTATCGACAAGATATGGAGTCTGTTCATAAGATAATGTTTTTGTTACCATCACACTGCATTGGGTTGCGGTGCTGCACGGCATTCGGCCAATCGGTAATTCCATCAAATAATTTCCTGATATATTGGCGTAGTAATCATCATACATATTATTGTCCGCGCGCAGATAATTACCGCTGCCAACCAATAGAATATATTCCGGCCTCGGATTCCAGGTATTATATGCGTTAACAATATAGTTTTTAATACGGGCAAGCGATTCCGGTGTTGCTCCGATATCTGACAGTTTTACGACCTTGGTCTGCAACCCTTTCTTCTGTTTCCACTGCGCCAAAGGTTGAATTGCACCGGAAAAATTATCATGGGTAATAATCAGATATTTTGCTCCAACTTGAGCAAAACCGAGATTAACCAATATTATAAAAATAAACGATAATATTCTCTTCATTAATTATATTATATTACTCTCTTTCACAAATCCATTGTCCCCAAAACAGCCTACAATATAATTTTATCCGCCGCATTGTATATGTCAAGGAAAAATTGCCTCTATTTATTAACAGACAATACATATATCACTCAATATTACAATAAGATAAAATACGCTGAAACAATTTATCGGATAGATATTACAGATTGATATGTAGGGCAAGGCTTAACCTTGTTGATTCTTTTACAGACTTAAGGATTTACTCTACTTTCTTTACTTAGGATTATGAATTGGGAATCTGGTATACTGAATTGGAATTCAGAATTCATCATTCCATTTTATATCCAACATTCAATATTTTGTATTCTTTGTTTTATCTGTGGTTGATGTGGTTTAAAATAAAAAGGGTGGGATTGCTCCCACCCTTTGTTTGTCCTCGCTCCTAGGAATAGGTGCGGGATTTAGTTTTATTATTGGACAATGAGCTTTAGCTCACTGGAGTTTGTCGCGTCTGAGTATTTCAGGAAGTAGACACCCTTGGCTAATGTGTTAGCCGAGAGTCTGATCGTGTAATTACCCGCATTGAGATATTCATTGGTTACGGTCTCGACTACATTACCCATCGCATTGTAAAGTTTAACCGAAACTTTACCGGCTACTGGTACAGTGTAGCGA
>CAIPLT010000006.1 GCA_903865935.1 Caldifarciminota bacterium
GAGTCGGGATAAGTAAATGTCAGGTTCTGCCAGTCAAATGACCACGACCAGGTGATTTTCGTCTTGTCCAAAGGCAGAATTAAGAAATTTATACCGGATGTCGTATCCATCGGTTTTGAGAAACTGAAATCAAAAAAAATTCTCTTGTATTTTTTAGTTGTATTGATTGCGGGTGATACCGAATTGATTTTGGGTTTGATTGTATCCATATAAGTGCTGGCATGAAACTTCTTATTACTGACCGATGATGGGTTATTGCTCTTATCTTCAAATGTTCCGCTCAGATAATAAACTTCAGATTTGCTGGGCTCGGTAAATAATGAGATGGTCTGCGAATTTGAACCGCGGCTGACCGTTCTTATTTTAAGGGTTTCACCATTATATGAATTAATGGTAAAACTCTGATTAGTAATTTTAGACAAATTAATATCTTCATCAAATACTAAATCAATCTTGATACGGTTGATTGGATTGATTTCAGATAAATGGGGCGGAAATCGGTCAGGACTGGGCGGCAACATTTTTTTGGCGCAGGCAAAAAGAAATAAGATACAAGAAATGAGAGATAAAATTCTCAGTTTTGAGATTTGTCGTGCCATTCAGCAATTCTATTCTGAATATATAAGATAGTCAAGATACTATTACAATTTAATTACATATTATTCCGAGTGGTTTGGATTATTCCTTAATTAACCTTCGGATAGACTTACTATTTAATGTCGGTAATTACCATCTGCGATACTTGCCGAAATAATTAGTGATATACTTATCGAATGATAGAGATTAAAAATTTGTGATAGATAGATATATTTCTTCCTTATTATATATTCAATTAGACGGCGAGACAGATAGCTAGATTAATCGTTAAAACGCATATTTAATCGCTTTCCTATAAGATGCTATACTCAGAGTAGGGGATTATACCCCCTGGTTAAGGGAATTTTAAATTAAGAATATGGAACCGAGAATGTTAGAGAAAAAAATGGCATATTTTTTATATGCGATACAGTTTACATTTTAGAATTAATTTTTAGCACCTGTATATTAGATAAATGGCTAGCGTAGATGATATTTCTCATTACCCCTTAGCGATAAAAATGATGTGCCAGTTAATTCTCAGGACAGCGAAATTGTAAGTGTTTTTCTATTATTAGGTTAAATACCGCTAAAATAAATTATTTTCAGCATTATTTTCTTGACGCAATAAAGGGTTAATTGTAAAATCAATTGTTATAATAATTAGACGTAAATAGCTAATTAGTGTAAATAATTGGGGCGGGATTTTATTAATTAATCCCAGATTAAATATTTACTTGTGTTATAAAAATTGGTGTTGTTTATGTATTATAAAATAAATAATTCAAAACCTGCCAAAATAGGAGTCCAATATGAAAAATTATAAGTTATTATTAGTGTTCTTGTTTTTATTGCTCGCAAGTTCAATTTATGCGGGCACCGATACTTTATGGGTCAGAAGATATAATAATTCGACATTAAACGATACCGATTACGCCCGGGCAATTGCGATTGACCGGCTTAAAAATGTCTATGTAACGGGCGGCAGTAAAAATACAACAAGTATCATCCCCACATTTGATTACTTGACGATAAAGTACGATAGTTTAGGGAATCTAGTTTGGAAGATGAGATATAATGGGGCGGCCGATGGTTATGATTTTGCCCAGGCAATAGCACTTGATGATTCATGTAACGTCTATGTTACTGGCACAAGTTATGGCGGTACCGGAACTGGTTACAATTACTATACGATTAAATATGATTCTTCCGGAAATCTTATGTGGAGTATGTTATATAATAATTCAGGAAGCAGCGATGACCGTGCTAATGCGATTGCGGTGGACAAACAAGGTAATGTTTATGTAACGGGCATGAGTTATTCAGCATCATCGTCGTATGATTACGCGACAGTGAAATATGACATTGACGGTAATTGGGTATGGACAAAAAGATATAATGGTGTTGGAACTGGTTCGGATGAAGCAAAAGCGATTGTAGTTGATACGTCTGGTAATATATATGTTACAGGCAGGAGTTTTGGTTCATCCGATGATTATGCGACAATTAAATATTTGCCAATCGGTGATACCGCGTGGGTAAGACGATACGACGGTGGCAGTACCGATATTGCCAATGCGATTACAGTCGATTTATCTGGCAATGTGTATGTTACAGGAGTAGCAACCGCAAATTATTATACAATTAAGTATAGCTCATCCGGTACTCAACAATGGTTTGCATCTTATAACGGTTCGGGCAGTAATCCTGATGAGGCATCAGCAATCGCAGTTGATAGTATCGGAGATGTATTTGTTACCGGTGCCAGCACCGGTTCCAGCGGCACATTCGATTACGCGACAATCAAATATAATCCCAGCGGTACTTCACTATGGACATCACGATATAATGGTCCGAGTAGTCTTGAAGACCGAGCAACCGCATTAGTACTTAACGGAAATTTCGTATACGTTACTGGTTTTAGCACTGGTTCTACGACTGGGTTTGATTATGCGACGATTAAATATGCTGCAGCCACTGGTTACCGATATTGGATTGCGAGATATTCCAACACATTAGCTGCGGATGAAGACAAATCTTATGCGGTTGCGATCGATAAGTCGGGTAATACCTATGTCACGGGCGGCAGTTACGGTGTAGGAACAAATCTGGATTTTGCGACAATTAAATATCGCGTTGTCAAGAATGTCGGTGTCGATTCGATTGTTCAACCACGCGGTAATAGTGTTGATTCAACGGCAACAATTATTCCGAGAGCATGGGTCAAAAACTCTGGCTCGGAAACAGAGACTTTTAGTATATTATTTAAAATTGATAGTATCGGTGGCAATGCGTATTCAAATACGCAAACCGTTACAGGTCTTCCCCCGGATTCAATACGCAGGATTGATTTTGCTGCCTGGACCGTCGGTAAGAGAGGTAATTATACAACAAGATGCTCTACATATCTCGCTTCGGACGAGGTTTATGCCAATGATACGCTTGCTGGTTCCTTTACCATAATTGTACGTAATGTCGGAACGACTCATATCATCCAGCCTGCCGGTAATATTGATTCGACGGTAGGAACGGTCGTACCGATGGCTCTGGTAAAGAACTTTGGCACCCAGACCGAAACCTTCAATGTACGGTTCACAATTTTAGGGGGGATGACAACCTGGTTTGATGATTCAGTGGTGACGATTGCTTCCGGTGAGTCGCTCTCGATTGATTTTAGACCCTGGACCGTAACACGGGGTAATTATACAACCAGATGTTCGACCGGATTAGTTAACGATATGGTTCGTGCCAATGATACGCTGTGCGGTTCATTCAGAATTGTTGTGCATGATGTTGGGGCAAAGCAGATTATTCAGCCGAATGGTGATATCGATTCAACTGCAACAATCATACCAAGAGTCAAAGTTAAGAATTTTGGTACTGAAAGCGAGAGTTTTAATGTAAGATTTATAATAGCAACCTGGTTTGATGATACGTTAGTGACAGTCACCGCCGGTGATTCGCTTACGATTGATTTTAATCCATGGACCGTAGGACCAAGAGGCAGTTATGTAACCCGATGTTCAACTTATCTTGCAGCCGATATGGTTCATTCAAACGATACAACAGGCGGTGCATTTAATGTAATAGTGCATAATGTCGGAATGGTCGAGATTATTCAACCAACTGGAGCGTGTGATTCGACCGCAACGATTACACCTATGGTGAGAGTCAAAAATTTCGGAACGCAAGATGAAACTTTTAATGTTACGTTTAGGGTTGGTTCATGGTCAACAACCAAAGAAGTCAGTGTGCTTCCCCCTGATGAAGAGGAAGATGTCACCTTTGACGACGCCTGGACCACAGGGCCACGGGGTTATTATGCAACAAAATGCTCCACCGAATTAAATACGGATTTAGCCTATGGTAATGATACACTTCAAGGTTCATTCTCAATCATCGTGCCTGATTTTGGAATAAGTTCGGTTACTGCGCCGACGATTATCGATTCTGGCACTACGATTGCACCAAAAGCATGGATTCACAATTATGGCTCAACCAATGAAGTTGGTGTACCAGTGACAATATTTATTAATGGCACTTCGCTGACTAATACCACAAATGTAACACTAAATTCCGGTGATTCGCTAGAGTGGACATTTGATAGTATGGTTGTTGGTTTATCGCGGGGTGATTATCAATTACGCTGCAGTACTCAACTGAACAATGATATTGTGGTATCAAATAATATGAGTTTTGTTACAATCCGAGTAATCATACCGGGTTGGGATACATTGTCAAGTCTACAGCTTATATCCGGTAGGGGAGTTAAAGCTGGCGGAGCGTTGACGATAGTTAGTGATACGCTTTTTGCCTTGCAGGGCGGTAATACAAAAAACTTCTATGCGTATAATATAACTGAAAATACATGGGCTCCAAGGTGTACAATACCGTACAGCCTGAGATCTAATGGCAGTGTCACCAAGAAAAAAGTCAAAGCCGGCAGCGCACTGACCGCATATAACAATATTATTTATGCATTCAAGGGCAATACGACCAGTGAGTTTTGGTGTTATCTGCCTGGTCAGGATACTTGGATTGCCAAGCATTCGATTACTGAAATCGCTGCTGGTCTTACAAAAGCGACCAAAGTCAAAGCTGGCGGGTCATTGGTTACAGCGGCTGATTCAATCTTTGCGTTCAAAGGCGGTAATACCAATGAATTTTGGGTCTATGATATACAACAAGATACCTGGTATCAAAGACCATCCTTAATAACATCGGATGGCAAGAAAATAAAAGCCGGCGCCGCGCTGACAGTTAAGGACTCAATTATCTATGCATTTGTTGGCGGGAGCACCAATCACTTTTATGAATACATAATTCCACAGGGCACTTGGACGAAATTAGCTGACGTTTCATTCGGAACCTCTTCGACTATAAGAAGAAAAATTAAAGACGGCGCTGCATTAACCGAAATGAACGGGAAAATTTTTGCGCTCAAAGGCGGTAACACATCTGATTTTGGTTACTATGATATAGGCGGAAATACCTGGAACACGAGAGAGATAATACCCGGAGGAAAAGTCAAGGCCGGCGCTGCGATGGTCAGTTATAATCGCCAGATATTTACATTAAAAGGTTCAAATACTAATAAATTCTTGAGATACACGCCATCGATATCTCTGCCCGCAGTTTCTAGAAAGAGCAATACGGAAAAATCAATCATGGCCGGAAATATTTCTCCGGTACTATATTCATTGGTCGATGTCAAACCAAATCCGTTTATTAATTCAACCACAATCAGTTACAATGTTGCCGAGCCGGGTAAGGTATCACTTAAGTTGTTTGCAATCGATGGTTCTGTAATCAAAGTCCTGTGCGATGAGTATCGCCGAGCTGGTTCATACACGATTCGATTAGCCGGAGACGGTTTAGCCAAAGGCATCTACTTCTTAAAATACAATGATTCATTGACTAACACTGAAATTAAGGTGATTGTCAGATAGAATACAGATAATATGGTGGGGCGGGCGGTCGATTCGACCGCCCTTTTTATTATTTATCAAGAAAAAATTGTATATTCAGCAGTATATCAGGACTTTTTCCGGATTTTGATTATTGTTTATGATTGACAAATTTCAATGGTACAAGGTCTTACTATTCATTAAATTACTATGCCTAATTTTAGCATGGATCAAGGAGATGTTAGTCAAATAGTTAAGCGGGGTATCGAGCTTATTTTTGACGCCCCCTACCATTGGTTCATCATATTAAACATCAATGGCTTAAAACAACATTTGTAAGTATATAAATATCAATGCCTTGAAAAAAAGAAAAGATTTTTAACTTTCGAAAAATAATTCTTGACAAAATGAGAATTTTTAATATTATTTAAGTCAGTGGCATTTATATAATATTTTTTGTTATAAAATTTTAATTTAAAATTTCAATTTGAAAGAAGGAAAGAAATAAGACCTTTTTCAAATTGAATTTTTTTTGGGAAAGAAAAAACAAAATATGAACTTTTTAAGGTATAGACGTGTGCAAAAAATGATTTGCGACAGTTTTTGGAACCGGTTTTCGTGGTTCGGGGTGTCGCAATCATTCGGAAATTTTTTGGCAAGGTTTTTAACTGTGGCAAATAAAAAACTTTGCGTTAATTATCTCAATTCTGGCAGGAGGGCTTTTTTAACCCTTCAACTATATAATCAAATATATAGTATAAAAAACGTTACACAACAAAAAAATCAAAATGAAAGGGGGTGAAATTATGAAAAAAATTATCCTTCTATTAGTTGTAGTTACGGCGATTGCATTCGCGGCTGAACTGGATACATGGTGGGACAATTCAGGTAGTTGGGTTCTGCAAACCGGAACGAAAGCGCGATGTCGGACAGCCGTATCAGGTACTGCAATATCTGGTCTCGATACTACCATGAAAGTTAATCCAATTGCTTTGCAGACTAAAGCAGATGTTGGACAATGGATAACATATAGCTTGTCAGGTGGTGATGTGATAACACATTATGTACGAAAACCCGGAACATTTGCTGGTAAAGCTCAAGTACTCACCTATACAAGTAATGGTATTGTAGCTGTTACTTTTACTGGATTCGAGGATTTAACAAAAGGATCAGATAATATTGCAATATCTTACGCAATCGACAGTATCAATGGTACAGGAGCGTGGGCCGATCCTAGTGCTGCAGGAGTATGGAAAAACGTTACACAATTAAATGCATATACTGCGAGTGGTTCTATCGGTGTTGAAGATTCTCTGAAATTCTGGCAGAAAATCGTAGTTCCCAATATGGGAAGACCTGGTCTTTATCAAGATGCTGATGGTGCAACGATCACTTTGACTTTATCTGAACAAGCGACATGGATTCAAACAAATGGTAATTTTGCAACGAATCTACCATAATTAATTTATTACATAAACTCTTAATCCCTTCTGCCAGAGTTGGAGATAAAAAAGAGTAGAATGATGATTTCATTGTTATTAAGCAGTTTATTTTTTTCACAGGCACAATTTTCGATATCTCCGTTGAGTATCGAGCAAGTGCTTGTTTCCGGAGCAAAGAAACAATTCGAAATCATTGTATATAATGAATCAAAAACTCAACCAGCATCGCTTCGTATATATCCGACCGATATTATACAGACTGCTGCTGGAAATTATGAGATTACTGAAATTGGTAAAGGAGTTCTATCTTGCGCTGCCTGGATTAAAATAAAAGACAGTATAGTGGTTTTAGAACCTGATTCAGCTAAAACAATTACATGTTTAATTCAGGTTCCCCATAATGCTAAAGGCGGAGGTTATGGTGCGATAGTGGTTGAAAATAAACTATCACCCAATGAGAGTTCATTTAAAATCCGAATGCCAATTATTCTGAAAATCACTATCAAACCATATACCAGACCCAAAGCACTAATTACTGATATTAAGGTTGAAGATGCCAAGATATCGCAAAAAACAAGGCAGAATAATATTTTAAAGGATGCAATTGCGATATCAGCATCAGTAAAAAATGAGAGTGATATTCATATAATAACCAAAGGAAAGTTGATTCTAAGAAATAAAGAAGGAATGAGGATCAGAGAAGTGCCATTAGGTGAAGCAAATGGCGTGATTTTACCTGGCTCAACAGTTGATATCAAGTCAATTATTAATAAGCCACCAGTCGGAGAGTATATCGCCGATGTGAGTGTTAACTACGGCGTGCGCAGTCCAGCCAAAGCTCGAAAGCCATTTGAAATCTTAAAAGAAATGGTCGCAGGAAAAAGAGGTTTCAGTTCAAGCACACCATTAGCGATTACATTAATGCCTGAATTCATTGATATTAATATTTTACCCAACGCATTTCGGAGTCAGTCGATAATTTTATATAATGAAGAATCAACCAGTGTCAAAGTCAATGCTGAAATCAAAGAATTAACCAGTGATGAAACCGGCGAATTATTGACAAGCGAAAATTCTGATACAAGCCTATGGTCGTGTTCTAAATGGATTCAGTTTGAACCCAAGGAATTTATTATTAAACCAAATGAGCGAAAACCAATAAATATAAAAATACAGGTTCCAAACTCAAATGGTTCAGGCGACAGATATGCACAAATTGTTTTTAATATCAGCAAAGACACATTTATGCCAACTACATATCCAATGCCGGTTTTTCTTTCTTATCAGAGGAATGTCAATCCTGATTTAAAGATTGATGATGTTAAAGTAATCAGTGCAAGTTCAAATGTTTTTGGTGTCTATATCCAAAATATCGGCGATGTACGGTTAAAACCAACCGGGAAAATTACGATTGAACGCAAAAAGACAATACCTGGTGCATTTGGTGAAAACAATGTTATAATTGGCGAGTTTCCACTTAATACGATAAAAGACTACGTCTTACCTGATCGATTCGCAATTTTGCAAGCAGATGGTCCAAAAGAATTGGAACAAGGTAAATATAATATAAAAGTGGAAATAGACTATTACAAAGACAAATACACATTGTTTGAAAAAGAGATTAATATTTAATAGTATATGATTTATCAATCAGTGAATAATGAAAAAACGATAAGAAATTTATTACTAATTTTGACAATATTTTGTTGTTTCAGATTATTATACGCAGATAATACAATACTAAAACCAGATTCATTAATACCTAAACCAGATTCTTTGTTTTCAAAAAACGATACTAACATTAGAAAGAATATTGTTCCTGCCGAATCATTAAATAACATTATTCCAGAATCATTAAAAACCGTACCTTTTGAGTCTATACCAAACAACGAACAAGCTCAAAATGAAACTCTGCCTGAAGAGCCAAGAGTAACTAATGTCTTTTATGATACCGATTTATTGGAAGCACTTAAAGCTATTTCTGGACAAACTGGTGTCACAATTTTGACTGATGGCACAGTTAACGCAACAGTGACACTTGAATTGAAAGATTTACCTTTGGAAGAATGTTTGAAACGGATGCTTTTCCCATTAGGCTATTCCTTCAAGAAAATTGAAGACTACTATTTAGTCGGTTCTAACAAATCGGAAAACGGGTCATTCCATTTGCTGTCATCAACTGAATTGATAAAATTGAACTATATTAAAGCCAAAGATGCCGGTCAACTCATTGCTAACATTTATCTTCCATATATAAAAATTGACCCGGATATAAATGCATTAACAATCACGGCTCCAAACCAAATTATTGAGAAGTTCAAACAAGACCTGGCAAATATTGATAAACCACCAAGACAGGTTCAGATTGATGCAATTATCACAGAAATTTCTACTGATGCGTTAAAAGAACTAGGTATAAAATGGAGCGGTACACTTAAAAAAGGCAATGATAGTCTTAATATTTTAGCTGACTTTGCAAATCTTGTGGAAACATCCACTGAACTTGTGTACAAAACAATTACCAGAGGCTTGGGTGGTAATTGGGCATATACATTTCTTTTACCACAAATTCAGGCAATGGTTCAAAGCGGAAAAGCAGAAATCAAAGCCAATCCCAAGATTGTTACTTTAGAAGGACAAACAGCAAGTATTAATGTTGGTAAAGAACAGTATTATCAGATGCTAGGTGGTGAAGGACAAAACCCGTATTACCACTTTGAAGTTGTCAAATATGGCACTTCACTTAATATCACGCCATTTGTTTCAGACAAAGATGAAATTACAGTTGAAGTTGAACCAGAAGTCAGTGATTTTCTGGGTAATGGTCTAGCCGGTTTACCTACAATCAGCCGGCGTAGTGTTAAAACACAGGTCAGAGTAAAAGACGGTGACAGGATTGTGATTGGTGGATTAAAATCCAAAAACGAGCAGGTGATTCAGAAGAAAATTCCGCTTTTAGGCGATATTCCATTACTTGGTGCTCTGTTCCGTTATAATCATAAAGTTACTGACAAGACCGATATTGTAATAATTATTACACCACATATATTAAAATGAGCAATTATATGTTTAAGATTAACACGAAAGCACGAAATATTTTTAACCACCGATTGGACGGATTTAACGGATTTTTCTTTTCTCCGTCTAATCAGTGTAATCCGTGGTTGCATTTCAGGATTTGTGTCTTTGTGGTAAAAGATATTTTAAATAATGTTGTTGGAGGGAGAATGAACAATAAACGATTTATTTTAATTTTCTTTTTACTGATTATATTATCAAGCGCTGTTTATGCACAGGTTGATACGGCGTGGGTAAGACGGTTTACTGGTACTTTATCTGACCGAGCAAATGCAATTACAGTTGACAATAGCGGCAATATATATGTTACGGGTTATAGTAATTCATCAACATCTGGCGATGATTATTTGACGATAAAATATTTTTCAAATGGCAGTATCGCATGGACAAAAATATATAATGGTCCCGGAAATGGTGATGATGAGGCAAATGCAATTGCGGTTGATGCTTCGGGAAATATTTATGTTACAGGAGGAAGCACAGGTACTAGTGGAAGTTATGATTATTTGACAATAAAATATAATGCATTAGGTGATACTTGCTGGACACGCAGATATAACGATCCTTTAAGTGGAGATGATGAAGCATATGCGATTGCAAATGACAACTCAGGTTATGTTTATATTACTGGATTTGCAAGATTCAGTGGTCATATGGAAGATTATTTTACAATTAAATATAATGCGGTGTCTGGTGATACTGTATGGACAAGAGTATATTGCGGGACTTCCAGTGGTTATACCGATATAGCAAAAGCGATGGCTTTAGATGCATCAGGAAATATCTATATTACTGGAGTATGTTATCGTAGTGGTAGTGGCAACGATTATGGGACAATAAAATATTATCCGAATGGTGACACAGCGTGGGTCAGAAATTATAATGGTCCTTTAAGCGGCGGAAATGATGAGGCAGATGCAATTACGGTTGATAATTCGGGTAATGTTTATGTAACTGGTTTTAGTAATGGTTCAAGTAGTGGTGAAGATTATTATACAATAAAATATAGCTCATCCGGTTCGGTGTTGTGGCAAAACCGATATGTTGGGGCTGGAGGAGCTGACGCAGATCACGGAGTAGCAATAAAATCGGGTATTCAAAACAGTGTTTATGTTACGGGTTACAGCACGACTTTAGCGACCGGAAAAGATTATGCAACAATAAAATATAATAGTTTAACCGGCGACACTTTATGGACAAGAAGATATAACGGAAACAATGGAGCCGATGAAGCGAGAGCACTAGCAATTGATGGTTATGGAAACGTTTTTGTTACCGGCTATGCAACCAATCCTAACAGCGATTATTTTACTATAAAGTATAACTCAACTGGCGACACTATATTCACCAGAAAATATAATGGTACATCAAATAGTGCTGATCAAGCAAATGCAATGGCAGTTGATGCCTCTGGTAATGTTTGTGTTACGGGTTATAGTAATGGCTCAGTGACCGGTGAAGACTTTTTAACTATAAAGTATTACACAGAAGATGTCAGTGTAACGAAGATTATTCAGCCAACCGGTAATATTGATTCAACCTCAACCATCATTCCCCAAGTACAAGTTAAAAACTATGGCAATAGAACCGAAACTTTTAATATCAAATGGACAAATACAACAACCGGTTGGTCAAGCACAAAACAGGTAACAAGCCTTGCGCCATTTGATTCAACAATCGTTAATTTTGACCCGTGGACAGTTGGTCCGCGAAACACTTACGCGGTCAAATGTTCAACCGAATTAACAAGTGATATGGTCAGAAGTAATGATAAAAGTATCGGAACATTCACGGTTCAAATACGTGATTATGGAGTCGTATCAGTTGTTGCACCAACCGGACAACTTGATTCTGGCGCGACCATTACACCAGAAGCGATAATTCATAATTTTGGCTCTGTGCCGGGAGTAAGTGTACCGGTTATTTGCTATATTGTCGGAACAGGTTATTCGGATACCAAATATATTAGTCTTGCACCCGATGGTGTGGCAGATGTATTGTTTACACCTTTTGCTTGTAATATCCCGCCTGGTGGTCCTTATACCGTGCGTTGCACAACCTGCCTGACTGGTGATATGATTTCAGGAAATAATGTAGGTTCTGCACAATTTTCCGTCCTGTTCCGCGATTTTGGAGTTAGTGCCATTACTTCGCCTTCGAGCTTTGTTGATTCCGGGGCGATTATAACACCAAAAGCATGGATACACAATTACGGCTCAACTAATGAAATCAGTGTGCCGGTAACTTTTTATATTAACGGCAGTGGTTTGTCGTATTCAAATACACAATATGTAAATCTTAATGCCTATAGTGCGATTGAGCAGAGTTTTGATGCATTAACCGCCAATCTTCCGACTGGTGCGACTTATGCGATGCGTTGCACAACATGTCTTGTTGGTGACCATATAGAGTCAAACAATTTAGCAACCGGTGGTTTTACCATAATTCGAACTGATGTTGGTGTCAATGAAATAATCCAGCCGACCGGCGAACTCGATTCAACTGGTTTTGTAATTCCGCGCGCAAAAGTCAAGAACTATGGCACAAATCAAGCGACATTTAATGTGACATTACGAATTGGCAGTGATTATACAAGTACTAAACAAGTTTCAGCTTTGCCACCAGGCAATGAAGATACGGTTTTGTTTGATGCCTGGGTTATCGGTCCTCGAGACACTTATCCGACAATATGTTATACTCAGCTGGCAACTGACCTATTCCCCGGTAATGATACCGCAATCGGTTCAGTGGCAATCAGAGTTTACGATGTCGGTGTTTCTGAAATTATTGCTCCGAGTGGTAGTGTTGATTCAACTACCACAATTTATCCGCAGGCAAAGGTTAAAAACTACGGAAACAGGATTGAAACATTCAATGTTAAAATGACAATTCCAATAGCTGGATATAACGACACAAAACAAGTATCAAATCTTACCCCGTCTGAT
The DNA here is from genome assembly GCA_903865935.1 of Caldifarciminota bacterium. GTDB lineage: Bacteria > Hydrothermota > Tepidihabitantia > Tepidihabitantales > CAIPLT01 > CAIPLT01. Next base: position 12,949 of record CAIPLT010000006.1, read on the forward strand.
TCAGCCATTGTTGATTTTAATACTTGGGTGGCTGGTCCGCGCGGTACTATTGCGGTCAAATGCTCAACCGAATTATTAACTGATATCGTCAGAAGTAATGATACACTCAGGGGAACATTTATGGTTCGAGTGCGTGATTATGCCGCGACAATGATTACATCACCGGTAAGCCCGGTCGATTCTGGTACAACAATAACACCAAAAGCCTGGATTCATAATTACGGAAATACCAGTGAAGTGGATTCAGTTGTGTTCTATATTGTCGGGACAAGTTATATATCTGTAAAATATATTGCTTTGAATGCGGGAGATTCGATAGAGCAGAGCTTTGACCCTTATGCATTTAATATTCCGCTCGGTACTTATACGACGCGCTGCACGACTAAATTAAATGGCGATATGCGAGATGATAATAATTTAGCCTTTGGTTCATTAACAATGCGGATTAAAGATTATGCGGTAACATCGATTACATCACCATTTAGCACAGTCGATTCGACGACAACCATAACACCCAGAGCGTGGATTCATAATTATGGCACGTATAATGGAGTCAATGTGCCGGTGATTTTCTATATTGTCGGCACAACTTATGCTGATACAAAACAAGTCAGTCTTAATGCTGGAGATTCAGTAGAGCAAGCATTTAACAGTTTTACCGCACACTTAGCCCGCGGTAGTTATGTGATGCGTTGCACAACGCAACTTGCGAGTGATGCGCGAGTTAATAATAACCTGTTTATTGATTCGTTTAGATTACTCGTGTACGACGTATCAGTTACCGAAATTATTCAGCCCAACGGGATAACCGATTCGGCAGCAACAATTATTCCGAGCGCAAGAGTCAAGAATAATGGAACCCAAGATGCAACGTTCAATACAACATTTACAATCGGCGCATGGTCGAGTACCAAAGAAGTTAGTGTTTTGCCACCAAATGAGGTAGATGTTGTCAGTTTTGATACATGGCCAGTTGCTCCGCGCGGCAATTATGTGGCAAAATGTTCAACCAAACTAACTACGGATTTAGTCACGAGCAACGATAAACTGGACGGTTCATTCTCAATCGTCGCGCGTGATTATGGAATAAGTTCGGTTACCGCTCCTACGATTGTCGATTCTGGCACAACGATTGCGCCAAAAGCATGGATTCATAATTACGGCTCAACCAATGAAGTCGGTATTCCGGTTACGCTATACATAGCTGGTACTTCGATAACATGTACAAAATATGATACATTAGCTTCCGGCGATTCAATCGAACAGACATTTGATTGGATGATGGTTGATTTATCGGAGGGTAATTACCAATTACGATGCACAACTCAACTGAATGGTGATGTCGTTGTTACGAATAATTTATATACGGTTCCAATCAGAGTAGTCGTTCAAGGCTGGCAAACATTATCAAGTTTACAACTTTTATCCGGTCGGGGAGTCAAAGATGGCGGGGCATTAACTATAATTGGTGATACAATTTATGCCTTGCAGGGCGGTAATACAAAGAACTTCTATGCTTACGATATTGCACAGGATACTTGGGTTTCAAGATGCACTATTCCATATGGTTTAAAACCAAATGGCAGAATTAATACGAAAAGGGTTAAAGCGGGTGGCGCATTAGCCGCATATAATGACCGTGTTTATGCATTTAAAGGTAATGGGACCAGTGAGTTTTGGTGTTATCTACCTGGTCAAGATAGCTGGTTCGCTATGCGTTCGATTACTGAATTGGCGGCCGGTATGTCGAAAGCGACCAAAGTCAAAGCGGGCGGCGCATTGGTCACAGTTGCTGATTCAATTTTTGCATTCAAAGGCGGAAACACTAATGAATTTTGGGTTTTCGATATACAAAACGATACATGGTATCAAAGGGCTTCGTTAGTTACGTCGGGTCCGACCGGCATTGTCAAGAAAATAAAAGGTGGCGCGGCGCTTGCAGTTAAGGACTCAATTATCTATGCATTTGTTGGTGGAAACACTAATTACTTTTATGAATATATAATTCCACAGGGCATCTGGACTAAATTAGCCGATGTTTCATTCGGGTACGTAAAAAGAAAGATTAAAGACGGCGCGGCATTAACCGAAACGGACGGGAAAATTTTTGCGCTCAAAGGTGGTGCAATGTGGGATTTTGGTTATTATGATGTAGGTGGAAATACCTGGATTACAAAAGAGGTAATACCCGGACTAAAGGTTAAAGCCGGTGCCGCGATGGTCAGTTATGATGATCGAATATACGTATTACAAGGTTCAAATACAAATCAATTCTGGAGATACACACTATCAGGTTCTCTCCCAGTTGTTTCTACTAAGAGCAATACAGAAAAATCAATCATGACCAGAAATATTTCTCCGGTACTATATTCATTGGTCAATGTCAAACCAAATCCGTTTATTAATTTGACCACAATCAGTTTCAATGTTGCTGAGCCAGGTAAGGTATCACTCAAGTTATTTGCAATCGATGGTTCTGTAATCAAAGTCCTATGTGATGATTATCGCCAGGCTGGTTCATACACGATTCGATTAGCCGGAGAGGATTTAGCCAAAGGTATCTACTTCTTAAAATACAATTATTCATTGACTAACACTGAAATTAAGGTGATTGTCAGATAGAATACAGATAATATGGTGGGGCGGGCGGTCGAATCGACCGCCCTTTTGTTTTAAATACTAAAGTAAGAGGTCAGAATTAAATGATTTTATAAACTTACGTATACTAACTTTGTATTCCGCCTTTGTAACGGTCAGCCAGCTCTGCTTTTTTACCTTTGTTCCAGCCCGAAACCCGAGAAAAGTAACCAGTAACCCGCGTGATGTGGTCAACGTCCGAAGAGTTGCAATAAGAACAGGTATCATTTAAACCGCGTGAGGTTTTAAAGCAGTTATTACATGATGTAAACTCAGGCGAGAATGCGATTTGAGCATTACGGGTGTTTCTAAACGCTTTTATGACAAAATTCGCAACTGTTTCCTTAGACGGTTTGGCGTCCGCCAGCCAAATATGTGTCAATGCGCCGGCTTCAATCAAATCATGGAATTTACCTTCTCGTTCCACCCGTTCAATCGGGTCAATTGGAAGCCCGACATTGAGATAAGTAGAATTAGTGTAGTAAATTGCTTTATCTCGCAAACTGCCTTTAACAACCTGTGAAGTCTGGTCCGGATAGCGTTCTAAATCTAATTTGGCTAATCGGTATGCAGAAGATTCAGCTGGTGTTTGTTCCAGGACAAATCTTAACCCATACTTATCGGAAAGTTTTTTAGTCTCGTGATAAAGTAAAGCGATCGTGCGGAGACCAAATTTAAATGCCTCTTCATCTTCGTGCAGTTCTTTACCCAAATGATACTCGACCATCTCATTCAAGCCTAATATACCAATCAGAAAAGTTGCACGATGCATTCTCAAGTAAGGTTCGCCGTCCCGATCCATCATCAGCAACGCTAAAGGTCCTTGATTTTTCAAAGCCAACAATTTCTCTAAATATCTTTTCTTCTCAACATGTGCTTGTGCCGCCAAATTCATTTGCCGTTTAATCTCGGCTTCCAGTTTTTCATTTGAGTAATTAGCTAAATAAGCAGCACGCGGTAGGTTGAGTGTTACATTTTGTATAGCAGAATAGCGCATTTTCCACGGAGTATTAGCATCGTCTAAATCCGACTTTTCCAATTTGAACGAAAGACGACAACACTCGGAAATTTTCGCGGTCTCGCCGCGGTCCATGACAAAATAGGTATTGCCTTTTTCACTAGCGACATTTGAAATGTGATTAAGAAAATCTTCCCAACCCGGTGTCTGGAAGAAACGTTCGGTGATATGAACTAATGGTTTTGGGAAAAAGAATGGGCGGCCCGAACCATCACCTTCAAGATACACATCAAAAATTGCCCGCACAAATCTCTGAGCTTCGGGTAAGTAATCGGAATATTTTTTACCCGTGTTTTCGCCACCAGGTCCGACCGCCGGTGTATTTTCAAAATGCTTGGGAATTTCCCAATAGAGATTCAAATCGGAGAATATTGCCTGACCGCCACGGGCAACATTCTGCTGAGAGTATTCGAAAATAAGCATTTGCGCCAATTGATGTAATTCCTTGTCGTTCATACCGACTAGGAATGGCGCAAAATAGAGATTGACTGCATCCCAACCAATCGCGCCAGCAAAATGTCCCTGCAACGCAGCGGAGAATTTGACCATATGAGCCAATAGTGTTTCAGGATGCTTTGCCGGTTTGGCAATTGATAAAGCAGAGGGGAGACTTAAACCAAACTTCTTAACATACTCCAATGATTGTCCGGAACAATACGGTCGGTCAATAAAACCAAGATCATGAAGGTGAATGTCCCCATTACGATGCGCTTCTGCAACGTCTTCAGAAAATACTGCTGACAGCGCAAATTGCTTTTTAATTGATTCGGCTAATGTCATATTGGTCGCTTCCGGATTGTGTGGTGTATTGGCATTTTCTTTATTACGGTACAAAAGTATCTTTTCGACATCATATAAAGGTACACCCAGACGCGCATGCCATTTTCGGGTTTCGCCCAAATTGTGTTCGATTAATTTTGCATTAACAACTTCGCGCACTAAGCTCGATGTGATTTGTTTTACACCGGACGTTAAAATTACATCCTCAACTTCAGCACTGATTTTTTCAGCAAGTGTATTGGAAAGATTAGCTTCCCGCATCAACGCCGTGACAATACGGGTTCGGTCCCAGGATTGGATTCGTTCATCTGATGTACGGACAAACATGGCATACTCGGTCGCTTCCGGAATTGGACTTTGTACTTTATCCAGCATTCGTTTTTTTCGAAGCTGGGTACGTTTTTCGCGGTACAATATGAACGCTTTCGCGGTTTTGGCATGACCTTCTTCAATTAATATTTTTTCGATTGCATCCTGAATTTCTTCAACAAAAGGCATCTTTTTTACCTTCTGATATTTTTGTGCTAAAAAAGCGATGACTTTTTCCGCCAAAGCAGCAGCTGTGTTTCGGTCCTCTCCACCGACAGAACGTGCTGCTTTAAAAATTGCATTAGTAATTTTTTCTTTATCAAATTCATGAATCTTACCGTCACGTTTTTCGACATAACGGAAAATATATTGCTGCTCAACCGGTTTTAATGTTTTTTCAACAATCGTGTTGACGTTATTCTGGGACGTAGTAATATCCTTCTCATCCATTATCCTCTCCTTTCAGAGAACGCTTATTTTACTTTTTGTTTACTAAGTTGATTTCGTTGCACCTCGTCAATATTACGCATTGCTTGTGCAAATTCATTAATATTCTGAAATCGACGGTATACTGATGCAAACCGAACATAAGCAACCTGGTCAAGGTCAATCAATTTTATTAAAACTCTTTCACCAAGTTCTTTAGATTCGATTTCCAATTTGTATTCATCCGCGATTTCATTTTCAATTTCAGATACGATTTTTTCTATAGTTGCCATCGAGACCGGTCGCTTGGTACAAGCTAGTGCAATCCCGGAAATAAGTTTTTCGCGGTCAAAACTTTCGCGTTGACCGTCATTTTTGACAATCATCAATGGAATCCGCTCAACATATTCGTAGGTAGTAAATCGCTTCTTGCACGCCGAGCACTCACGACGCCTGCGTACTGCCAATCCATCACGTACAACCCGTGAATCAAGTACATGGTCTTCGTCTTTATTACAAAAAGGGCACTTCATATAGTATTGCGTGAATTATAATTCTACATATCGACGTGTCAAGAACACGTAACATAATATCAAATTTGTAGAATGCTTATAAATCAAGGCTTACAGGTAAAAATTTTTCATTTTTCATTTTTCATTTTTTTGATTTGATTAGGGGTGTTAATTATTTGATTATAAAAGAGTTAAAACAAATGATTGTTAATAAATTTTTAGTCAGGTGATATTGATTACTCGCCCAAGTATGCAGATTTTACGCGATTATTTTCTTTTAAATCGCATGCGTTACCGGATAGAATAATATTGCCGGTTTCTAGGACATATGCGCGATGCGCGGTAGATAAAGCCATATTTGCATTCTGTTCAACCAATAAAATTGTTGTGCCCTGCTCATTTATTTCTTTGATGATGGAAAAAATTTCCGAGACTAAAATCGGTGATAAGCCCATTGATGGCTCGTCGAGCATCAGTAATTTCGGTTGTGACATAAGCCCGCGTGCCATTGCCAGCATTTGTAATTCGCCACCGGAAAGTGTTCCGGCCGGTTGTGCGATGCGTTCTTTTAACCGCGGGAAGGATTTAAAAACACGATTAAATCCTTGCTCTATTTTCTTTTTATCGCTAATGTTATAAGCACCGAGTCGCAGATTTTCATATACGGAAAGATTGGAGAACGGTTTGCGTCCTTCTGGAACATGCGCAATACCAAGCCGGGCAATTTTATCAGGGGAGTACCTGGATATATCTATTTCATTGAAAATAACGCTGCCATTGGCCGATTTTATTAACCCGGAAATCGTATTAAGGATTGTTGTTTTGCCAGCACCATTTGCCCCAATCAATGTAACGATTTCTCCCTGCTTTAA
>CAIPLT010000007.1 GCA_903865935.1 Caldifarciminota bacterium
CTTAAAAAAGCCAAAGACCTGGTCAAACCCAATACACCCACTAATAAATAGTCTTTCCTGACTAATAAGCCAAGACAAGGAGTAAAACATGCATGCGTTACTTTATGTATTATGTCCCAAACATGGTCTGGAGGATAGTAAATCAGCCAGAGATCATGTATTTCATTGGTTATCGGATAACGGATTTACTGAAAACACGGGTCTGTTTCAGCGTTATTATGCTGACTGGTTTGTGATCGGAGGACGCTGGTCCGGTGAATTAACCGCAAATCAGATGGATCAAGAAAAACTGACCGAGTTAAATAAGGAGTTCAATGATAAGCACGGCTTCTGGATCAGTAAAGACATCACTGAAGATATACGAAGAGAGCAATACCAAGAAATAATCCAAAAGTATTTCCCTGACTACACTGGTATACCATGGGCATTTAGGGACTCGTATCAGGAAAACGGTTATGAAGACGATGCTCAGATCGTAAACCAGCTGCTCTATGATCGAATCATCAAAGACCACCTAATAGACGAGATCAGCCAGGAAAAGCTCTGGAATGGCGGAGCAGTCATTGCCACTGATAAGACGGATAATAAAGAGCCAATAACCCCGGATAGATATATCGGGAAATATTGGATAGTAGTGGTTGACTTTCACTTTTAACGATAGGAGGAATATATGGAAACAACAGTACAGGAAAAAACCAACACGTTACCGGCAATCATTACTCATTCACCGGTTGAGCAATTTGAGCTAAAACCATTAAATCTCATTGACCGCATCATTGAAACATTCAATAAGAAACAAAACTATCTGTCATATCATTTAATGCGTAAACTGACGGTAGATGAATTTAAAAACCTGCCGGATATTACCATTCATCAACAAGCAGGAGATTATGCCTGGGAAGTAAAACTCTCCAACTTAATCTTAGAACGTAATGTATTCACATCCGGGATTGTCCAGGCAATGGACAAAAAGCAGGAAGATCCGGTTTTATTCAACTATGAAGACAAACCAACCTACGTATTACCACCAGTTAAGAGCTATAAACCCACAGATATCATAAGAAACTTCTTCTACTCAGAAGAACGAGAAAGATGTAATTTCGGGCGACCCTATTCAGGTGGACATCAGGTAAAAGGACATGGTAGACGCATCTGCTTTGATAAAGACACGCTCTATTCATATAGTCAGGACATTTGCCATAAAGTTAAGAATGGCTTTATTGTTAATGGCGATGTATCCACCCCAACCACCAATGGTGACATAAACTACTCATTTCATGTAGCGCCGCTCGGCACCCCGATTATCCCTTTCAGTGTCCTGCAAGAAGCTCAGATTAAAGATTTCAACAAGCTCGAATTAATCCAGGGATCTGCGGATTGGTACGAAACAGTCAAAGATGCAGAAGGCAAGGATAAATATATCCACCACCTGGGAGAATCGGTCTTCCAATATGAAAACCGCTACTTTTTAAGCGTGCTTGAAGCGCGCAGATACCAGCAACACTACTATTTGCTTGAATTAAATCAACCAACAACCACTATTGCACAAGCCAAACAATCTGCCAGCGGCCTGGATGATGTCAATTGGAAACGATATCAAAACAATGAAATAAAGCGCCAGGGTGAATACTTCTTCATTCCAACTAATATCAATGATTATATTGGAAAAACCCTATTCAAGGTCAAAGACTATATCGAAAAGAACAGCTTCAAGATAATCAATCATGCTTCAGGAAGATTCCCAAATCATGAAAGCACGAAACCAATGCTTGAACTGGGTGACATCTTCAAACAACCGAATGGCAATCCCCATTATCCGAGAGATGTAATCCGCTTAAATGGCGATGTATTTATCAGAGGCACAGTAAGACATCCGGAGCATGGTATGCTGCGGCTTGGTGAAGAGTGGCATCTTACCCGACTCAATTACATCAAGCGTGCATATCAACCGAATGGAAGAGTTGATTGATATTATATTGCTAACTAACTCCATATAACTATCGGGGAGACTAAAAGTCTCCCCGGTTAAATTTATCGTAAAAAGATACTTATTGATTAAAAGCTCAGCACTCGTCACCCGTTTAGCATCTCTATTATGTATTACAACAAGCGTTTAACTCAGTCACACCGTAAAAGACCAGCTCAAAGAACAGTTTTTCGGTAATTTTGGTCCTATTC
>CAIPLT010000008.1 GCA_903865935.1 Caldifarciminota bacterium
GATTATGAGTCAGCTGCTCTAACCAACTGAGCTACGGACCCGCGCTTCTATTTCAATATGTTACAGAAATTGTCATTTTTGTCAACTACCGAGTGTGCCATATTTGTGCCATTTTTTAGATACTTTTACACAATAAATTAACTGCGTTGTGTAAATGTTCTTGTGTAAGAGCGGATCTTACTGGAAGAGCTTAAGCGGGCGGTTGACGAAGCGGTGACGTCTTATACGGCGATGCCGCATACCGCTCTGGACAACGTGAATCCTAGGGATGTTTATACGGGTAGGAGGGAAGAGATCTTGATGAGGCGGGCAGATAAAAAAAGATTGACTTTGGAGCGCAAGAAACTATATAATATGCGCGGAGAAAATAATGTAGTACAACCTTAGAGAGTGCAAAGTGCTAAATGACCAATTTGTCCAATATCGCCTGAAACACAACACATAATTAACTTCTTCATAGTTGGATTATAAAACAGTCAATTGGGTTGTCAAGGAGAAACGTTAAAGACAAGAAATATAGTAAGCAATAATCAGAGAAAGGACGAAAAATAAACTAACGTTTTCCTTGACAAAGATTTACATTTTTATTAAAGTCAGGTGGAGTAACAGATGATAAAGAGAAAAAAAAGGGCATGTGTTCTTTTTCTAATTCTTTCGCTTGCACTTATTTCGTTATCTAGTCTTTGTAAGAAATCAGATGACGACGATTATCTTGAGCCAACTAATGTATCGAATAATTCCGGGCGTTCAGAAAGTCCTTCTATCGCAGTAGATTCGAAGAATACTGTACATTTGGTTTGGGACGATGATACGCCAGGAAATAAAGAAATCTTTTATGCTTATAAACCAGCAGATGGTAATTGGTCAACACCGGTTAATCTTTCCAATAATTCACAGTCATCGCGGTATCCATGTATTAAAGTAGATAGAAATGATAATCTTCATTTGGTTTGGCAAGACTGTTCCCCCGATGGTTATTGGCGGATTTTTTATATTAATAAATCACCTAACCAGAATTGGTCAGTTCCTGAAACCATAGCCGGAAATTGGCAATATGTAGACCCCAAAATAGTTGTTGATGATTCAAATGACATTCATCTTATATGGGAATATGGTAGTTGGTATTCGGGGATTCGATATGCGACTAGAAATACTAGGACAGGGTGGTCGGAGCAGGTCGACGTTATTTCTTATCCTCAATCAGTTTTCAATCCTAGCTTGACAATTACGCAAGGGTTCGATCTTTACATTGTTTGGAGTGGATTCTCTTCCGATAGTTCAGGCGATTTTATTTTATGTACAAAGAAACAATTAAACGGAGTATGGACTACACCAGACACTATTTCAAATCCTGGAGGAATTAAATCTTCTCCAATCGTAGTTGCAGATAGAAATAATGATGTCCATTTTATCTGGGATGACAATTTTAACTTTACGGTTACACACGGTACTTATGCTTATCGGACCCGTTATGCAAATGGTTTATGGTCAGCAGTCGAGCCATGCACGCTATTTACAAATAACCTTCCCGGCGAAAAAGATTTCGCATCAAGTCCTAATAATATATTATATCTAGTATGGTCTGATTTTTTAGGAGGTGCACAAAATACAATATGTTGTATAAAAAGAATGAATATTGGCTGGACCGAAATGGAATCTTTAGCTAAATTTAATCCGGGTCCAATAACATTAGCAGTTGATGCAAATGAAAAAATTTATTTTGCTTGTAGCGGTTCAATGTCTATGGACAATCAAGACATCTATTATTTTGAAAAGAAGGGGGAATAAAAATGAAAAGTCAAAGTAAGCTAATAATATTTTTTATTTTAATGCTAATGGCAATTACAAATATTAATGCTTTCGATATTGATCAACATATGTATTTAGGGGCTTCAAACCCAGCTATTTGGCAAGATTTTGACCCCGAATTTGGCAACTATTTATATTTTGGATGGCCGCCACCAGATACCATTCATTTGTTAACTACAAAATTTTATCTTATTGGTCTTACATTGCCAGATTTGTTTATACCACAAAGAGAAACTGCCTGTAGATCTTTAATAACACAATTGCATTCAATTCGTGACTCAATTACTGCAAATGTTCCTAGCATACCATTTCTTACAATTCCGTTTTACATTTCAGATACAACATATCATTATGTTCAGACCTTGATAACTTTTAATGGTCCCCAGCCAAACGGTAATTTTCAAAAACTTTGGGATATGGCAAAATATGCAAAAGATCAAGGTTGGACCCCATACGAAAAAGCCCTTATTTATGGCGCAATGGCTCATGTGACCCAAGACTTGTATGTAGGAACGACATTAATACCGTCAAAATTTGGACATGGCTATGTAATTGATTCAGATAGCGCGATAAATAAATGGATTCTTAATTATGGGGAATTTTACTACGAATTATTATCAAGTACATATATTCCAAATTGGAATTTTCTAAAGCCTTTATTTGGAACAGTTCAATTTTCTGGTAATACGGTTAATAGTTATAAGATTGGAGGTGTTCAATATTATTTTCAATCACAGGTAGACGGATCACAACCTGCAGGATGGCAGGAATTAAATTTTGTTCCGGTTCAAAGATTTTGCCAAGCGGCAACAGCTGTTGGATATAATGACGGCAGCCTTACCCGAGAGCGTCTTGAATCATATTTACATGGTTGGGCAATGTTAACATTTTTGATTTATGGCTATAATCGTGACAGCAATGGAAATCCGACAAATATGGGTGGAATAAAAGCACACCCCGATTGGTCACCACATAGAATAGTGGCTTTTTGGGATAGTATTTCTAATGGAAACTGGGAACTTCGTCAATTTAGAAACTTCTTGCATACAGCTAATTTTTATAGACACTTCCCGATTTTTGGTCCTAAAATAGACAAAGCTTTAAAGGCATTTGAAGGGCGTCTACATGAATGGGATGAACTGTCTTCTTTGACAGATGCTTGGCCTTTGTATTTACAGACAACTGATAAATTTTACGAGTTTTACACAGCACTACCATCTTCGATACAAAATAGTTTGGCAAGAGAATATAGGCTTGCTTATGCAAATCTCCATGAATGGAATCTATATGCGTCAACTAGTGTTCCATATAACCGTAATTCTTACTCAGGCGAGGTGCAAACATCTTGTTCTCTATCATCACTATATAAAAAGACAATTAAAGATGGGCCAACAGATCTAAATGAAAATATTAATGGAATAGAGGTTTTAAATCTTTCTCGAAAAGCAGGTCTTACCGGCGGAATCTATACAGCACCAGAAGAAGGTTGTCCACGTCAACCAGCGGTACTATTTATGGGATTCAAGAAAGATGCGAATTTGGTATGGTCAAATATAAATGCATATAGCGGCGATCCACAACTAATCAGACTACATTATGATATTATTCTTTTACCAAGCTACATACAAAATTTTCCTAGTTATACAAAGATTTCATGTAAAGCGAAAATAAATACGGGTGAATTAATAGATTCGAATAAAGTTTATATTACATCATCTGATCCGGCGCGCGTAAAAGACAGTATAACAATTGATCTTGCAACTATAAATTCAGGTACACTTTATTATGACATTGGAACGGCTATAATTAACAACAACAATTTCTATACAACTATGTTTTCTTCAAAATATGATTCTGCATATAATGCACATTCGGAAATACAAAATAATAGTTTATATCAACAATGGTATAATGCTGGAAATTCGAGACGTACACAAAGTCAAAGTCCTTATGATTCTTGTCTAAAATATTGGCCTTATTCCTTAACCGTTACACGCGTAGATGGGTGGTACTTAAATTCACCGCACGACCTAGCAATAAGATCGATAGGTATCAATACGAATAGATTAAGCTGGTATGATGAATCTAATTGGGAAGAGAGTTATGAAATTGAAAGAATAGATGTTGTAATGTCAGAATCACGAATCTTTCAATCAGATCCCTATAGTGGTACGGGACTTGTAACTTGGGATGATACTACTGCTCAACTAGGTCATTTGTACAAATATAGGTTAAGGGCAAAACATGGAACATTCTATTCAACGAATTGGTCAAACGAAGCAATGGGTTCGGTAGCATATTCTAACTTTAGTTATCCTACTGCTTTTAACAATCAGACTAAAATTGTCAATCAAGGGAACAACGTCTATTTGGTTTATTGTGGTGTTAATAATGGAACTGGAGTTGTCTATTTTCATTCCTCAGATTATGGAAATACATGGGATGATCAGAAGACATTTGATATATCATCACCTCCTACCTACGGTACTGTATATCCATCGATAGCAGTTGATGTACTTGGAAGACCGCATATTTTTTGGATGCAGTGGGTATCTTATTCAAATAATGTTTGGACATTAAATTGTAAACATGTTTTTAAAGACGTCAGTAATTGGACAAGTACCACAATAGATGACCGCTGGGGATATACGACAAATGATCCGACCAATCCACCATTTAGTATTCCAAGTGTTCCTTTTGTTATTAAAGGAGATTCAGGTTACTGTGCTGTTATATTACGTTCTGCTCTTTCTAAACCTCCAGAATTGCAGGTATTTGCATTTTATTTATATGGTGTATCCGGTAATTGTCCGTATTATAGTGACGAGCAAGATATAAGCGAATCTGGAAACTACAAACCAAACTTAGTAATTAGTAATGGAAGAATTGTCACGTGTTATAATCACAACTCGGACAAAAAATTAATTATCAGATGGGGCCAATCAAACGCAATAGTTACAAATTGTTTATACACATATAATACATCTGCTATAAGCAATGGTAATGGTCTAGTGCTTGCTTGGTATGATGGAGGTGAATATATTAAACTTGCTAATTGTTGGTGGCAATATAACAATTATACACAACCAACGCCAAGTTCAATTGCGCAGGTTAATCCATATGATCCGTACCCGGCACCAAAAGTAATTAATAACGATTTAATCGTATTCAATGATGCGGACGGGATTTTCTATTCTATTCGTACAAATAGTAATTGGTCAACACACCTTATTTCTAATTTTAATTTTCCAAATAACAGTTATCCTCAATCTTTTATTGGACCAAGCTCTAATTATGTTTCCGCAAACAGAGCTCTAAATACATACTGGACAAATTTATACGATAATAAGTATTGTGTTATTAGTAACAAAGTTGATATTCCTCAGAAATATTATGTCGCTTGCGATATGGCTACAGGTCCGAATAATGGCACACACATAATGAGGGTTCCTAAGAGCAAAGAACTTTATATGGTTTTTCAAGACCAGAATAAAATTTATTGCGCGCATTCTTACGATGAAGGTGCAAACTGGGAAACTGAAGAAATTGGCGAAGGGCTTTATCCGTGTGTAGGATTGAATTCTAGCGGATTGCCTTGGATTGCCTATACTTGTAAGGGGGATTTAATCTGTAAAATTAAAAGACTTGATGGCACATATCAAGAAACAAATCTATTTCACGAGAGTGGTTTTTGGGCAGGTCAACCGTCAATAGCACTCGCAACAATGCCGATTAAAGAAGGGGTACTGGATTATGCTTATTTGGTTTATCCGGTTTACGAAGGATACGCGCCGCCAGATCCGATACCAGGACCCCCAGATGAATTTACAAGTTCTTATATTTATATTACACTTTTTGATACATTGAAAGCACACACCCATCTGCTTGATGTAAAAATTGACCCCAGTATACCGCTTAGTCATCCATGCGTTGCAGTTACACCGGCAGATTTGATTCATATCACATGGCAACAAGGTGACGAAATATGGTACACGACCAATACCGATTCAGTAACGCCAAATAACTGGGAAAACGTACAATGGACAGAAAAGTACAATCTTTCAAACACGCCAGATTTTGCTTCTGAACACCCATTTGTTACAAGTTATGGCGATATTGTTTCGGTTGTATGGAAAGAGAGCGACGCGAAAGGTATTGGAGAAATCATCAGAAAACAACGGTATGTCTGGGAACCTTCAGAATATGGTAAATGGAAAGATCCTGAAAACTTAAGCAATAGTCCGGATATGAACTCGGATTATCCGCAAATGGCAAGCGGTAATGTAATCTTATGGCAGGAACAAAGCCCGGACGGTTCATACAAAGTTAATGCTAATATTAATAACAACATTCTATGCCTGACACCAAATGCAAATAATGTGAGCTATGTGCATGCTAATGCATTAGTAATAGACCCAAAAGCACCAGAAATTCAAGTCTATTATTGTTATACGGATGAAATTACCCAAAATGAACTTTACGAAGTTAAGTTTGACAAATATCTATTTCCTGAAGGGATCCCCGGAGAACAAAACGAAGTTAAATATTACGATGGTTTAGTTGGAGATGCAGTTGCTTCACCGTACTGTGAAACAAGAACTGGTTATATTGATTACGGTGATTACAAGATTGACTATGGCACTAACCTCGATTATTTATTAAAATACTTGGATCCGTGCAAAAACTATTTATTCCAGGCAATCGTGTATCAGGACACAACCGGCACAATACGTCAGAAATTAGAAGTAGAAGATACGCTTGAGGCAACCGTGCGAGCAAATCCAGAAATACCAGAAACGATTAACATCTTTATTTCTCCGAACAGTTATAAAGAGGACTTAGCATCTGCCTTGGAGATTATAAAAACCCGCGGTGCTTTTGCTGCGCTTGCCGACTTTAAGATTTACGAATACGAAGTCATCAATGACAGCGGTTCAAGCGGTGGCGGAGGACAACAAAGCGCCGGGACTCAAAATCTACCGATTCCTACAATTCTTCAATCTCCCAAGCCAAATCCATTTAATAATCATACAACGATAAGATTCCAGATACCCGCCAAGACCAAAGTCGATCTGAAGGTTTATAACTCAACCGGAAGACTAGTAAATACGCTTGTAAACAATGAAATGAATCCCGGATATTACACAATGAGCTGGAATGGTAAAGATGATATAAGTCGAACTCAAGGCAATGGTATCTACTTCATCCGGCTAAAGACCAAAGATTACGATGCAACCAAGAAAATGGTGCTTGTGCGATAATCCGTTAATAACTATTAACCTTGGGGCGGGAGCAAAATCCCGCCCTTAATAATACCAAAATTCTTACATCAACCATTATAGGGTTCTGTTTCAGCACATATTGCAGGAAAGAGCGATTGATGAGGCGGGCAGACAAAAAACGATTGACTTCAGCACGCAGGAAACTATATAATATGCGCGGATAAAGTAATGCAGGACAACCTTAAGGAGTGCAAAGTGCTAAATAACCAATTTGTCCATTATCGCCTGAAACACAACAATAGTTATAATAGTATTGATTCTTAGAACATATATTTAAGCTGAATATTCCAGTTACTTAATGAACCAAGATTCCCATAGTTGTAGGTGTCAATGCTAAATTTGTCTCGGAAAATATAACCGATGCCAAACGAATAGAGTAAAACTCCTTTGAAATTTACGATTTGACGGTGAGTCGCGAGACCACTTTTATCATATGAGAATTTGGGAGTAAAACCAGTTCGAATCGTAAGCGATGGCAATAGCCTAAATTCTAATCCCAATGGTAAAGCAATACTAAAACTTTTACTTTCTACCAGTTGGGACCCGCTAATTCCAGTTGTATCAGTTATCGTATCAACTGTAGTAATTCTTATGCCTAATTTAGATGATGTATCAGTTGCTATTCCTAATATGGATTTGACACCGATAAAGCCATTGAGTCTTCTATTCAAACGTGATTCATAACCAAATCCCAGAGTCAAATTGAGCGACTTGGCAGTTCCCTTAATATCGGATGAATCTTTATTTCCATTAATATATGTTGAGATGTTTATTTCAGTTGATTCTGGATAC
>CAIPLT010000009.1 GCA_903865935.1 Caldifarciminota bacterium
ATTGTATTAGTATTACTAACGGCACTTAACGGGCCGATCGTCGCACCACAATATACACCATATGGCGCAGGCGGTCCAGATGCCTATGGTTACCGCTGGATTGACAGTGACACAACCGGTCCATCAAATGTGCCGACTTTTGCCTGGAAAGACATCAGTACAATCGGTACAAGAGTAACTGGTTTGGGAGACGATAATGTAGTTGGTCCGTTCTCAATCGGATTTAATTTCCCTTATTACTGGTATCGCGTGAGTAGTTTCTATATTTGTTCTAATGGTTATATTGCGTTTGGTGACAATACGATGGCGGCGGCGGGATTTACCGAAGACGCGCCACCTAATCCTAATCGACCTAACAATATGGTTGCTCCATTATTGTCGGATTTTGATTTCTCGGTTGGCACGCCATCTTGTTATTATTGGTCAAATGCTGCACATGATACCTGCGTTATTACATATCAGAATGTGTGCTGGTGGAATATGTCGGCATCGTGCTGCTCATCGCAGATTATTCTTACCAAGGCCGACAGTTCGATTACTTTCCAGTATAAGAAAATTAGCGGTACACCATACGGAGGCTGGTCCGGAGACGATAATGCAACTGGCATTGAAAATGTCACCGGGACCGTTGGCTTAAGTTATTTGTGGGGATTAATACCGTCACAGAATGTACTGCACGATACTTTGGCGGTCAGATTTTATCCGCCCGCGACGACTTCATATCAAGTTACGGATGTTGGTATAAGGAATGCATTGAGTGATAATTCGGGCGGATGTTTCTTGTATAATAATTCACCACAAACAATGTGGGCAAATGTTATGAATTCCGGCAATCAATCAGTCGGTACTTGTTCAGTATTCTGCCGAGTTCGCAATGCCGGCAGTTCGGTTGTTTATTCGAGCTCTGCGGTAATTGCATCAATGATACCGGGACAAGTCGATTCGATAAGTTTCACACCGGCATGGACTCCGACCGTCAATGGTACGTATTCATTAGTATTCCGCAGCAAAGTTGCCGGAGATATTTATTCACCAAACGATTCAGTAATTATCGAGAGCAGGGTGATTACATATCCGGCAGAATTGATGTATGATGATGGTGTAGCTGATGCAAGTTACTACTGGAACGGTAGTACCGGTGGATATGGCGCGAAATTCACACCGCCGCGCTATCCGTGTAAGATTACCGGTGGTAAAGCAAGTCTTAATATGCAAGCGACCGCAACCACCTGTACACTTTTCGTCTTTAAAGCGGACGGTCCGGGTGGCACACCAGGAACGATCTTAGGTCGCGGTAATATCAATGTTAACTCAGCGACTGCTACCTGGTATCAGATAACGCTTAACTCGACTATTAATTCCGGTTCATTCTTTGTCGGTGTCACTTCTGATGGTGCTACGGAGCCATCATATAGCATGGATACGACACCACCGATATCGGGTCAAACCTGGGAATATACTGGTGTCTGGGCTCCGAGTCGAGATGCGACATCAAGAGAAGGTATGTTTCGAGCATTAGTTGATCTGGGTTCGGGCGTTGAAGAACTTGGACCAGCAATAGCGATTAATCAACCAACACTTTCAGCTCATCCTAATCCGTTCACAACAAATACCAAGATTATGCTCAATGGCAAAGTCAACCAGTTCAGCATTGTTAAGATTTATAATGCATTAGGTGAACAGGTTAACAAGCTTTCAACAAGCAATGATTTCTTGTTATGGAACGGGACCGATTACAGCGGAAGCAAACTGAGTCCGGGTATTTACTTTGCGAAACTTGAGACGGAAAATGCACCGGTAACAAAGATACTGATCTCTGATTAATTACATTAAATTAAAACAAAGGGGACCCGAGAGGTCCCCTTTTTAATTTATTGGCAGTTATTTATTATCAGGATCAAATTGCAAAGAGTTAATCTGAACATTCTCTAAATGGTATTTGGCATAATCCTGCGCAAGTTTTAAAGTCAATTGCGAAGGGGAGAATTGCAGACTTTTTGATAATGGCGTGTTAAGTAAGTATTTTATTGTGTTAATATATTGTATGCCATATGTCCGGTCAGTTGTCTGATGTTTATCGGAACTGCAAACCATGCCACCGCGTTCGATACTAAAATAAGCGCCTTTGGGATTTTTACAAACAACACAATGCCTGAGCTCGGGTTTAAAACCAAGAATGCTGATAACTTTTAAATAATAGGCGCTTAGTAAAGATTGGTAATTTTTTGATTTCGCAGAATGATTTGAATCAAGTATCTTTAATGCATTATGCAGTAGTAAATAGAGTTTGTGATTTGGGTCTTCAAGACTGGTTGCGCGAAAGACCAGCTCAACAATCTGGTGCGCGTATAAATATTTATCAGGCATTTTGAGGGTTGAGAACGAGTCGATGAGAAAAGCGTCGGATAGAGTATATACTTGTTTCCGTTCGGTTTTATAAAAAATTAATTCGGCGAGTCCGAAGATCTCCAATGCTGAACCAAATTTACTGCTGGGGTTACGCGCACCTTTGCCGATAAATGATAATTTACCATGATGCTCGGTATAAAATGTAACAATTTTACTCGATTCACGCAGTCGCTGGGAACCAAGGCAGATTCCTTGTGTTTTTAGTATTTTAGGCATATGTGGTTATGTTTCACTGCGAATTTCGCCAATCAATTCCTCAATCAAATCTTCAAGGGTGATGATGCCAATCGTTTCACTTTTATCGTTACACACGATTCCCATATGTTCACCCAGCTTGCTCATTTTTTTGAGCACGACCGGAGCTTTTTCATTAACTGACACTAAATACGGTTTTCTTAAAAAACGTGTTATATGTGCAGGTTTTGTATTAATTGACAACAGAATATCTTTAATATGAGATACCGCAATTATTTTATTGGTATTTTTTTGATAAACCGGATAGCGTGAAAACCGATAACGCTCAATGATTCTTTTTACGGTCCGGAAATCGGCATCTTCAGAAAATCCGATGATATGCTCTTTAGGAACCATAATTTCCGCAACGGTAATTTGAGAAAACTCAAACAATGCTTTCGCCATCTGGTTAATTACAACCGATTCATCGGTTTTCTTCTCTTTGAGTAGATATAAAAAATCGTGTCGCGAAAGTTTTCGGTATTGTGCATTTTTGGTTTTAGGCAAGAACGGCGAGAAAATCGTAATAAATAAACGGATTATTGGTTCAACAATTATTAACCAGTATTCAGGAAATGCCTGCGCAACTATTTTGGGTAAAAACTCACTAGAAACCAATGATAATACAACGACAATGATTACCGCAAGGGTCGTATAGGCAAGGCCGAAGTGGACGATAAAAAATCGGGTAAAAGTTGCCGAGGCGATGACGACAAATAGATTGCTGAGTATTAAGATGACAATTATTGCCTGTTCTTTATGCTCTAAAAGCTGGAGTGCTTTATCAGCCCGAAAATGGAACACTGAGACAAATTGGCGTTTTTTACTCCAAGTGGTAAGACGAATCCAGTTAACACGGGCAATCGCGGTTTCGCTGCCGGTAAAAATGCCCTGAAGTAAAATTGCAATCAACCCGATTATGATTCCGCTCATCGCTTCACTTTTTCCAACGACTCAATTTTGGTAATTAATATTTTTTCGATACGATGCCTGCTTATCTCTTTAATCTGTAATTGATAATTTTTATATATTAGAGTTTCGTTTAGTTTAGGAATCCTGCCCCAAGTATGATGAATAAAACCGCTTAAACGATATCCGGCTTCTGGTGGCAAGTCGATACTGAAATTGGGAAATAACTGGTCCAAGGCTTTTAAGTCAATATCACCGGAAACTAAATAGGAGTTTTCGCCAACCCGCAGATAAGGGAGTTCGGCGCCGATATCATACTCGTCCTGAATTTCCCCCAACAGCACTTCTAAAATATCCTCGAGGGTAATGAGTCCTGCGGTCTGACCAAATTCGTCAATTACAATTGCGATATGAGAATCTTTTTTTCTTAATTCTTCTAACAGCTCGGATAACGATTTATTTTCCGGTACAAAGTAAACCGGTCGCATAATATCTTCAACTGTTTGCGATAAAAACTTTTTGCTTCGACCTTTGGCGACTAAATCTTTGAGATAAACAACCCCGATAATATTATCAATGCGGTTTTTATAAACCGGAATGCGGGAGACCATGGGTAAACTGCGGTCGGTCAGCAGTTTTATCGCCTCGCCGATTTTTGTATCTTTTATTATACAGGTCATATTGATACGAGGTGTCATAATTTCCGACACGTAACGCAGCGAAAGGTCAACTAAATTGAACAAGAATTTTTTTTCTTCGGGCTGGATTAAATTCTGCTGACTGCTTAATTCAATAATTGTTCGCAAATCGTCTTCAGACGGAAAAGGCGTTTTATGCACGTAGAGATTGAGTTTAGCTAAAAGCCGATCACCGAGCTTTTGTAATGGGATGGTTATAAACGAAAAACATTTCGAGAATAAATTTACGAACCAGGTTGTTCTGAGTGCAAAGCGCGACGGTTGCCTGAGGGCAACTATTTTTGGTGTGATTTCGCCGATTGTTACTAAAAGGACAGTCATCACCAACGCGCCGATCGTAACAAACAAATCTCGCGGTAAATTATAATTTTTTGCGAGCACTATGACAAATAGCGTAAATAACGATGACGCAGTTGTATTGACCAGCAGGTTTGAGAAAAGAATCGTTGCTAAAAGAGATGACGGGTTATTGAGTAATGAATCAACTATATTCAAACGGTTTAGTACATGGCGATCTTTAATCGTATAACGGGTATCCTCGCGGATTTTGGTACGCATAGTTCGGGTAAAAGCGAACAGCGCAGTTTCCGAACCAGAGAGGATTGCGGATAACAACAATAAGATAAATACAATGACTAGATAGATCAGCATATTAATTAATCAAAAATCCCGTTAAATTTACAACCTTTTCATCCCGGCATGGGAATAACCAAGAAGATGGAGGATACCGTGTTCAATTAAGTTGCAAATTTCCTGGCCGATGGTTATTTTTTGTTCTTTTGCTTGAACTTTGACCCGGTCTTTAGATATATAAATTTCTCCTAATAGTTTATCCTTTAGAGGAAATGACAAAACATCGGTTGGTCGATTGCGACTCAAGAATTGTTTGTTAAGCTTTTTAATATAAGCATCACTAACCAAAATTATATTTAGACTGCTACTCTGTCTCGGCAATTTATTTTTATTAACACGGGCAAATACACTTTTCGCAAAATTCCTATATTTAATTATTTGTGTTTTATTGGAGATGCCAAATATTACTATTTTCATTACTGGTTATTATCTTCATAAGCCTTGATTATTTTTGAGACCAGGGGTGGTCGGACAACATCCCGCGCATCTAAGTAAATGAATTTAATATCATCAATCCGGTTCAGTTTGTTCTGGATATCGACCAGCCCGGATGAATACTTTTTTTCCAGGTCAATCTGGGTGATATCACCGGTCACAATCGCTTTTGAGTTCCAGCCAAGACGGGTTAAAAACATTTTCATCTGGATCGCGGTGCTGTTTTGGGCTTCATCTAAAATTATAAAAGAGTCAGACAGGGTTCGTCCGCGCATGTAAGCGATTGGCGCAACCTCCACCACCTGCTCATCAATCAGCCGTTTTATTTTATCAACCGATATCATATCATATAACGCATCGTAAAGCGGTCGCATATATGGGTCAATTTTTTCCTTGAAACTGCCGGGCAAAAACCCTAAAGACTCACCGGCTTCAACCGCAGGCCTGGTCAAAACAATGCGGCTGATTTTACCAGCGGTCAAAGCCTGCACTGCTTTGGCAACGGCCAAATAGGTTTTACCGGTTCCAGCCGGACCGATTGCAATAACAATGTCATGGTCATCAATCGCTTTGAGATATGATTCCTGATTTTCGCTCTTGGGTAAAATCATCTTCTTGGGTGTATAAACGCAGACATCAGTTTGTTCCGGTTCGGTTTGCGTGCGGGTCACCTCGCGCTTAGCTGGAATATTGAGATTATCAATCTCTTTTTTAATACGGAAAGTGGTGATTTGCTCGCAGTTCTTAACTGCTTTAATCAGGTTAATGAACAGTTCACGGATTTTTTCGGCTTCGGATTTCGGACCGGTTATCCGAATGCGTTCACCGCGGACCGAGATATGAGACTGGAACTGCTGTGAGATGAATTTTAAGTTCTCATCGGCCATCCCAAGCAGGGCGACCGGTTCGATTCCCTCAATACTGATTGAAAATTTACCATCAACTGATTTTTTAGTATCCATTGCTATATTCTATAAGAGTCAAGATAAAAGTCAAGGATGATACAGGTTTTTTTAAATTGACATTGAACAATTTATCGATTAATCTGTGATTGTAAAGATGAAAATTCTCGCAATTAACTTGGAAATCGGATTGGGACACCCTAATTATTTGGATTATGTCTTGCAGGCAATAAAACAGATGCACCCGAGAGTCGAGATTGTTTCTAGGGATGTATTAAACGAGGAAAAAGGATTAAAGAAACTGTTCTGGCAGGTATCCAAGGGTATTTATTCTTTGGGAGCCAAAGGCGGTTTAATAACCGATTTATACAACAAATTTCGTTCGGCGAGTAAAACACCCCGCATCTCGGTTTGCAGTATTATTTCTAAGGATTATGATAAAATTCTTGTTGCGCATCCAATTTTAGCGACAAGCTTTGATTGCGCCTGGTATATCCACGGAGAAATTGCCGCGCCGAAAGAGTGTGTATTGGAAAATGTCAAAAAGATTGTTGTGCCGACCGATTACACGGCAAAACGACTTATTGCTCAAGGTGTAAAACCAGAACAAATCTTAGTCAGCGGTTTAATAATCGCACCGGATTTAGTCGCCGGGGCAAAAGAAAACTATCTAAATAGAGTTGCACGTATCAAGTCCGATAAACCATTAACCATCGGTTTTTTCATTTCCGGCGCATATCCGCCTGGTCATATAAAAAAGATGATAGCGGGTATAATTTCTTTATCAAAAGAAAACCAGCGGGTGATAGTTTTTCTCGGGACAAATGCGAACAAAGCAAAGGATTTCTTAAGGACTTTAGACAATAAAAAAAAGAGAGAGAATGCGTCCGAATCCGCGATTTTATTTGTGCAGGGCAGGACACGCTCGGATTATCAGAAAAGAGTCAATAAATTATTACCTTTGCTCGATGTTTTTGTTGCGCCAAGCCACGAGCATACAAATTGGGCAGTCGGTTTAGGCCTGCCGATGTTTGCGTTATTCCCGATGATTGGCAGTTATGCCAAAGAAAACTTTGAGTTTGCCAAAAAACAAGAAGTGGTTTTTCCTCTAAGAACGATTGATGACACAAAAAATTTGGGAAAGGCAATCGCTGAGTTACGGAGTTCGGGGATTCTATTAAAGATGGCAGAAAATGGCTTTGACAAATTTCCTATTAACGGGGCGATTAAAACGGCACAACAACTTAGCATTTAGGTTTGTAGTAGTACGACTCCTAATTGTTCCAGAGAATTTTGCTACTTCACGAATATTTTCAAATATCTACCTATATATAAAAGTCTATTTGTAAGTCAACTTTTATTTAAGCGAAATTTTACTGTAACTTCTTGTCATATATAGCGTAATGCGTAAAAAACACTAAGGTACCTAAATAGTAGGGGGTATTGAGTTTGGGATGTAAAACAGCATTGAGTAGTGGAGCATAATAGCGATTTAGTTAGGAGTTTAGTTCAGTGTCTAATAGGTTATTTATTTCACTATCTAAATTAACGTATAATACAAAGTCCAAATTGGCGATTACCACAAAATACATCACAGAAATTATCAGGAGATATTTCAGGAGTTTGAAAAGGACGCAAAATAGGATATTTAGCAAGGGACATAAAGGGTGATTAAGGAGATTAAAAATAAATAACCACGAATAAACACGAATGCACACGAAAGTAAAAATACAAGAGTCACAATGCGACTTTTATCGTAAAGGTGCGGGGTTGACTTTATCCCTATCTATAATATAATAAGCCAGTGACTAATAACGAATGGGTCCGTTGGTTTGATTCGATTACACTTGCTGATTTACAATTAGTCGGCGGAAAGAACGCATCATTAGGCGAGATGTGTTCGACCTTGAGCCAGTATGGGATAAAGGTTCCAGGCGGATTTGCCATTACAACTCAGGCATATCACTATTTCTTAGAAGAAAACGGACTTGACCAAAAGATTGTTTCAGAACTTAATGCTCTGAAATCTAACCACCGTGATATTCAATCAGTTGGTCGGTACATCCGCCATCGTATTCGCGGTGGCGAGTTCCCGATTGAGTTAAAAAAGGCGATTATTCAGGCATATGCTGAGTTGTGTAAAGAAGCTTGTGATGAGGATTGTTCGGTTGCGGTCCGCTCCAGCGCAACGGCGGAAGACCTGCCGGATGCGAGTTTTGCCGGTCAGCAGGATACTTTTTTAAATATAACCGGCAGCGCAGAATTAATCGAAGCAATTACTAAATGTTTTGCTTCATTGTTTACTGACCGCGCAATCGCGTATCGGGAGAATCGCGGTTTTGACCACAGTAAAATCGCGCTCTCGGTTGGCGTGCAAAAGATGGTGCGTTCAGACCTTGCTGGTGCCGGAGTAATGTTTACGATTGATACTGAATCAGGATTTAATAATGTTGTTTTCATATCGGCGACTCTGGGTCTGGGTGAAACAGTAGTGCAGGGGCAGATCTCTCCTGATGAATATTATGTGTTTAAACCGTTCGTTGATAAGACTGAGTTTATACCGATTATTAAACGGGCGCTCGGTTCCAAAAAGCGGAAAATGATATTTGTTGAA
Organism: Caldifarciminota bacterium; assembly: GCA_903865935.1. Lineage (GTDB taxonomy): Bacteria > Hydrothermota > Tepidihabitantia > Tepidihabitantales > CAIPLT01 > CAIPLT01. Next base: position 8,835 of record CAIPLT010000009.1, read on the forward strand.
GGCGAGATCGAAAAAACCCGCATGGTTGACTGCCGTAAAGAGGAAAAAGAACGGTTTGTCTTAACCGACCCGGAAATTTTACTTTTAGCAAGATGGGCGACAATTATTGAAAAGCACTATTCTCAAAAACGGGGAATGCCAACACCGGTCGATATCGAATGGGCAAAAGACGGTAAGAGTAATGAGATTTTTATTGTTCAGGCAAGACCAGAAACAGTGCATTCCCAGCGCAAACTTGATACAATCAAAGAGTATCATCTGCAGGAAAAGGGAAAAGTTTTAATAACCGGACGGAGTGTCGGCTCGTCAATTGCGACGGGCAGAGTTTGTAAAATCGGCAAGCCCGAAGAACAAGCTAGTTTTGAGGCAGGTGCAATACTGGTTACAGAAATGACTGACCCGAACTGGGTGCCGATTATCCGTCAGGCATCCGCGATTGTAACAGACTCGGGTGGCAGGACCTGCCACGCGGCAATCGTTGCCCGCGAGTTTGGTATTCCGGCAATTGTCGGCACAAATAATGCGACAAAAATTCTCAATGATACTGACCCGGTCACGGTTTCGTGCATTGAAGGAGATATCGGCAAGGTGTATGAAGGCAAACTGAAGTTTGAGGTTGAAGAGATTGAAGTCGACAAAGTGCCCAAAACCAATACCAAAGTCATGGTTAATATCGCGGACCCGTCACAGGCATTTAGGGTTGGACAATTACCTCATGACGGTGTTGGTCTGACCAGACTTGAGTTCATTATCAATAATATTATCGGTATTCATCCATTGGCGCTGGTTGACTTTGACAAACTTACGGATGAAGATGTCAAGAATAAAATCATTGAACGAATGAGTCCGTCAACCGCACCGATAGATTATTTTGTTAATAAATTATCCGAAGGAATCGCGACCATCGGCGCAGCATTTTATCCCAATGATGTGATTGTCCGCATGTCAGATTTTAAGACTAATGAGTATGCCGGGCTTCTGGGCGGCAAACTTTACGAGCCGAAAGAGGAAAATCCAATGCTCGGATTTCGCGGTGCTTCGCGATATTATAGTCCCCATTACCGGCGGGGATTTAATTTGGAATGCATGGCAATAAAAAAAGTGCGGGAAGAGATAGGATTGGAGAATATTATTCCGATGATACCATTCTGCCGGACACCGGAAGAAGGCAAAAAAGTGCTTGGCGTAATGGAAGAAAACGGTCTGGTGCGGGGTAAAAATAATTTACGAATATATATGATGTGTGAAGTGCCGAGTAACGTAATCGTCGCCGAGAAATTTGCCAAAATATTTGACGGGTTTTCAATCGGCTCGAATGACCTGACGCAGTTGGTGTTAGGTCTAGACCGCGATTCAAGTCTTATCTCATCATTATTCGATGAACGGGATGAAGCAGTAAAAATAATGATTAGTCAGGTTATTAAAAAAGTTAAACCAATGGGTTGTAAAATCGGAATCTGCGGTCAGGCACCGTCCGATTTTCCGGAATTTGTCGAGTTTTTAGTAAAAGAAGGAATCGATTCGATTTCGGTTAATCCGGACAGCCTTTTAAGTGTTAGAAATAAAATAAAAGAAGTAGAGGAGAAACAATGATAAAATCAAAAACATATCGGTATTTAATATCGGCGGCTCTGTGTCTATGCGGCGTTATTTTTATTGGTTGTCAAAAAGCGGGGACCGGAAAAATTATCGCCAAAGTTAATAACGATATAATTACCGAAGCGGAGTTTGTCAAAGTATTGCCCGGCGGATTTGCTTCTGATTCAATCGAGCAAAGCCAGCGGCATGCTTTACTGGACGATATGATTACCAAACTCCTATTTGCCCAGGACGCAAAACGTTTAGGTCTGGATAAAGATGTTGATTTGATGCTGGAACGGGATCAAAAGACGATTTTAATCCAGGCATTGTATGATGATGTTGTCACAAAAAATGTTAAAATCGGTAAAAAAGAAATTGATGCGGCGAAAAAACTGCTAATGACCGAAGTCCATGTTAAGGTGATCGTTGTGACAGATGAGAATACCGCGAAAATGGCGAGTGATGAACTGAAAAAAGGCGTGGTTTTTGATTCGGTCGCGAAAATGTATTCCCAAGACCAGTCCGGCCAGCAGGGCGGCGATGTCGGATTTATCCCAATGTTCTATTTAGATGAGCAGAGTCGGAAAGAAGTCGAAAAAATGAAGCCGGGTGAAATCAGCGAGCCGATTAAGGGAAAAGAAGATTATAAAATCATCAATTTTATCGAAAAGCGGAATAACCCATCAACCAAAGACATACAGGAGAATACCAAAAAAATGGTGGAACAGCAAAAAAGCCAGGAATTAGCGACCGCATATCTGGCCAAGATGGATAAACGGCTTGTGTATAATCCGGAAGGTCTACGCGTTTTCTATAAGCCGGTCGATTCAATAACCACTGCGGATGGCGAGATATGGGTCGTTAAGAAAGACATAAAGAAAGTGGTCTACGCGAAAAACCTGCTTCATGTCGCCAAGGAATTTCCTGCTTCTTTAGATACGTTGATGCGAAGCTATTCGATAAAACGCGCGGTTGAAGAGGATCTTCTTTATGAAGATGCCCTGGAACGGAAACTGGATAAAAAGCCAGAAATCCTAAGCGAATTAAACAAGCGAAAAGCTGACCTGCTGTACGAAAAATATTATTTGAATGAAATCACCCAGAAAACGACGGTTTCCGATACAGAAATTATGGATTACTTTAAAGTCCATAAGGACGAATATGCCAAGAGCAAGCTGAGCGAGGTTGAGCCGATAATTCGCAATCAGATTTTTTCTAATAAACGGCAGGCAATGTTTCAGACAATCGTCAATAATTTAAAATCACAGGCTAAAATTGAAATTAATGAAAAACTATTAATGAGTGCGGGAAAAAGTAAGGTTAAAAAGAATGTCAAAACAGGAGGGAAATAATGAATAGTTTTAAGAAATTTAGTTGTCTATTAGTCGCAAGTTGTCTGGCATTTTTATTCGTCGCCAACAGTTGCCAGAAAAACGAGGCGGCAATCGCAGCGGTAGGCAATTCCAAATTAACGAAAAAAGAAATTGCGGTGCAGGTGCCGGCGGGCGTGCAATTAACCAAAGATAATATTAACACGCTAATCGATAAATGGACCAATACCGAGCTCTTGTATCAGGAAGCAAAACGGCTGAAAATAGATAAGAATGAAACACTCACAATTCAGCTTAAGCAGGTAGAAAAGGAAATGCTCGTTAACAAGCTTTTAGAAAAAGAGATGGGTAAGATTACGGTAAGCCCGCAGGAAATCTTTGATTATTTCACAAAGCATAAACAGGACTTTCTTAATGAAGTGAAGATTGCACGGATTGTGGTCGCGGATGAAAGTCTCGCAAATCGCGCACTGATCGAAATAAGAGCCGGGGCAGATTTCACCAAGATTGCCCAGGATATTTCGCAGGATCGAGTTTTGGAAAAAGGCACGGAGTCAAAATATCTTTCTTATGAGTTTGGTGACCCGAGTTCCGGCGGTGACCCGTCGTTAGAAGAGGCAATTTTTGCGCTTAATCCGGGTCAGGTATCGGATGTCATTAAATCGCAGGAAGGTTTTCAGATTATCAAACTGATTGATAAAAAGTTGGTTAAAAAGGATGTTGCCTTGACCGATGTTAAAGATTATATCAACTCGGTGCTGCAATACCGTAAAAGTCGTGAAATGCTCGATATGATAATTAATAATTTGAAGGCAAAAACAAAGGTTACCGAAAACCCCGACGCATTTTTTAAATAACGGACTATAGAATGGTTCATAAAATTACGAAAATTTTTATTATCGCATTTGCGCTTATACTGTCTGGTGCAAATTTCAGCAGGCTGGCGGCAGAAGGAATTGCCGACCGTATTGTTGCGACGGTTGGTGATGAAATCATTCTATCGAGTGAATTGCGTGAAGGGGTTGAGTTTATGAAGACGGTAAATCCGACGGCAATTTCGGACTCGGTATTAACGGCGCAGGTGCTGGACGAATTAATTCGAAACCGTCTCTTATTAGACCAGGCGAAAAAAGAGACGGTTGATGTGAGCAAGGCAGAGGTTGACCAGGAAGTTGAAAAAAATATCGCACAATTGAAAGCGCGATTTGAAAACGAAGAGCAATATCAAGAGGCATTAAAAAACGAGGGTATCACGGAGCGGATTTTACGAGAACGGTATCGTGATGATATTAGAAAGCGCTTAATCAGCCAGGCATTGTTATCCAAAGAAGGGTTGACCAATATCAGTATCACACCAACCGCAATCCAGAATTTTTATAATTTACATAAAGATTCTATTGCCCGTCAGCCCGGACAGATTGCAATTGCCCATCTGCTCATTTTAATCAAGCCGTCAACCAGTGAAGAAGAAGCGGGTCAGAAAAAAATAACGGAAATTTATGATATCATAGCAAGGGGCGGTGATTTTGAAGAGGTCGCAAAAAGTTTTTCCGAAGACAAGGTGACCAAAGATAAAGGGGGTTACATCGGTAAAATTTCATTTGAAAATCTCCAGCCCGAAGTGCAGGCAGTAGTCAGCAATTTAAAGTCGGCGGAAATATCCCAGCCATTCCGCTCAATGAATGGTTATGAAATTATCAAAATGCTCAGTAAAAAAGGCAACAATGTCGAGCTTAGCCATATTATGATTAAAGTGACGATGACGCGCGCGGATACATTGCAGACGAAAAAGACCGCACAAAAAATACGCGACATGCTGGTCAAGGGAGCTAATTTTGACTCGATTGTTAAAATCTATTCGGATGACCCGATGACCAGAGACAGCGGCGGTTATCTTGGGTCGTTTCTATTAGTTGGCCTGCAAGAACCGTTTCGAAGCGCAATTGAAAGTCTTCCGGCCGGGGCGGTGTCTGCGCCGGTTCTTTCCGAACACGGTTATCATTTGATTAAAATTTTAGCAAGACAGGATGAAAAGCTCTTAAGCTTAGAAGAAATTCAGGACCAGCTAAGAAGTTATCTATATGATGAAGAGCTGCAGAAGCGGCTTACCGACTATATCGCAAAAATTGCCAAAACAACATTTATTGCCCGGTATACCGATTAGAAATTTTTAGATAAAATCTATTGACTCAAGCCGCAATAAGAAAATTTAAGATAACGGATTATAAAGCGGTTATCGAACTCTGCGGAAAAGCAAAACTTCCATTTAAACCAAAAGGTCGAGATAGCAGGAAGAGTATTGAAAAGCAAATCAAACAAGCTAATACAATCTATTTAGTTGCAGAACTAAATAACATTATCATCGGGTCGGTTTTTGGTACTCACGACAGTCGAAAAGGATATATTAATCGTCTGGTGGTGTTGCCGGCATACCAAAATAGGGGGATTGGACGTCAATTAGTTATGGAAGTTGAAAAACATATGTATAAAATTGGTATCGGGATAATCACAAGTCTGGTTGAGGATTGGAATAAGACATCTATAATGGCATTTCAAAGAATGGGGTATAAGAAGCATAAAGATATAATATACTTCAGTAAAAGAAAAACTTCTCAAATATAGCTTAATAATGTTGCCATTTACTTTTTAGGGAATCCTTTTTATAATATCATAGTCTATATAACTAGTAGAGTATGAAACTATCAACGAGATTCCGATATGGCACAAGATTTATGATAAACCTTGCCCGGGCATATAATAATGGCCCGGTAACGATGAATGATATTGTCAGGCGGGAACGGGTCTCGAAAAAATACTTAGAACAGATTGTTTATCGATTGATGTCAGCAGGGTTGGTTAAAAGTGTGCGCGGACCAAAAGGCGGGTATGTTTTGACCCGCTCGCCGGAGAAAGTCAGACTGATTGATTTATATAATGTATTGGAAGGACCGCTGGTTTTGGTACCCTGTCTTGCCGAACCGAAATCATGCGCATTGGTTAAAACTTGCGCAGCAAGAGAAATGTGGAAGTCGATGCAGGGAAAGATGGAAATGATGATGAAAAAGAACACTCTGGAAAGTTTATCCAAAGGGAATCATAAATGAAATACAGGTTTATACTTTTAATTTGTTCATTACTCTTTTCTACCACTTTATTTGGAGCGGTTGATATCAATGGTGCGATTGATACTCGTCTCGAAATAACCGATTTTAAGGATATGATGTACTCATTACACGGGGCAGAACTGAATATCAAATATACTTATGCTAATGAAGGCGGAGACCGTTTGTTGGCATTTATTCAGATTCCATACTCAACTCATTATAAAAGTGATATGTTCTTAGAGCATTTTGGTGATGCCTACCTGATTGTCAAGGGTTCGCTCAAGCAGCCGAACATTCGTATCGGCAGGTTTGACATACCATTCGGACTTATTAAGACCTTTGATTCGCACACGACACTTTTACCGCAGTTATTTGATAAGAGTTTAGGACTAAAGAAAGATATCGGAGCGGAGGTTTTTGGTTTTTATAAAATGTTCACCTATGATGTGTCGTTTACCCAGGGGTTTAACAGTTTTGATATGCCAAGAAATGATAAACCGATAACAGCGCGAATAGGAATAGAAACTGATGCAATAAAGGGTGGAGTGTCATATCTGAACGCAACGCATTCGACGGATGGCGAGATGAAACGAATCAGTATCGATTTCGAAAAAAATATTAATCCATTTGTTGTAAGAGGCGAAGCAGTGCTTGGCAAATACCCGGATGGCAAAGGATTTTCCGTGATGTTGGATTTCCCGTTTTTCTTTGGTATTGAGGGCATGGGAAGCGGGTTATTGTGGAAAGACAACACCAATTATCAAGCATACGGTATTGAACTGAGAAAAGATATTTCTTTCTTAACCATCGGCATCGGCTTTACGCAAACCAAAGAGATCGCCAATAAAAATCAATTAGTTTTTCAAACGATAATAAAAATATGAAAATAAAATATAAACTATATATCGGCTCTTTGCTATTAGCCATAAACTTTTTATTCGCTGGTGTTTGTATCTGGCGGTTTCCGGATAAAGATATTCAAACGCTTTTTTCCAAGGCAACCGGTTATAAGACGGAAGTTTTAACCTATTCTAAACCAGAGAGGGTAAAAATCGAGAGCTTGTTAGGCGCTAAGCTTGACGATGATGAAACCCAGTTCAATTTCTACCGCATCTACAAAGACACGACAAAAATCGGTCTTGTTTTGACTCACTCGGTCAAAGGACAATACGGCGCGATTGAAGTCGTGGTCGGGTTGGGCAGTAAATTTGACAGCGCCACAAAAAGCAATAAAGTATTCATTAAAAATCTGCTTATTCAGCGCGACCGCGAAGTTAAAAGCAAAGATCTGCGAAGCAGTAAATTTTTAGACCAGTTTATTGGCAAAACTGTGAAGAGTAAATTTGATAATATAACACTTGTTTCGGGTGCAGAAAAATCCACGCAGGCGATTATCTTTTCAGTGCGTAAACTTTTAATCGTCCAAAAGGTGCTGGACCAGGAACGAGTGAAACAAAATAAGTAAGGAGAAAAAATGAAAAAAATATCAAGAAAACATTTAATAATTTTTAGTCTTGTGCTTTTGACCAACACTATTTTTATAAGCACCTGCGCTAAAAAAGCAGGTTATGGTCAGAAGACAACTGCCACTACCACAACAACGACACAAGTTAAGGTGAAAGACATTCTCAGCAAAGCGTATACGGGTAAAGATGTATCATTTGAAGGTAAAATCACTCTGGAATGCGGTTCGGGCTGCTGGTTCAATTTAGAAGACGGCACCGGTAAAGTCTATGTCGACTTACTACCGTCAAATTTTGCGATTCCACAATGGGTTGGTAAATCGGTTGTGGTCAATGGTAAGGTGATTGAAGAAGACGGTGAAGTTAAAGTCATTGCCAAAGGCGTCACGTTAAAATAAAAAATATGAACTTTTTTAAACTCGCATTTAAAAATCTTCTCAGGCGGAAGATTAGAACGATATTAACAATCCAGGGGATTGCGATTGCGATTTTCGTGCTGTTTTCGCTGTTATCCTTTCAGAACGGTTATAAAAATTCGCTGACCCGAGAGATGAATGACCTGGGTATAAACATATTGGCAGTACCAAAGGGATGTCCTTATGAAGCAGCATCGTTAATCGTTCACGGCGGTGTCATACCCAAATATCTTGATGAAGTCGATTTAAAGCAAATTTCTCAAATTGACGGTATCGAGTTAGCGACACCGATATTCTTAAGTCAAATCTATGAAAAAGACCAGGAGCGAACCAGTATTATCTATGGCATAATCCCGCAGGAATACACAAAAGTAAAGCCGGGCTGGAAATTAAACGGACAATATTTTAATATTGACGATACCGCGGCAATCATAATCGGCAATGAGGTTGCATATCAGGAAAAACTCGGTGTTGGCGACGAAGTCTATTTTCCATCAGTTGGTAAAATTTACAAAGTCTTTGGTGTGTTAGAGCGGACCGGCGGGCAGGATGACGGTTTCTATTTTCTGCCATTAGCTGAAGCCCAGCGCATATTTGATAAAATCGGTAAAATCACTGCGGTCGCAATTAAGATTAAAGATTTAACAAAAATTGGCGATATTAGTAAAAAATTAGAAGAAATCCCTGATATTCAGGTTGTGACCATGGCACAGGTTTTAGGTACAATTCTGAATCTGGTCGGCAGCGCCCGAACTTTGATTTTCTCGGTTGTTCTGATTGCACTCATTATTGGAACTCTCGGTATCGTTAACACAATGTTTGTGACAATTTACGAGCGGCGAAGAGAAATCGGAATATTCAAGGCAATCGGCGCGGGTAATTTTGATGTGGTAAAACTGATTATTCTTGAGACATTGATAATCGCAATTATCGGTGGCATTGAAGGTTCGGTTTTGTCATTTGCCGGGGGACGACTGGTTGAAAGTTTTGTTCGCGGTGTTATACCGTATGCGCCAAAACGAATGCTCTTTACTTTTCAGTTCGCGAATGTCGGTATCGCAATCGCTTACTCAGTAATTATTGGAGTCCTTGCCGCAATTTTCCCTTCAATAAAAGCGGCATCACTTTCACCATTAGAAACAATAAGGAAAGAGGAATAAATGAATAACCGATATATCATCGAAGCTGAATCGTTAACTAAGCATTATAAAATGGGGAGTGAGGATATTTCTGCGGTTGCCGGAGTATCAGTACAAATTGAGCAGGGCAAATTCTATGCGTTTGTTGGTCCTTCGGGTAGCGGAAAATCAACCTTATTAAACCTTTTAGGCGCGCTCGATACGCCAAGTGCCGGTAAATTAAACATCGGTGGTGAACAGGTTTTTAACAGTGAAACAAATGGTAAGTCGTCTCAGCGAAATCTCACTTCAATCCGGCGAAAATATTTTGGGTTTGTATTTCAGAATTTTTATCTTTTGCCGACCCTGACTGTAAAAGAAAATATCAGTCTTCCCCTTCTCTTCGCAAGAAAGAAAATTGACCCGGAACAAATTGATAAGATTCTTAAAAAACTGGGCTTGGAAGGAAGGGGAAAACATTTGCCTTCACAGCTTTCCGGCGGTGAGATGCAAAGAGTGGCAATCGGCAGGGCTTTGGCGGTTAATCCGCAGATTATAATTGCCGACGAGCCGACCGGTAATCTTGACAGCAAAAACGCCGCATTGGTTTTTGAGGTATTTAAGAAATTATCCGAGGAAGGGATTACCGTTTTAACCGCAACTCATGACGTTCAATTAGCCCAAAACTTCTCTGATAAAATTGTAAGACTGAAAGACGGCAAGATTGTAGAAGGGGATGCGGGTATCTGCTAAGAATTTTTACCACAAATAGACACGAATAAATCGAATCACACGAATTTATATTTAACCACAGATTAACACTGATAAACACGGATGTGATGCTGAATTTAATTCAGCATCACAGAAAAGAGATGTAGGGCAAGGTTTTAACCTTGCTTATTTCCGATATTCTGACAGGACTAACATGATTAGGTTGTAAACACGATTTTAATCGTGCAATAGAGTTAAAAGATAATCGTCCCGATTTTGGTGCGGGACAAGTCTGTGGTTTGTATTACATCGGGTCGATATCAATATCGACCTTCGCTTTATCGCTGGTTAAATCGTTATAAGATATTAGATTTGATAATAAAACATTGTGTTTCATTTTGATTAATATCTGACAGGTAAATGTATTCGGTCGCTTAGAAACGGGTTCCAAGCTTGGACCAAGTAAAACAAGGTTTTTAATATTGCTTAACTTTTTCATGATGATTTCAGCGTGTTTCTCAGCATCGTTCTTATTGGGAGAAGTTATTTTTATCAGCGCTAAGCGTACGAATGGGGGATATTCGAGGTTTTTTCTGGTCTCAAGCTCCTGCTTAAAGAATTTTTCATAATTGCCTTGAACTGCCAGATAAATAGAAAAGTTATCCGGATGATAACTCTGAATAATAATTTTACATTCCTTGTTGGGCGAGCTTTGCTCAATGATTTTGCTCAATTCCTGAAAAGTCCGCTCCTGAGCGCGAAAGTCAGGCAGGAAAAGCGTTGTGTCAGCCGAGATTATACCAAAAAGACCGAGTCGGGAATAGTCTAAACCGCTTAATCCTAATCGCGTTGTGATTATTATCTTTTTTTGTAACCACGGATTAACACGGATGGACACGGATTTTTCTTCATTGTCTTTAATCCGTTTAATCGGTTCAATCAGTGGTTTCATTATGAGTTTGGCATCGGAATCGATTCGTAGTATATCGGGATTTTGGATAATTTTCTTTATTTCGGATTCGATTTTTTGCGTACCGATTCCCTGATAAGTAAATTCACTGCCACGGCATTTGGGACAGAAATCAAAAACCGGGTCCTGATATTTACAGATGTGACAGGTAAAAGTTTTTCCGTCACTGTGAAAAATCAGCGGAATCCCGCACCGCGGGCAAGTCGGGATAAAACCACATTCAAAACAGGAGAAGACACGGGCAAAACCCCGACGATTGAGAAATAGCACAATGTTTTTCCCATCATCATAAACTGATTGTATTTCGTATTTCAGCTTGGCTGACAGCACTTTATCTTTACTTCGCCGCATATCAATGAGCAGTACTTTGTCTTTTATCTTCTTTGTTTGTTTTGGAATAATCGCAAGTTCATATTTACCGGTTTGCGCATTGTAAAATGATTCACAAGATGGAGTCGAACTTACCAAAACCACCTTGGCGTTATTCATCTGCGCCCGAACAACTGTAATATCACGGGCATTATAATGGAAATGGCGTTCCTGTTCTTTGTATGACAGATCGTGTTCATTATCAACAATGATTAGCCCTAAATTTTTCACTGGCGCAAAGATTGCTGAGCGTGTGCCCAAGATAACTGTATATTCTTTGTTTCTGATTTCGTGCCAGGTACGTTTTCTTTCAGAAAGTTTAAGGCCGGAATGAAGCAGAAAAAGGCAGTCGCCGAGCTGTTCTTTAAATCGGGTGACAAATTTAGGGGTTAAGATAATCTCGGGTACAAGAATTATTACTGATTTCTTGAGTCTTAAACTTTCTTCAATTAAGCGCAGGTAGATTTCGATTGATTCTTTATTGTCGGGGTTAAATAATAAGTATGTTTTATATTTGTTATCTTTTAAAGTATAAATTATTTTTCTGATTGAAGGAAACCTTGATAATGCATCATTCGGGGATTTAGTAGTAGATTCTATTTCACTTGTTAAAATAGATGTTTTTGGTTTATATTTGTAAACCGATGTCGGAAGTGTTAAGTTTAGAACCTGTCCCCAGTCCGTGAAATAGTATTTCTTAGCCCAAACCAGCAAAGATAATAAATCCGATGGCAAAAATTCAGTTTCAACTACTTCTAAAATATGTTTTGTATAACTCATTGGAGTTGTTACGCTCTTTTCAATAACAATGCCAAAAACCTGCTTTTTTCTCAGCTCGACTTTAATTAAGGAACCGGGTTTAATCAATGAAATGAGATTATCTGGAATCGAATAGGTCAGGGTATCAAGATTGGTTTTGGGAATTGCGACTTCAGCAAACATACTCGTAGCTTTTAGCTCATAGCTATTAGCTAATAACGTATCTTGTATTGATATTTTAAATTATAGCGGCTATCTTCGTCTCGTTCACCGATGATTTCATGTGATTTCGTTAAATAATATTCAAGACGGAAAATATCGTTCACATTATTGCCGATATTATATTCGTATGTGAAATAGAGATTCGGACCGATATATTTACCGACCGTCACTTTTGCACCAGTGCCGGTTAAAAGACCGGTTTCCAGCCACAAGTAATCGAGATAAATATAATTACGCAGACGTTTGGTCACTTCCAGTTCAAAGTAACCGAGCAGTTTCTGGGATAAGGCGCTGGTAAAATTATCACGCAATTCAGAGCTGGTCATATTTTGCCAGGTAACATTAAAAGCGAGATAGCTGATAATATCACTTTCCGACAGGTAAGGAGGGTCAGATGAGAAAACAAAACGCGGTTCTTTTAAAGTACCGGTTAAGGTCGCGATGATTTTCACCCGCTCGGTTTGGTTCTGGTTTATCTTAATCGGTCGGGTTGCCAGTTCAGCGCTGATATCCAAGCTTGGATTGAGTTCAGTAGTATTATCAAAAGTAATAATACCGCGGGTTAATTTTAAAATGTGGTCAAGATAATATAAATTTCCCTGCAGAGCAGTCAGTTGACCGGCAAAGACGGTATTTTTTTCCGCGCTTGTCATATTTAAATCACAGGATAATTCAACATCGGCAATGCTGTTGCGCAGCCAGATATCGCGGTCGCCGGTAATTTTTAAGTTGAAAGTTATCGACTGATTTTTTGCGGCACTTAAACTGGTGGACGAGGAAAATTCAGATGTCAATAGCGCTTCTCTTATTGCAATATCACCGGATAAGAGCAGCGGATTACCTGGACGCGTTTTTGTTTTCGGTTTGTAGTCAATGCCGACATTGCCACTACCAATTGCGAATACTTCCCTTTGCAGTCGCAACGGTGCATTTTGAAATTTAATTTGATACGATAATGTATCGACTTCGTTAATTTTATTAAGTTTAACAAACCCGTCTGCTTGTATCTTGCCGGTTTCAGCGTTGCCCGATAAATCTTTCAGAATTATTTTTTGCCCGTCAAAAATCAGCTGGGCAGATATTTTATCACACAATGTTTTGGTTGAAGGAATAAATATTGTAGCGTTGTCCAATTTTATACTGCCAGCGAGATTCGGTTTTTCTAATGAACCGGTAAATCGACCATAGCCATTGATGTTACTGTTTCGGACATCGACATTTTCTTTTAGAAAAAAGAAAATCCATGCGCCGGGATTGGTAAAGTTTATGTTTAAATCAAGCGGGCTTTGCGTGACGGTATTTTCGGTCAGCGCGACCGTGCCAATTATTTTTGATGTATCTTTATCATAGACTAAGTTCATCCGCGTAATTTTTAATATATCATCAGTTAATATGCAATCACCGTCTAAATATTTGATATGTATGTCGGATTGATTGTTCGACGGGTTCTTTTTTAATAGGGCAATCGGTATTTTTAAATCTGTGCCGGTTAACCGGATTAAGTAATCGGGATTTTCAAGTGTTTTTGCCGCCTGAAGATTAATAATACCGGTGACGGGGTGAGGCATCTGTGTAATGTCGGATATTTTCGCAAGGTCAACCTGATTGCAGGTCAGATTGACAAGGGGTCGGCTTGTCGCATTAGTTGTCAAATCAAGGGCTAATGTTCCGCCGTCAATGGCGAGCGAAAAATCCCTTAAATAGAATTGCCGGTCTTTTTGCCCGAGCGAAAATTGTTTTGTGTTGTGTAAAATATTATTATTACCAAAAATATTAAAACTATCAACATAACAAGCAAAGTTGCGGAGATTGAAATTTAATCTGCCCGAAGTGATGAGCGAGTCTCCTTGCTGGTCTTTTGCGGCAAGTAAAAAATTTGAATCATTTAAGGAAAAACCTAGATGTGTCAGTTGTTTATTATCCCAGAGTATGCTTTCGGCAGAAAAGATGATATTACCGGATAAATCAGCAATATTTTGTAAATCGAAAAGTAAATTGAACTTCTGATATTGAACTTCTGATACCTGCCCTTTTTTAATATTGATGTTGCCGCTTGCCGCAATATGGTTATTTTCCGAGTAAATTCTACCGGTTCCATTAACAAAGCCAGTTAACGGGATTTCATTTAGACTGAATTTATTAATTATTTCCGAAACAAGAGGTAAAGAAAAATTGGACAATTCAAAATTATAGTCAAACGGTTTGAAACCATTAGTAATTGACCCAAAACCGTCAATATTCAGCAAGCTGAGACGGTCTTTGAGCCGCAGCTTTTTTATAATAAATTTGCCTTTTCTCAAAGAGGCTTGTGCGGAAACGCTTTCGATTTCCGGATTTTTACTGGAACCAATTAAATTTAAATCCAAACTGTCAATCCCCATGCCATTGATATCCAAGGCGCCATCGATCGGTATGTCTAAATTCTTTATTGGAAATGTAAAATTCGTAAATGTCGCCTTCCCCTGATAGGTAAAGTCTTTAATAAATAGATTCGCATCAAAATTGATTTGTGATTTGTTAATTGTATCAGGATTTACTGATTCATGATTTATTTTTATCATCGTGTCCTGAAAGGTGAAGATACCTTTGCCGTCAGGCACAAAGACATCTTGGATTTTTAAGTTAAAATTACGATAGTCTAAATCACCTTTAATGCTGGATAATTGCCATTTATCGGGAACTAAATGAGCGGTAATCGCAGTGTTAATCTGAAATTGTCCTTGCTGCTTGCTAAAATCATTTAGGTCGATTTGTCCATTTTTAATTTCTAAACTAATTCGGTTTTTTTCGAGGTCGATTTTTCCATCAAGGCTGATTGAAGAACGGACCGACTTAATTTTTATTTTTTGCAGTGAAAGGGTTTTACCAGACAAATCAATGTTCCCTTGAAGGTTTGAAATTCTTATGTTTCGTTCTAACAGGGAAAAAGATAATGTATCGATTGTGCAGTGTCCGCCAGTAGGTCGAAGATTTAAGTTTGCTTTAATCGAGAAAGAATCTAAAATTGGTTTTTCGTTGTAATAAACACTGCCATCTTGAATTTCAATTCGGTTAACGAAAAGCAGAGGCAAAGCGGTTGGTAAACTTAATCTGGCGGTTTGCGGATGCGAGCTTGGTTTTGATGATAAATAGATGGTTGGTTTAGTAATTTTCACACCTTTGACATTTTTTGATCTTCTAAAAATTATTGAAAGCAGGTCGTAATTCGCTTTGATACTGGTTGCATAAAATGAATCACCGGTAGCAAATTTGATTTTTACATCAGAAATATCAAGCCCGGTAAAGATATTGCCTTTTATTTCACGGGCGGTTATTTCTGCTTTTAATGATTTGCTTAATAGTTGAGTAGATTTATAAGTAAGATAACTGCTGATTTGCGGTGAAAAAACAATAGATAATATGACGCCCGTCCCGATGACAAGGGCAAGCGCCATTAAAAATATACCGGTTATTTTCTTACGTTTAGTATTTAGTGTCATCAGAAAGCATTAAGTATTGCCAAATGAATTTTACCCCAATCGCCAGTGGGCGGGTCTTTTAAGCGTTTGGCATAATCAAGTCTTATTGGACCAAATGGTGTGTTTACTCGTATTCCAGCGCCAGCGCTATATTGATAGGTGTCTAAATTAATATCGGTAAAATCGGCGCGGTCAGTAACAGTGCCAATGTCAGAGAAAATAACAAAATCGAACAATTTTTTGAAATGGGTACGAAACTCGATATTTAAATTGCTGATTGCTTCACCGTAGTGTTCTTGACCGACTGAATCAGGACCGATCGCTTTTTCATTATAACCGCGCAGGCCGTTATTGCCACCAATATTGAACTCTTCATAATATGGAACGGCCGGTGTTTTGTTATAAGGAACCGCAAATCCATTCATAATTCGACCGGCTAAAACAAATTGCTGTAATATTTTTTTAAATAAAATAAGTTCAGTATTGGTTTTATAAAAATTATTATCTCCGCCATAAAATTTCCCGGCGATTTGGAGATTGGTCGATAGGAAAAGACCGCGTTCGGGTGTAAAAAAGTTGTCCCTTGAATCATATTGCAGGTAGAAACTTTGAGAATTTGTTGTGCTTGTATGCAGTGAATCAGGTAGTGCTTGATTACTCCAAAACCGGAGATATCGCAAGTAGGTACCGATATTGAATTTCAGACCAAAGTAACGAGCGAGTCCAGCTTCAATATTCATTTTAGTCTGCTTTACTGAATCAGTCAGGTCATAGTTGAAAGATGGCTGGACCGTGAAAATAATCGGAGTTTTAAATATATTATAAATTCGGTAAATATTTTTACACTCGCCTTGCCAGTCATGCGAAAAGGTCGGGGCATAGCTAAGTGAAAACAACAGGTCATGTCCTTTGGAAAGGAAGTTCAGGTGCTCCCATTCGCTGCTTACCAATAAACGGGTGGGTGGAGTCTGAACACCAAAACCAAAACTGACACTTCGGATTGGCAATTCTAATACATCAAACCGGACAACAAGGCTATCTTTGCTGAGTGTATCCAAAATATAGAAGGACACCCGTTCGAAAAGCCTGGTTGCGTACAATTTTTGCCGGGCAAGCTCTAATTTTTCCAAAGAAAACTTTTTGCCGGTTTTCAGTTCAGTGGTACGCAGAATAACTTCATCCGACACTTTCAGATTTCCCCGGACTTTCAGTTCTTTAATATAGGCGATATTGCCCTCAGTTATCATAAAATCAACGGTTGCTTGGTTATTGTTAATTAAGATTTTTCTTTCGATACTGATATAAGGATAACCACGGTTTTTATACCATTGAATTATAATTTTTTCGGCATCATCCAATTTAGTTGTAATCAGATAATCACCGGATTTTAATTCGAGTAACGACAGTAATTTATTCGCTGAATAACTATGAATACCGGTCAGTTTGATATCCGATATTTTAGTTCTTGCTCCTTCGGCAATTTTATAATAAATGAGTTTTCCTTTGGCGCTTGGCTTTACTTCATAACTGGCCTCAGCCTCTTTGAAACCTTGATTCTGGTAGAATAAAGTTAAATTATTAACATCCTTTTCAAGATAGAATTCATCGAACAGTTCTTTTGGTCGGGTCGATATGATTTTCGATAATAATTTAGATTTGAAGGTATGATTTCCCTGAAAATATATTTTCGAAACCTTTGTCGAATCGGATAAACTTGGTGAAGATAAGAATGTCAATATCAATATTATGTTGAACATAAATAACTTGCTATTTTACAGCAACAAAAAATAAATTGCAAGTATCAGAATGGAAAGCTATTTTTTAAGACGTTTCGTCGACTAAAGTATTGCTGGCGAATAGACTCAGAAAATCAAAATAACCGTTACCGATATTTTTATTAACCGATTGCCGGGTTAATCCTAAAAGAAACTTTAAGCTTTGGATAATTTCATCAAGGTTGATTTTGCGTAATTTGACTTCATTGGTTTTTGGCACCATTGATGGTTGTAGATTAGACGTCGGATTGATGTGTCGATGCTGATTAATAATAGTTTCAATATTGTCGATAACCGATTGGATGCGGTAGTTGGATGATTTGTATTCATAAATGATACCGCGAGTTTCGGTTTCATAGGTTTTTATCAGATTTTCGAGCGCTTCTTTAATTTCAATGTCTTTCAAATCAGTGTAACGAGTCTTTTTTATCTGCAGCATTGCGTATTCGATGTTATGGATGATATCAAAATGAGACTGCCAGAAGTCAATTTGGGCTGGAGTAATCGGCAGTTTATCAATCCAGTGATGTTTAGCACTAATTATATATTGGCAATCATCCGGGCAATTTATCTCTTTTTTCCGTTTTGTGCCGCAGCATTGTGAGCAGATAAAGGTATTAGTTGCTTTGCATTTACGTTTGGCGCGTGGTTTTTGACAAGCCCAGCACCTATTAATATTATTATCCTGGCTATTTAGCATTTTATTTTAAAAAATGTGCTGGACAAGCCAGTAATTTGTAATCGATTTTTGGTGATTGCCGAGATTACTTTGCGTCAATCGGCAGGACCTTTTTTAATCAAGTCAGCGGTTTCTTTGATTTCTTCAATGATTGTGGTATGGGAAATTCGGATTTCCCAGTAAGCGTAAAGAACGCCTAATAGCAGACAAACCATACCAATAATAAAAAACAACAAGGTCAGGTGCCCGCCCAATTTTTGGAAGAATGAGTATACGCCGATGCCAAAGGAGGTTAAGACAAATAAGAAAATTGATAAAAACAGCGCCGCGGTCGAGCGTTTTAAGAGCAAGGCACGGTGAACAAGCATTGCGATCTGATGTTCGATTGACAATAGACGGGCAGGGGTTTCTTTACCTTCAGTTTCGCGCAGTTCGGCATTGAGTATCCGAATCCGGTCAATTATCCGACCGAGTTTATTGATTATCGATAACAATAATAATCCGCAAGCGGAAATCATCACCGCTGGAGTGATCATGGTTTGAATTAATTGTTGCATAAGAATCAGTTAATTGGTTTAAATCTTATTATTAATCGAGATTAACAACGTGAACCGAGCAAGAGATACAAGGGTCATATGCCCGAACAACCATTTCTAAAGTTAAATCCATATCTTTCTTACCCTGGGTAGAGTCCATCGCCGACTTTAACAAATTCTCAGCGGCAACTCTAATATGAGTTTCCATCGCATCAAGGTTTTGGGTGGTTGGTATAATCATATTAGCACCAGATACCAACCCACGGCTAACCTCGTAATAGTGATAAAGGGTTCCCCGGGGAGCTTCAACCGCGCCAACATTTTTTCCAGTCCCGCCGCCTGGTTTTTGAATCTTACTGTCGGTCACAATCTTATCGTAGTTTTTCAAAATCTGGTCAATCAATAGCGGGGTTTGTTCAACACAGAACAGAATTTCAATTACCTGGGCTAAATTGGTGTATAAAGGATTGCGTATCCAGCTTAAACTGTAGCAGCGTTTGAATGCTTCGGCTGCTTTGCCATGCAGTCTTTCACCCAACAAATTCATTCTGGCTAATGCGCCTACGACAAATGGCTTATCATTATAACTGCAGCGTTTGGCATTAGAATGGTCAACCACCCGTTCATTGGTCAGTTTCAAATAATCTTCGATTGGCGCTTCCTGTCCGGTCGATATCAAAACCGAATTACCGACAAACCCATATTTCTCGGTTGGCGGTTTCAAGCACATAAAGGTCATGCCCTCTTCCATTGAGGTTGGATAATGGAGATTACGGAATAGTTCAACTGTCTCTTCGGCATCGGGCAATAGAGCCAATGCCTGGTTTTTGATATCTAATAACTGCTGTTTTGATGGAGTTACGCCAAATCCGCCGACTGCCGCGTTCTCACCATGGGTCCAGCGGGCAGTGGTGATTTCCATAATACTGTTGCCAAACTTCTTTAATCGTAAGGCCCGGAGCACGGCTGGCGCATATTTATCAACCATTGCGACCGCATTGGGATAACCAAGAAAATCGGGCAGGGCTAAAAGGTAAGCGTGTAAGGAATTACTTTCAATCATTTCACCATAATGCATCAAAGTTCTTAATGCGTTGGTTGCCTTGGTTTCTTTGATTTCCAAGGCGCGTTCCAATGCCCGGATTGCAGCATAACGATGGGAAACCGAGCAGATTGCGCAGATTCTCGGCACAATATTTACAACTTCCGAAGGGGTTTTACCGACAACCAGAGTTTCAAATAATCTCGGTCCTTCAGGAATATTTAACAGGACTTTTTGGACTTTATTCTTGGCAATCTGAACCGTGATATTGCCATGTCCTTCAACACGGGCTAAAGTCGGTATTCTTATCTCTTTCATTTTTTAACTTTCTTCCACATGGTTTTAAATTTATTGACAAACTTAACACCGCCGAACATTCTCAATTTCCGCTCGATTTCCGGGAAACTGAACCCTTTTTCTTTTAAAAGGTTAAACTCGGATGTTAAGTTTCCTTCATCGGCCGGGCCAAAACAACCGACACACGGCAGATTAACCGACGGGCATCGGGCATTGCAACCAGTTGCGGTGACCGGACCCAAACACATAATATTCTTTAATAATAAACATTCATTTTCGCGCCATTTGCACTCAAGACATACTGGCGTCTTGGGTATATCGACCGGCAGTCCGCGTAATAATCTAGCGTAGTTATACAAAAACTGATTGGCATCAATCGGGCAGCCGGGCAGATAATAATCAACCGGCACAAATGCATCAACCGGTCTTGATTCAAATGGCTTAGTGATAGTCGGTGGTTTTGTGCCGTAGACTTTTTTGAATCGGGCGGACCAAGTGTTTTTTTCATATTCCATTGCCTGCACTCCGCCGTAACAAGAACAGACACCGAGACAGACGATTTTCTTGGTGCGCGCTCTTAATTCTTTGACAAACTCTTCCTGTTCATCGGTTGTAACCGAGCCGTCAATAAATGCGATATCTAAATCCTTTTCAATGTTGGCGCTATTTGCCATAAGAAACGAAACTATATTCGCACCGTTAAAGATATCGAGTATCTGGTCTTCGCAGTTAAGAATGGTTAAAAGGCATCCGGAACAACCGGACAAATTATAAAATCCCGCTTTTGGTTTTTCTGGCATATTAGATTAAATCCTTCATATGTAAGACATCCCAGTGAGAAAATACTGGTCCGTCCATACAAGTATAGATTGAACCAATCACGCAATGTCCGCACTTGCCAACACCGCAGTGCATTCTGCGTTCCAGAGTCATTAATATCTGATGTTTGGGTATGCCAAGTTTAAGTAACTCGTCAATGACAAATTTATACATCACTGGCGGTCCACACACGGTCGCATAAGTATTATTAGGGTTTATACCTTTTAAATGCTTAAATAAAGTGGTAACTACGCCGACATTTTCTGTCCATTTTCCGGTGTCATCTTTATCAACGGATAACAGGCAGTTCAGGTCGTCTCTTCCTTTTAACTCTAAAAACTCATTTAAAAAGAGCATCTCATTGGGCCTTCGTGCACCATACAGGAAATAAATCTTGCCAAACCGGTCGCGGTTATCCAGGGTATAAAGCAAGAGTGAACGCAAGGGAACCGCGCCTAACCCGCCAACCACGATAATCAAATCCTTCTTTTCAAATTTAGATATCGGAAATCCATTGCCATATGGCCCACGAACACCGATTATCTCATTCTCTTTAAGCTTGAATAACTGTTCGGTCAAAACACCGACATTTCTGATACCAAATTCAATTAGTCCGGGTCGGGATGGGGTAGAGGATATTGAAAACGGCGCTTCGCCAATACCAGGAAGAGAGACAATCATAAACTGACCGGGCAAATAATCCAGACTCAAAGCACGGTCCATTGCTAATGGTCGTACCTGAAAAAACCTCACATCGCTGATAAGATTGAAGCGTCTAACAATGCGCATCGGTTCCGGAAGATAAACATTCGTTGCCATTATTAAACTCCTTTTAAAGCGGTAACTACGGTTTTTATATTAATATCAACCGGACAGGTATCAATACAACGACCGCATCCAACACAGGCCGGTTTACCGAATTCAGTAATAAATGCCTTCAGTTTATGCGTGTACCACAGTTTAACTCGTTCCGCACGGTTTTCCCGGAAATTATGACCGCCGGCAACTACCGCAAATGGTTTGAACATGCAGGAATCCCAATGCCGCTGACGTTCACCCGAGTTACCGACTGGTTTTAACTGGTCACGGACATTGTAACATGGACAGGTCGGACAGACCATTGAACAGGCGCCGCAGGATAAATCTTTATCACCAAACTTTTTCCAGATCGGGCTGTTATAGTTTAACTCCATAATATCCGGCATCCCGGTCATATCGAGCTTTAATTTATATTGACTGTCCCGCCAGCTGCGCCATTTCATATATTCGTGTAAATCTCTTTCCTTGATATCTTCTTCAAACAGGTCGAGCCGCAAGCGGACTAAATCATCACCTAAAGATGAACCGACCCACACCAAGTAAAAATCCTGCAGTTCATTAAATGCTAAGTCAAAACCGGATTCGACAAAATGGGTACCGGTCGATTTGGCAAAGCATTTTTCGTCAGGAACACACGATAACCCTAAGATTGCCGTGTTCTTTCTTCGCTCCTGGTAATAGGGGTCAGGGAATCGTTCTAAAAAGAACTTATCCAGAATTAATAACCCGTGAATTTCGCACGGGTGGACACCGAAAATTACCCGTCGCGGAATTTTTTCCAGCTCGGGTTTATAAGTATAACCCTCAAAAGAAAAAGTATTGAATTTGGGCGGGACCAAGAACTTTTTAACCGGCAGAATGGTCCGAAGCATGCGCAGGTCGAGTTTGTCCAGGTCGTCTAATTGTCCATAAATATACTTTTCGTCTTTACGCACCGGTCCATAAATCTCACCAAAAACGCGTAAAGATTCAAGATAACTGTTTAGGTTTCTTTTTTGCAGTTTTAATACTTTCATATATGGTCTTTTATGATACAAAAAAAATACAATTTGTCAAGAACTCGTGTTGTTCCATTTTCAAAATCGCAAATTCTTATTGTAAGCTTCTCTCCAGCACTTGTTTGAGGATAGGGAAAATCGGGACGGTTCTTTTAAATTCAAAATTTCTGAGTCACGGGTCAGTTATACCATCTAGGTAACCTATTAGGTAATGGAATAGGTAATCTAGTCATCAACCTACCAGATAATCCAGTACATAATCTACTAAGTAACCTACTAGACAATGGGTTAGGTCATATACTAGGTAACCTACCAGACAGGTGAGTAGGTCACATTTCGGGCAACCGAGTAGGTTAAGTAGCTATGTGATTATTCGAAAATGACATAAACCCCAGAATGATACATAATTAATTTCCTGTGAGGTTAATATATTCTGCTGTTATTGAAAATTTATTTTGGTTTCAGGATTGCGACGGGCAGTATCATTTCTTCCATCGAGATACCGCCGTGCTGGTAAGAGTACTTGTAGGTCTGCTCGTACTCTTTGGGTTTGGTTGGATAGATAAAATAATAGTCATGCTTGGCAATCGCATATCTTACACCTAAATGCTCTGCCGGCAACATATAATCTTGCGGGTTATTCAAGAGCACTGCAGTCTTTTCATCAATCTTCAATGCCCCGCCGTGTTTGTATCTTAAGTTAGCTGAAATTTCTTTACCGCCATAAATCAAGGTCGGTCGGTTGACTTTGATAAAACCATGGTCAGATGTGATTATAATATAAGCATCACGTTTCTTTAATGCCTTAAGCAGGTTAAATACCGCAGAATTACTGAACCAAAGACGGGTTAAACTTACCAAGCTCTTTTCGTCAGTAACAATTTCATCCAAAAGCCGTTGTGATTTAATCGAATGAATTAAGAGGTCCAAGAAGTTTAAGATTAATGTTGAAAATTGGGTATCTGTATTTAACAGTACATTGAGCGAGTTATCAATATCCTCGTTGCGCGAGGTTTTAAGAAATAATGATTTATTGCGAAAATTATGGCGCGCCAGGTTTTCGATTAACAACTCCTGTTCAAAGCGGTTCTGACCAGTATCTTCAAATACCCAGTAATTTTTCAATTGCTGATAAATTTCCAAAGGCAAAAGACCTGAGAACAGAGCGTTGCGGGCATAAGGGGTTGCCGAAGGCAGGATTGAATAGTAATACTCAGTATCAATTTCATAAAATTCTTTTAGCAGCGGAACCAGGGCAAACCACTGTTCGAGCCGCATTGAATCAAAGACAAGCCAGAACACGGGTTTTTCTTTTAGTCGGGGCAGGACAAAGGTCTCAAAAAAGCGGTTGGACATTATCGGACCTTTCTTTTCCTGCACCCAGCGCGGATACATATCTTCGACATACGCGACAAACTCCTTGTTGCTCTCTTTCTTTTCATCATAAAAACTTTCGGCTAATACCGCATCGCCGAACCGCTCAAACCGAGTCTGCCAGTTTAAAAGTGTTACATAATAATCAATCCAGTCTTTCCAGCCCTTGATTGTGGTCCGCTTTTGCGCAATCGCGGAGAAATCGCGGTGCAGCCGGTCACCAATCAGCGCTTTCTTTTCAATCAGCCGTTTCAGAGCCGATAAAATTTGTGCCGGAGTAAATGGTTTGATAATAAAGTCATCGGCGAGTTTTCCAAAGGCTTGATTCATAACCGATTCTTCGGATACTTTGGTGACCATTGCAATTAAAATATTCGGGTCAAATTCTTTGAGGGTTTGTAAGACGGTCAGACCATCCATACCAACCATCATCTCATCCAATAAGACCAGGTCAAAGTTTTTTGATTTTGCCAGCTGCAGACCGTCCGGACCATTGGTCGCGGTCTCAACCTCATAACCCTTGTCTTTCAAAAAATAGACATAAGGTTTAAGTAGGTCAACTTCGTCGTCAATCCAGAGAATTCTCATTTAATATTTGATTTTTGAGATTCGATGGGTAAAAGTATCGTAAATATTGTCTTTTCCGGCTGTGATTCAAGCAACAATAATTTACCATTATGGTATTCTTCAATGATTCTTTTAGCTAAGGTCAAGCCAACACCCCAGCCGTATTTTTTGGTTGAAACACCGGTCTTGAAAATATCTTTTGCTTTATTGGGTTTAATCCCTTCGCCAGTGTCAATCACATCAATCTCCAGATACCGCTTATCCGGCGAATCTTTAGTTATTACTTCAATCTTGCCTGAGTTTAACCCAATCGCATCAACGCTGTTTTTTAAAAGATTCTCGACCGTCCAGGAAAAGAGCACATCGTCAATTTTCACAATCGGGTCAGATTCGATTTTCAAGGTAAATTCAATATTTTTTGATGAGCGGCGCTGGACAAATGCGACCGACTGGCTGACAATCTCTTTAATTGAATGTTGTTTTAGTTCGGGCGGAAGACCGATACGGCTGAATCGCTCGAGCACTTCTTTCATCCGCGCTAAATCCTGTTCCATCTCTACTAAGCTTTGACTGGTTCCTTTTAAGTCAGCGCAATCTTTTAATGTTTCGAGCCAGCCGGCAAAAGATGACATCGGTGTTGCAAGCTGGTGCGCGGTTTCTTTGGCCAGGGTGTTCCAGATTTGCTCGCGCTCGTGCTTGTGATAGATAATGAGCGCCCAGATTCCGAGAATAATAAATATGACCAGAAAACCGAGCTGGAAAAACGGATAGGTTCGCAGAGCTTTAGATGAGGACGATATTCCGTAATGGATTGCGCCCAAAATTTTGACTGTATCATTTTCCGCCACGACCAAAGGAATCGGCGCGTGTTCAGTGTCTAACCGCTTCATCAGCACTTTGAGGCGGGACGGGCTCGGATTATTTTCGCCAAGATTTTTAAATGAAGTCGGTACGTTTTCCGCGTTGGTGATTATCACCGGGAAATCAATCTTCTGAATCACTTCCTCAAATATGATATCAAGCTCGGCCGAGGTTTCAGTTGACGGCTCGGTTGCACGGCGCATATACTGGGCGTAGATGCGCGTGCGGACTTCAGTTTCTTTTTCCAGTTGTTTTATCAGGTATCGGGTATAAAAAACCCAGAATCCGGCTAAAATGATTATACCGGCAATAAAATAGAACTGTAAAAAACGGAAGCCAATCCTAATTCTGGGCATCAAGTAGATTATGATAACTTTGAATACTCGACAAGTCAATATAAATATGATTATACAAATTGTAAAGAGATTACTCAGGTTAAAGTGCTGTGTCTGTTTATACTAAAACGGGTCGGAATTTTGAATAAATTAATGTCAATTTTTTCCTTGACATAAGGTGTATTTATTATAAAATATTTTGGGCAAATTAAATGCTAAAATGAAGCATATGTATTGGGTTAATAATTACAATTTATTTTTAATGAAACGCGGTAAATTTGACCGATATAAAATAATTCGGTTACAGGATATTTATCGTTAATATGTGGTGTGAAATGAAGGATAAAGGGATAAAGGACAGGAGGATTATATGAAACTAAAAAGCGTACTGGTAGTAACAATAATTTTAGCTGCACTACAAATAGCGTCAGCCACGACAATATTATATGAAAGTTTTAGCGGATTGACAACCTGGCCGCCTACGGGCTGGGCGATTGATTCAACCGGTAACTGCCGCAAATGGGTGAGGCGCGGTTCGGGTCAGGTATTTCGCACTGATACATCAGCTGGTGTTCTTATTGCTAATTATGCACCTTACGGAAATTTAACCGGCACCAGCTATCTGAGAACACCATCAATGAATTTTTCCAGTCCTGGTATTGAATCACTGAGTTTCTATTTTCGATGCCCATCATTGACCGTTGATTCATTTGCTCTTGGTTCAAGACTCGATACATTGAAAGTAGAGGTTTCGACCAATGGTACGACCTGGATTCCGGTTTTGACGATTGACAGTAATTACATTCGCAGTTTACCCCGCCAAGCGGCAATACTTGATACCGGTATTAAACAAACCGTGAATCTCGGTACATATAATGGTCAGACTTCGGTTTATATCCGCTGGATTTTATATGATAACTGGCCAGGTAATGTCGGTACCAACCGATACTTCAATATTGATTCGGTCTATGTCTTTGACCGACCGGCAGGAGTTGAAGAAAACCGTTATCCGCTGACTGCTGACCGCCTGACATTTAATATCAGTCCTAACCCGTTTACGAATTATACAAGGATTAGTTTTAATTGCAGTTTGACTGATTTTCGAACGATAAAGATTTATGATGCGACGGGTAAATTAATAAGAATCCTGACCGAGACCAATATAAACACAATTATCTGGGATGGTCGCGATAATTATGGGCAGATCGTCTTGCCGGGAATTTATTTCGTCAGATTGGAAACAAACAAAACAAGTGAAGTCAAGAAATTACTATTATTGAGATAAATTTCTAACGACTAATTCCTAATTTCTAATAAAATGCTCAATGAAAAGAATACCACGAAAGCACGAAACAATAAAATGCAACCACGAGATTTCACAGACGTCGTTCCGAGGGAACGAGGAATCTCCAGTTGGAGATTGCCGCGCCTTCGGCTCGCAATGACATTTCTTGTGAATGTCTTGTGTAATCGTGTGGTTTAAAATAGGATTTTGGAATTGTATTTATGAATAACTTAATAATCTGGGATTTTGGTTTTATGGTGGTAACCAATATCTATAAAACAGTTAATACCATCAATAATAAAATATTGGAAAATGGGGGAAAAACAAAATGAATAAAAATATAAAAATATTAGTATTAGTAGTACTACTTACAATGAGCGCTACTGCATTTGGTTCGTTATTCTGGGAAGAAAACTTTGATTATACAGTTGGTGATAATATTACAACTCACGGTTGGACAGCCCATGGTAATATCGGTGGTAGTCCGATTTTAGTCGCATCACCTGGATTGACTTATACAGGATATGCATCATCGGGAATTGGTAATGCAGCAACTATTACTGGCGGAACAAGTAGAGAAGATGATAACAAAACTTTCACTTCGCAAACCGCTGGCAGTGTTTATGCCGCTTTTATGGTAAATGTTACTGCAGCAACGACTACCGCTGATTATATTGTACACTTCGGTCCTTTATCAATAGGAACCACTTTTCGGGGAAAAGTGTTTGTTGTTAGAAATGCATTGAACAATGTTGCTTTTGGTTTAAGTAAAGCAGGCAATGCTCCACCTCCAGCAATAACTGATACAATTTATGATTTGAATACTACTTATCTGTTAGTTTTAAGATATACATTTAATACAGGCACTACTTCTGATGATGAAGTAAAACTTTGGGTTAATCCCGCAATTGGCGGTGCTGAACCACCGTCCAATTTAACAGCAACTGATGGTGCTGACCTGAGTGATTGTGGTGCATTTGCACTTCGACAAGGTTCACAAGCATATACTGTACTAGTTGATGGAATAAGAGTCGGAACAAGTTGGTCAGATATTCTTCCGGGTGGTAGTGTAACACCAACGCAATTAACAATTACTTCAGTAAATGGTGGAAATAGTCCTTCAGTCAACACACCATTCAGCGTTACTGTTCAAGCGCAAGACGCTGGTGGAAATCCCGGAAATGTAACGAATGCAACTGATGTTTTGCTATCTCTAGCAACCGGAAGTGGTAATCTTGGCGGGACATTGACCGGAACAATTTCAGCTGGTGCAAATACAGCAACCATAACCGGAGTAACTTATAATACGATTGAAGGCGGAGTGTCAATTACTGCGACCCGCACATCAGGTGATATCTTGACTCCGGGAACGAGCGCGCCATTTTCTGTGTTAGCAGCTGCTTCACATCTTGCTTTTGTCAATGTTCCAGCCGGTGCACAGCAAAATTTAACAATGGGTACATTCACGGTTGGAGCACGCAGACCAGATAATTCAGTTGACCTTTCTTATACTGATAGTATTACAATATCAATAGCATCTGGTCCGGGTAATATCAGCGGAACTTTAAAAAAAGCTTGCGCTGCAGGTGTTGCAACATTTAACGACATTGAACTTGATTCAGCCGGTGTATACACACTTTCCGCAACTGCAGATGGTTTAACTGGTGCAACCAGTTCAACAATTAATGTTATTGCATCGACAATTCCTTTGATTGAAAACTTTGAATATACCCCTGGTACATCGCTTATCTACAATGGCTGGTCAGCACACAGCGGAGCTGGTTCAAATCCATTAATGGTTACAACACCGGGTTTAACATATACCGGATATCTGTCATCTGGAATTGGTGAAGCGACTACGGTCACGGGTGGTTCGGGTTCAAGAGAAGATGCACACCGGATTTTTACTACTCAAACTGCCGGAAGCGTTTATGCCGCTTTTATGGTCAATGCTGGTTCGGCATCCTCAACAAAAGATTATTTCATTCATTTTGGTCCTCAAGTAATCGGGACAAATTTCAAAGGCAGAGTTTTTGTCAAGGATAATTCAGGTAGTCTAGCGTTTGGATTATGTAAGGGGGACTCAGTTGGTACGTTCACTCCTTTCAGTTATTCATATAATACGACTTATCTCTTGGTATTAAAATATACTTTTATCGAAGGTGCAGCTAACGATGAAGTTAAACTTTGGATTAACCCATCTTTAGCCGGTTCAGAACCGACTTCTGACTTGACTTATACTGATGCTTATGCAATCGCTGACCTGAGTGATTGCGGTTCAATCGCGCTCAGGCAGGGCAGTCAGTCATATTCGGTACAAGTTGATGGTATTCGGGTTGGAACGAGCTGGGGAATATTGACTAATATTAATCCACCGACTATTACTGATGTTTCAAGAAATCCGTCAATACCAACATCTGGTCAGTCTTTTCAGGTGACCGCAAAAATATATGACGATTCAACTGCCTTAGGAAGTATTCTTGATACATTGTACTATAAATTAAACTCAGGTTCCTGGAACGCGATTCAGAAAGACGGTTATAATTCAGCGGATTCAATTTTCACCTACACAATTCCATCAACCAAAGCAGCGGGTGATACGATATTTTATCAGATACATGCAGTCAGCCGGCTTGGTTATCTTGCCACATCATCACTCTATCGTGCAGTGTTTCCATTAGAACTGACCATTGACCAGATTCAGGGTTATGCAAGTTCTTCACCCTATGCTGCAGACTATGTTCGAACCATTGGAATCGTCACTGGAGTTTTCGGTCCGAGATTCTTTTTCTCCCAACGACCGGGCGGTTCGTGGAACGGGCTATATTGTTATCGACGGGTACAGGATTCATTACCGCATGTGAATATTGGTGATAGTGTTACTGTGGTTGGCGTAATTCAGGAATATAAAACAATGACTGAACTTAACGCAACCGCCACCAGCAGCGGTCAGGTGACCGTAATCAGCAGTGGAATACAATTGCCAGATACAACGACAATTACTCTACCATCTTCAGCCAGCGAATCCTTTGAAGGATGTCTGGTCAGAGTAGATTCGGTGCAGTTTAGAGCGACCGGAACATTTGCCCGGGATGCGAATTATTGGGCGATTGGCTATACCGGACTTGACTCGGTCAATGTAAGAATTGATTCAACTGCAACCGGTATTATCGGACAGACAATTCTAACCGGTTATTTTGATATCATCGGAGACCTGACTGCATTTGGCGATACAGCGGTGGCGAATCAGGATACTTACCAGATAATGCCGAGATTCTGGAGCGATTTCTACACACCTACTCTGGATATCGGTGTAACGGCAGTGACAAATCCAAGCGGCACGCTTTATCAGGGAACTTCTTATCCGGTCAAAGCAACAATAAAAAATTATGGTAATGTCCCGGCCCCTTCATTCTCGGTAATCTTCACGATTACCCAGCAAAAAGCTGGTGATTACTGCGATACGGTTGATGTTAGTAGCCTTGATGTTGGTCAAGAACTCGAAGTCGAGTTTAGTTCTTATACTGCAACCGACCTCGGAATATTCAGCACTGAAGCGAGAACCGAATTGACCGGCGACATGTATGCGGGTAATAATCAAGCAACGGGCGGTGGTTTTGAAGTTGTAGTCGCACCAACTGCAGGTTGGTCAAGACAACTAGATATTTTATCTAATGTTGGTGGTAAAGGCGTGAAAGACGGCGGTGCCTTAGTTGGTATTGCTTCTGGTAAGACCAATAATGTTTATGCATTCCGCGGTAAGTCAAGAGAATTTTATCATTATACACCCAATACATGGACACCAGCAGATAGCATACCCAATGGCGTGAAAGTCACCGACCCGACCAAGATTAATAAGAAGGTCGTGGCCAAGGGTGCTTCGATGTGTTTTGACGAAGACCACACAATCTATGCAACCAAAGGTAATGGTACTAAGGAATTCTGGGCATATGATATAGCAGCGGACAGCAACCGTTGGACCGCTAAAGCATTCGTGAGCGTACCCAAAGGACTCAAGGGCGGTACATCGATTCGCTGGTATGACGGCAAAGTATATCTATTAGCTGGTAACCAGAAAAAGACCGACCCGAACAACTTCTTTGTCTATGATCCGACTGCAGACACAGTCAATGGCACACCATGGACCGCACTTGCTTCTCTGCCAGTACTTAGCGGAACAAAACAGGTGGTATGGAAAGACGGTTCATCAATCATTGAGGTTGGCGGCACATTCTATGCATTAAAGGCAAATATCAAACCGAACCGGTTCTTCTCATATGATATGGGTTTGAATACCTGGACTGAGTTGACCGGTGATACAATACCTCCGTTCGATTCACTACTAACTAATGGAGTTGGAAAGCTGAAGAAGGTCTATTTGAAAGATGGTGCAGCAACAACAACTGATGGCAGTGTAATCTATGCGACTAAGGGCGGCGGTTATAACTTCGTATGGAAATATACACCTGGGTTAGGTTGGTCTCGCTCAGATTCGGTACCGAGAGTGGATAAGAAATCGGTTATTAAAACCGGCGGCGCAATGACTTATGTCGGCGGTTATATCTACTTGCTCAAAGGTAACAACACATTAGAAATGTGGAGCTATGGACCGATTGCAGCAAAGTCAGAAGTCTTAAGTCAAATGCCATTAACAGCACAGACGGTTAATGCGAGCCAGAGTGAGCCAGTCTCCAATTTATCGGCGCTGTTCAACATATCGCCTAACCCGTTCCAGGCGCTGACGACAATCAGATATACGGTTCCGGTTTCGGGCAATGTTTCAATCAAGTTGTATAATGCAGCTGGCAGTATGATACAGACGATTCATAATGGTTATCTCAATGCAGGAAACTATACGACAACACTTTCGAATATCGCAAGCGGAATATACTTTGTGAGATACGAAAACTCAATCAACCGAGCAGAAATAAAGCTGATTGTGAAATAATAATTTAACAAACAAAAAGGGCGGGCTTGTCCCGCCCTTTTTATTATACGCATTATGTTACACACTTGACGCTTTAAGATATTTATCATAGAATTGGACAGGAAAATGAAAACAAAGTCCGAATCTAAATTAAATATTGGGCTCAACGCCCATAGTTTATCTGTGTCAGAAATCGGTCGGATTTTAGACGTTGACCTAAAAGCAGGTTTAGATTCAGCGGCAGTCCAAAAAAGATTATCCGAATTTGGAAAGAATGAAATAAGCGAAGCAAAAGTAACATCTCCGTTCAAGCTTTTCCTATCGCAATTTAATGATTTTTTGATAATTATTTTGATAATTGCTGCTTTAATTTCAGGTATTCTATTGCGTGAAATCGCTGATACAATCGCGATTGGCGCAATTCTTATCATTAATGCAGTACTCGGATTTGTTCAGGAGTTTCGCGCCGAGCACGCGCTGGCAGCGTTAAAACAGATGCTTGCGCCCAATGCCAGAGTTTTGCGTAAGGGATTTGAGCAGGAATTGCCAGCAACCGAACTGGTTCCCGGTGATATCATTGTTATCAATACCGGCGACCGGATACCAGCCGATTCAAGAATCATTGAAAGTAAACTTTTAGCGATTGACGAATCTTCTTTGACCGGGGAATCAGTGCCGGTTGAGAAAAGTGACTCAGTGTTGACCAAAGTAGATTTGCCGATTGCTGACCGTATCAATATGTGTTATACCGGAACAATGGTGACAAGAGGTCGGGGCAAGGCAATCGTTATTAATACCGGCATGAATACGGAAATGGGTAAAATTGTCGAGCTGATTGATCGACCTAAAGAAAAAACCCCGCTTCAGCACGAATTGAAAAAAATGGGTGAAAAAATCGCATATCTCTGTCTTGGGATAAGTGTTATTGTGCTTATTGCCGGAGTATTAAAACAACACAGCTGGGCAGAGATGTTTTTAATTGCAATCAGTCTGGCCGTTGCAGCAATTCCCGAAGGTTTGCCGGCTGCGGTCACGGTTGCTTTGTCACTTGGTGTTAAACGGATGGCGGAAAAGAATGCGATTATCCGGCGCTTGCATGCGGTAGAAACATTAGGTTCGACTTCGATAATCTGTACGGATAAAACCGGCACTTTAACGATGAATCAGATGCGGGTCGAGCGTATTGCTTTCGCGAATAAAATTTACACAACAACTGATGCTCTGCACAATCACGCACATTTTCACGAACTGTTTTTAACCGCAACATTATGTAATGACGCACACAAGGATATTAAGGGGAGAATGATTGGTGACCCAACCGAGATTGGTCTGGTTGTTGCAGCCCAGGAATTCGGTATAAACCCGGATAAAATATCAGCCGAGTATCCGCGAATCGCGGAAATACCATTTGACTCGGACCGTAAAGCAATGTCAACAATCCACCGAGAGCAAAACGGATATCGCGTATTTGTCAAAGGGGCACCAGAAGTGATTCGTGCGATGTGTTCTAATACAGTCGGTGATAACTGGCGTGAGATTAATAACAGTCTGACCCGAGATGGTTTTCGGACACTGGCATTTGCCATGAAAAATATGACCAGCCTACCAGCGCAGATAAATGAAAACACGATTGAAAAGGGATTGACATTTATTGGCATTATCGGAATGAGCGACCCGCCGCGCGATGAAGTCGCGCAGGCAATAAATACCTGTAAACAGGCAGGAATAAAAGTGGCGATGATAACCGGCGACCATAAACTGACCGCGGAAAATATCGGCAAGCGTATTGGTTTATTAACCGACGGCAAGGTTATTACCGGTCAGGAACTGGAAGCGATGAGCGATGAAGATTTAGCTCAAGAGGTCGAATTAATTCAAGTCTACGCGCGCGTCTCGCCATTACAAAAAGTGAAGATTGTAAAAGCTTTGAAAGAGCGTGACCATATCGTTTCTATGACCGGTGATGGTGTGAATGATGCACCAGCATTAAAACTGGCAGATATCGGCGTGGCAATGGGAATTACCGGAACCGATGTTGCCAAAGAAGCTTCGGATATGGTTCTGACCGATGATAATTTTGCGACGATTGTTACGGCAACCCGCGAAGGAAGGAATATATTTGATAACCTGAAGAAATTCGTATTGTATTTGCTGAGCTGTAACATCAGCGAAGTTTTGACCATGCTGGTCGCGATGCTGGTAAATTTACCGATTTTATTTCCGATTCAGATTTTATGGATAAATCTGATTACCGACGGTCTGCCGGCTCTAGCATTGGGTGTTGACCCGGCACAAGCAGATTTGATGCAACGACCGCCCAGAAAACTAGCTGATGGGGTTTTGACCAGTAGAAACTTGGTACGGGTATTTTGGCAGGGATTGGTTTTAACGGTCATTGCGGTTTCGGCGACACTAATCAGCCATTACGTCTTTAAAGCGGATGCCGCACAAGTCAGAACCGTAACATTTGCGGCATTGGTATTATTGCAGATACTTCACTCATTTAATTTCCGGGTTGGCAATAATTTCTTTTTCTCAAAATCACTTTTACGTAATAAATATCTGAATGGCGCCTTTCTGGTTTCGATTGTATTTCAGGCAGCGGTCATATTTATACGACCGATAAATGGAGTGTTTAAAACATCACCGTTGCATATAAACTCGATATTAATGCTGACAATCTTTTGCATTGTCGGAATACTGATTATTAATGCTTGGAATAGACTGATTAAAGACAAGCTCTAATTAATCCGATATCCCTTCTGGTAAATCTTTATTTGCCAGCTAGAGATCTCCTAAAATATCATCTAACTTATTGTAATATATTTAGGTTGTAAACACTTGCCGATTATATATTTACCTTGACAAAAAATGAGCGCGTAATATAATGAATAAAAGAGAAGTCCCAGAAATACGCAGAGCGGATTCTGGGATAAGGGGCTAATCTAAGCGTATTTTGGGTTCATAATAATATTGTAGAATATTTCTAAGATTAATTTTAGGGCAGGTGTAATAACCTGCTACTCTAATAACGTGGAGGAGCAATGTGTTAAACATTGTCATTATTTGTAATGGTTGGATTGAACAGGTTGATTATGGTTCGATATCAACCAATAAAGGTACAACTTTCATTAATATGAAATCGTTGTTAAATATGTTTTTTAATTATAATTAAGAAAGGAACAACTTATGAATAAATTATTAATCGGACTTTTAGTAGTTGGACTATGTTTATCATTTGGACTCCAATATCAACCGCTCAGCAAGAATGAATCACCAAATGCAAGATATGAGCAACAACCGAATATTACTTACACAGCGAAAAATAATCCTGCGCCAGCATCAAACCGCGACAATATAATCTTTAGCGAATCTTTCACTGAAACGACTTTTCCTCCAACAGACTGGTCAGTGGTTCAAAATAATACCGGTACTCAGGGTGGATATAACTGCTATTGGAGCAGATTTACTGAACCTGGTTATTTAGTCCATTCTAATCCAGCTGCCGCTGGTTTATGGTGGTCATATGGTCATCAGGACGAGTGGTTAATCACATCAGAAATCAATTTAACTGGTTCATTAACTAATAATTACTATCTCCGATACTGGACTTATGGGTTTTTCGGCTCTAATGACAGCGACCATTATTATACGAAAATATCGACGGATGGCGGTGTAACCTGGACAACCCTTTTTGACCTGTCTGAACAACCGGTGGGCTGGAATCGTTATGAAGAGCCAGTGGTGATTGATTTAAGTGCGTATGCTGATTCAAGTGTAAAAATTGCCTGGCAGATGCAAGATGGTCCGGCGGGCCGTGGTGCAAGTTATGTCTGGTTTGTTGATGACGTAGCAGTCAGTTATCCATATGCAACTGATATGGGTGTTGCCAATCTGCTGGACAGAAAACCAATTCCAATGGTAGTTGGTGAAACCGATACATTTTTTGTTCGCGTTTGTAATTTCGGAACCGATGCACAAAATGATGTTTCGGTAAAGATGGCCGCAAATGATGTGCTGGTAAATTCAACCACTGTTTCAATTACTGGTCTTGAGTTTACTGATATTTCATTTACCTGGACACCGGCTGTTTCTGGTGATTATACAGTGAAATTTTTTACTGAACTGACTGACGATGAAGATATGACCAATGATACCTTAGTCAAAAGCATAACAATCTGTCCTGAGTTTCATCCAATCCCATATTCCAAAGACTTTAACGAAGACTGGGGACCATTTGGCAATAACCCGCCGTTCTGCGGCTGGCGTATTATTGATAATGGTGACGAAGCGGTGAAGAAATGGAATCGTAATGACTGGTTTAAAGGTTATATGACTAACCCTTCACGCGAAGTTGCGGTTGTGCGTTATGCACCAAGAGAACATCAGGATGAATGGTTAATCTCACCGCGATTAAACTGCTCAATTGACACGCAATATACTTTGAGTTTTTGGCATCAGTATGAAGGTTACAAGAATGCTGACCCGGATACCGGATATGTTTTAGTCAGCACAGACGGCGGAAATATTTGGACTGAAATTACCAAATATGCGGGTGGTGTTAATGGTCTGGTTTCTTACGGTTATCAGATGCATAATATCACATCTTTGGTTGCTGGTGAAGCAGATGTCCGAATCGCTTATCGGTATTTTGCTTATAATGCAGGCCGCTGGCAGATAGATGATTTTAATATGATGTACACGCCGACAATTGATGCAATGCCAATTGCAATTGATGTACCAACCTCAATTATTCTCAACCAACCATTTAATGTCTCGGTCAAGATTAAGAATTCCGGCATGACAACTTTATCGCCGTCCTGGTATGTTTATCTGCAGATGCGGGATGAAAAAGATTCAGCATTGGTCACTACTGCACTTGACCCGGAATCAACACTGACATTCACATTCACCGATACGATTGCTGACCTTGATACATATCTACTTACTGCCTGGACTGCTTATCCCGGCGATGAATATCCGACCAATGATATTTTAACCAGAATGCTCAGAGCAACCGGCTGGGTGCAAATAGCAGATGTACCAATTCAAGCTCCACTCAATAAAGGTATTAAAGATGGCGGGGCATTGACTGTTTATGGAGATACAATCTTTGCTTTCCGTGGCGGTAATACGCGTGAGTTCTATGCTTATGACCCTGTAGTAAATACTTGGTTTGTTCGGGACTCAATTGCGTATGTTATAAAACTGAATGGAAAAGTCATCCCTAAGCGAGTAAAAGCCGGCGGTTCATTAGTTACATTTGGCGATAAAATCTATGCATTTAAAGGTGGCGGCGTAAATGAATTCTGGGCTTATTTGCCGGGACAGGATACCTGGATTAGAAAAACTGATATGCCGATGTTTTATTATGATCCGACTAAGAAGACAAAGGTTAAAACTGGCGCAGCTTTAGTTGCGTATGATACTGTCATCTATGCTTTCAAAGGCGGTAATACTAAGGAATTCTGGATGTATATTCCATTCAGTGATACATGGGCTAGATGTTGTTCGCTGTCTACTCCTGATGGTAAAAAGATAAAAGCCGGTGGTGCATTGGTTGCTCTGGATGATATGATATATGCATTTGTCGGTGGCAATACGGTCCATTTTTATGCGTATTCTCCAATGACCAATACCTGGACACAGAAATACGATGCGGCATTTGATCCGAATCCGGCAAAACTTAGAAAGATAAAAGTCAAAGACGGCGGGTCATTAACCGCTTTGGACGGAAAAATCTATGGGTTCAAGGGTGGTAATAAACCGAACTTTGGCTATTACAATCCGACTGAAGATACCTGGTACACTCTGGAAGGAATTTCCGGTCTTAAGAAAGTGAAGCATGGCGGAGCATTGGTTGCGTATGACGGGAAAATCTACGCATTCAAGGGCGGTAATACCAGAGAATTCTGGTCTTATACTCCGCAGGCAGAGACTGCGATTATTCCTTTAAAACATTCTTTATTGACTGATAATTCAATTATGTCCGAAGGCAAATTAACTGTTTCTGATATCAACATCAATATTACACCAAACCCATTCAACAAATTGACGACAATCAGTTATTCGGTTCCAATATCAGGTATGGTTACAATAAAGCTGTACAACGCAATGGGCAATCTGATTCAAACTCTGAGACACGAATATCTCAATACCGGAACGTACAGAATGAATCTTTCGACTAAAGGCATTGCCAACGGAGTATACTTCTTACGTTATGAAGATGCTACTAATCAGACAGAAATAAAACTCATCGTCCAATAATTATAAACAATAATTAACATCAGGGCGGGACATTGTCCCGCCCTTTTATTTACAATACAATTTAAGTCATGCATGGTCTTGTTAATATATCCCGTTCATACAATAAAAAGTAAAAGGGCAGTTTAACTGCCCTTTTTTGATTTTAAACAAGACAACCAATTATTTAAATCTGATACCGCCTTTTATTGTAATAACATTATCGGTACTTGATGCGCCACTATAACTAAATGAATATAAATCGAGATCACCTTCAACAAAGGGGTAAAAGCGTGCTTCATTAAATTTGAATTCGACACCGGCACCGGCTCTGAGATTAAAATATGTTGCACCACCGCCGGTTGTCAAGTTAATACCTGCCAAGCCATAAGGATTAAATGTTGAGGATGGAAAGAACAGCATTAAATCGACTGGTGACATTGTTCCCACAGATATTTTAGTACTGCCAGAATGGAAACTTATTCTTGCCAGTTCAGACCGGATATAGAAATTGTTAACAACGTTAACAAGAGCGCTGCCATTAATAAAGAAATGATTGTCATTTTCAGCCAATACATAACCAGCACCGCCTTCGATTCCGACCGTCATTGCATAGCTCAATGAAATAATACTGACAATACTTAATACTAATAGAACTTTTTTCATATTTCCTCCTAATATTAATTTATGTGTGATTAATGATAAAATATTAGAAATTACCACCTCCTTCTTATTCGATAATTTTATATGAACTTTATCTATCATATATCTGAATAATATACTAAACAAGTTTTGTGTCAAGAGGTTGTGTTAATATTCAACGTTTTCTATTGACTTTATCACAATACCATTTATACTAACGCAGATTATTATGTGAGGTGAAATATGGCAGAAGAAGAAAAAATTAAAGCATTGAAAATGGCGATTTCGCAAGTTGAAAAGCAATTTGGCAAGGGAGCGGTGATGAGACTCGGAGAAACCGAAGCTCAAGTCAAAGCTGATGTTATTCCAACCGGTTCAATCGGACTTGACCACGCTTTAGGTATTGGTGGAATTCCACGCGGACGGGTAAGCGAAATATTCGGACCAGAGGCTTCAGGTAAAACAACTCTGACTTTACAAATCATTGCCGAAGTGCAGAAATTGGGCGGCACCGCGGTATTTATTGATGCGGAACACGCACTGGATGTCAAGTATGCGCAGGCATTGGGAGTTAATTTAGAGAACTTATTTATTGCCCAGCCGGATACCGGCGAGCAGGCATTGGAAATTGCCGAGACTTTGACCCGCTCGGGCAGTCTTGATGTATTTGTTATCGATTCGGTTGCCGCATTAGTGCCGCGGGCAGAAATCGAAGGCGAAATGGGCGATGCTTTTATTGGTATTCAAGCGCGATTGATGTCACAGGCTCTGCGCAAACTGTCCGCAGTCATCAGCAAGTCAAATACCTGCGCAATTTTCACTAACCAGCTGCGCCTAAAAATCGGTGTGATGTTTGGAAATCCGGAAACAACACCGGGTGGCTTGGCATTAAAATTCTACTCCAGTATCCGACTTGATATAAGGAGAATTGGGGCGCTGAAAAAGGGTGAAAGTGTAATCGGCAATCGTACCCGGGTTAAAGTTGTCAAGAATAAATTAGCCCCGCCGTTCCGAGAGGCTGAATTTGATATTATCTACGGTAAGGGTATATCACGGATGGGTGAAATAGTTGATTTTGGTGCGGAATATAATATTTTAGATAAATCCGGCACCTGGTATCAGTATGAGAACACAAAAATCGGGCAGGGACGCGACAGTGCAATTGAGTTCTTAGAGAAGAATAAAGATATTACAAAAAAGATTGAGAAGAAATTACACGAAGTGATGCTCGCTGGACCGCCCGTCGATAAAGAAGCACAAGGCGAAGAGACGCATGCGAGTCAATTTAAAACCGCAAAGAAAAAATCCTGAGCGGACTTCAATATACATTAACGGCAGATATGCCCTCAGTGTTGATAAGGAGACACTATTACGTCTCGGTCTATATGAACAGCAGGAAATATCCAAAACCGAACTGGATACACTGATATATGATGCCGAAAAACAGAAAGTAAAAGATTATGCTTACCGGTTGCTCAAATATCGTATGCGGTCAAGAAAAGAGCTGGAAACACGCATGCAGCGCAAAGAATTTTCATCAATGATTATATCAGATGTAATAAAGGATTTGGAAAATACCGGACTGATTAATGACGAGCAATTTGCCCGGGCATTCACATCCGACCGAATTAATCTCGGACTTAAAGGCAAAAGACTGATATTTGCCGAGCTCGTAAAAAAGGGTGTCGAGGTTTCTTTAATTAAACATGCGCTTAATAGCGTTGATGAAATAAAAGAACAAGATGCAATCAAAAGACTTGTAGAAAAATATACTAATCGGTATCGGAAATTACCGCTCTATGAAAAGAAACAGAAGTTATATGCATTATTGACACGACGCGGATTTTCATATCCAGTGATAAAAAATGCTTTGAAAATAGAGGAAAATGAATCATAGAGATATCAGACGGACATTTTTAGATTTCTACGCGCAACGGGACCATAAGATTATTGCCAGTTCTTCATTAGTTCCAAAAGACGACCCGACTCTGCTCTTTACCAGCGCGGGCATGGTTCAGTTTAAACCATTCTTTGCTGGATCAGTACCGCTAACCTATCGCCGGGCAACAACGATTCAGAAATGTTTGCGGGCTACCGATTTAGAGCAAGTTGGAAAGTCTATAAAATATTGTACTTTCTTTGAGATGCTCGGTAACTTTTCATTTGGAGACTATTTCAAAAAAGAAGCGATTCCGTGGGCGTGGGAATATTTAACCCAGGTGGTTCAGTTGCCTAAAGAACGACTTTCGGTTTCAGTATATGAAGAAGATGACGAAGCATATAATATCTGGTCAAAAGATATCGGTTTAGAAGCAGGCAGAATTTTCAAGTTAGGGAAGAAAGATAATTTCTGGGGACCAGCTGGCACAGTCGGTGCATGCGGTCCGTGCTCGGAGATTTATTATGATTTGGGTGAAGAGTTTGGTTGCGGTAAACCAACCTGCGGACCAGGATGTGATTGTTTAAGATTTATTGAAATATATAATATTGTTTTCCCGCAATACGATATGCAATTAGATGGCACATTGTTGCCTTTGAAAAACCGCGGGATCGATACGGGAATGGGAATGGAGCGGTTGTGCATGGTTTCTCAGGAGAAAAAATCGATATTCGAAACTGATTTATTTGTGCCGATTGTAAAAGCGATTGGTAAAATCCTCAATTCACCATTGAATGATAAAAATCGTCTCGCATATTATGCGGCAGCTGACCATTGCCGGGCATTGACCTTTGCAATTGGTGATGGTGCCATACCGTCGAATGATGGCAGAGGATATATGCTGCGGTCAATTTTGCGCCGGGCATTGCTTTTTGCCTATAAGATTGGGATTGAAGAACCATTTTTATACCGCTTGAGCGGCGAGATTATTGAGCAGATGCGCCAATGGTACCCTGAGTTTGTCCACAAACGCGAATCAATCGCCCTGATTATTAAATCCGAAGAGGAAAGGTTCTTGCGCACGATTTCAGCGGGTCTTGTCCGATGGGAAGAGTTGTCTGAGCAGTATAAAGAAACGAAGATAATTCCGGGAGCAGAAATATTTAAACTGCACGATACTTTCGGGTTACCAGTCGAACTAGCTCAGGAATTAGCGACCGAGAATAAATTTATCCTTGATTTAGAAGGTTATGAAAAAGAAATGTCCGCTCAAAAAGAACGGTCACGGAAAGTGGTGATTGACAGTAAAATAGCGATTTCCGAGTCAATGGAACAAGCTTTAGCCGAGCAGAACGAAGAATTCAGCGGATATGATAACGATGAGATTGATACTATTCTTTTAATTTTTCAGAAAACCGCTGACGATATTTGGGAAGTATTATTGCAGGACCCGCCGTTTTATTCAGAAATGGGCGGTCAGATTGGTGACACGGGCAAAATTATCGGCAAAGATTTTGAACTGGAAGTTATCAATAGTTATTATAAAAACAAGCACCGCTGGTCAAAAGCTAAGCTCGTTAAAGGCGAATTAAACGAAGGGGCGTTTGTCGAAGACCCGATACCGGTACGTGCGATTATTAATCGAGAGCGACGACGGGAAATTGAGCGGGCACATACTGCTACTCATTTATTACATTCGGCACTAAGAACGATTGTTGGTGATTATGTTAAGCAGGAAGGTTCATTGGTTGAACTTGGCAGGTTCCGTTTTGACTTTACCTGTCCAACTCATCTTGCGAAAGAACAAATTTGTAAAGTTGAAGAGTTAGTTTATAGTAAGATTGTTGAAGATATTAAAGTTGAACATTTACGAAACGTGCCGATTAACGAAGCTAAGGGAATGGGCGCGCTGGCATTCTTCGGTGAGGTTTATGGCGAGCGGGTCAATGTCTTGAAGATTGGTGATTTTTCTATCGAACTCTGTGGTGGAACACACTTGAGACGGACCGGTGA
Organism: Caldifarciminota bacterium; assembly: GCA_903865935.1. Taxonomy (GTDB): domain Bacteria; phylum Hydrothermota; class Tepidihabitantia; order Tepidihabitantales; family CAIPLT01; genus CAIPLT01. The sequence continues at coordinate 51,428 of CAIPLT010000009.1, forward strand.
AATAGGTTCACTTAAAATTATCAGCGAGTCTGCGATTGCGGCTGGGATTCGACGAATCGAAGCATCAGTCGGTAAATTGGCTTATCAGCAAATTAAAAATGAACGTATCATACTTGATGAGTTAAATGATAAATTAGAGTCAAAAGATAGTTTATTAAACAGTAAAATTGACGGACTCTTCCTACACCAAAAAGAATTGGAGCGGAAAGTAGCCAGTTTAACTGCCAAGGTGATTGAATCGGAAATTGACAAGTTACTACAATCTGCGGAAATTGTTTCAGAAATTAAAATCATCTTTATGAATTATGATTATCTCAAAATTGACGATTTTCGTATAATCGCAGATAAGATTCGGGAAAAAGAGAAAGAAAATATTTGTGGATTTCTGGTGGCAAGCAGTACCAGTGAAGAGCGAATTCGATATATTCTGTTTGTCAGTGATAATATCAAAGAAAAAATATCTGCCAGCGAAATCGCACGAAATATCGGAAAGGTGATGGAAGGTGGCGGTGGTGGAAAACCGGATTTGGCTGAAGGCGGGGGCAAAAAAGACAAAGTTCAACTCGCATATGAAGCGCTTAAAAATATTATAAAAGATAAGTTTACACAACCAGTAGTGAATACCTAGACAGGGAGTTTTTAATGAGAAACAAAGTAATTTTGTATATCACTATTCTTGGTTTATGGTCAATCGCTAACGCAAGTATTACTAAAGAAATACCAACTTTATTCCCGGTAAAACAGAACGATAAATACGGTTATATTGATAACAGCGGCCGATTGATCATCAAACCTAAGTTTGACAATGCCTGGGATTTTTCCGATGGGTTCGCAGCAGTTTGCATTGATGACAAATGGGGTTATATTGATAAGACCGGTAAATATATTATCAGCCCACAGTATGACTGGGCCGAAGATTTTTCGGAAGGCCTGGCAAAAGTAACAGCCGGAGATAAAACTTATTATATTGACCGAGCGAACAAGGTCGTTTTTAAGTCTCAATTCAGTGGGTCGGGATATTTTCACGAAGCACTCGCCTGGGTTAATATCGGCGATGACTATGGGTATATTGATACCAAAGGTAAAAAAGTAATCAAAGCTAAATATGAATGGACTGGTGATTTTGTGGAGTGGCTGGGCGTGGTCAGAATAAAAGAGCAATATGGATATATCAATCGCAATGGCGATTATGTCATCGACCCGCAATACGACAATGCGGATAATTTTTCTGAGGATTTAGCGGCAGTTAAAAGCGGTGAAAAATATGGTTATATAAATAAAAAGGGCAATATTGTTATAAAATTCCAGTTCAACGATGCGGGTAAGTTCATTAGTGGTTTAGCCAAAGTAAAGGTGAATGATTGGTGGGGTTTTATCGACAAGAATGGTGAGTATGTAATTAATCCGCAGTTTAGCTGGGTTGACGATTTTTCCGAAGGATATGCAGTAGCGAAAATCGGGGATAAGTACGGCTATATTGATATCCACGGGAAAAATGTCATTAATCCGAGATTTGACAATGCAACGGGTTTTATCGGTGGCGTGGCAAAAGTGGAAATCAATAAAAAATGGGGGTATATTGATAAAACCGGCAAGTTTATCTGGGAGCCGACGCAGTAGTTAGATGTCAAACATTTAAAATTTATAAATGGAGAAAAAATGATAAGGAGTAACCTTATATTTTTGGTCGGGACGGCTTTAGTTGTAATGTTGTTCAGTCAAGCTTATGCCGACGATTTATTGGTATTTAAAACATACGAGAAAAGCGGTTATATAGACAAAGCCGGAAAAGTTATAATTCAAGCTAAATTCGATGAGACCCAGGATTTTTCCGAAGGATTGGGTGCGGTGAGAGCGGGAAGTTTTAATAACGGTAAATGGGGATATGTTGATGAAACCGGGAAATTGATTATTGATACGATCTATAATTTCGCTTCACAATTTTCACAAGGTTTAGCAATGGTTGGTAAAGATGGTAAATTTGGATTTATTAATAAATCCGGTAAAGTTGCTATCCCTATAGAGTATAAACTTGGAAGTGTGGGAAACAATGGTTTTTCAGAAGGACGTGCATTTGTTGGGAACGGTTTATGGTCTTATATATGTATAGACAGATATGGGAAACAAGTTGGTAATCGTAATTATTCCGACAATGGAATGTTTAGCGAAGGATTAGTGCCAGTTAGTATTTGGGATACTACAGTTCATAAAACATTATATGGCTATATTGATACTAATGCTAATTTTGTAATAAATCCGCAATTTAATGGAGCAGAGAATTTTTCCGATGAATTTGCCGCAGTTAAGATAAACGACATATGGGGTTTTATTGACCGAACCGGTAAAATTGTAATTGAGCCGCAATATAACGCGGTAAATAAATTTTCTGAAGGTTTAGCACCAGTGAAAGTTAAAGGTAAGTTTGGGTTTATTGATAAAACCAATAAAATAGTAATTAGCCCAAAATTTGACTATGTACTTTCTTTTTCTGATGGTCTTGCGGTCGCGAGGGATACGAATGGTATGTATGGTTATATTGATAAAGCAGGTAATTTTGTCATCAAAGCACAATTCACTGGAGCCAATCCGTTATCGGATGGAATCGCCAAAATCTGGCACGGTTATTTGATTGGTTATATTAACCAAAAAGGAGAATATCTTTACAACCCAATTAAGTAATATTGAACTTTATGATAAAACTAGTATATTTATCTTGGAACCGCAGTAAATGAAAAGGAGAAAATATGCAAAGTAAAATCACCGTTATTTTTTGTCACATATTTTTTATCACAGGACTGTTTGCTTCCACCAATTTATTTCAAGCCAAACAAGATGGCAAATTGTGCTATATTAATAATAAAGGCAAAATTGTAATCAAAACACAATACAGTGACGGCAGTGATTTCTCGGAAGGACTAGCAAAAGTTGTGATTGGCTGGGGAACTGGTTATATTGATACATCAGGGAAATTGGTAATCGAGCCGCAAACCGACATGTTTACCGGTTGGAACGGAAGCGATTTTAAAGAAGGATTAGCACTAATATACACACGACAGAACTTACATGGTTTTATTGATAAAACCGGTAAAATAGTAATTCATCCGGAATACGGATCCGCGGCGGATTTTTCGGAGGGCTTGGCTCAAGTGACATCTAATGGTAAAAAAGGTTTTATCAATGCAACTGGGAATATTGTAATTTTACCACGGTTTGATGATGCAGGACATTTTTCTGAAGGACTAGCTAAAGCAGATACAGACGACAGGTCTGGTTTTATTGATGCATCCGGTAAATGGGTAATTGAACCGTCGTTTGATGATGCCCGGGATTTTTCAGAAAGTTTAGCCGCAGTTAAAACCGACCTCGGTTGGGGTTATATTAATCATAAAGGAGAGTTTACTATTGACCCGCAATTTTTATCGGCATACGAGTTTCACGAAGGGAAAGCATTAATAGCGGTTGACAGTAAATTTGGTTACATTGACCGGTCTGGCAGGATTATCATTGAACAACAATTTGACCTTGCCCGCGATTTCTCAGAAGGATTGGCAGCGGTTAAGATTAACGATAAATACGGTTATATTGATGCCACGGGGAAAATTGTGATTTCTCTTAAGTTTGATTTTACCATACAATATGATAATGGATTAGCGCGGGTTGATTTAAATGGTAAATACGGATATATTGATAAGACTGGTAAATTTATCTGGGGACCGAAATAAGAATTATTCAATTAAGTAACACTATTCTTTCAAAAACTTTTGACTCTTGACAAGAAAAATGTAAAGTCTATAATTGGTTGTTCAGAAATCAAATCTGGATAGAAAGGATACGGGTAATAGTAATTAATTAGTAATCAGCAAAAAACAAAACAAATTGGTGTGGAGGTAAAATGAAATATATTATTTTGTGTTTAGTATTAATAGTATCTTGGACAATTGCAGAAAAGATTAGCGCCCCGCCGCAGGTTGTCGGCGAAAATCCATCAAACAATATATATTGCGGTGCGCAACCAACTCAGCAAATAACGACACCACAGATTGCCGAACTGCAAAAAAAGATGGACGAGGCAGTGGCAAGTGGTAATTATATTTTGGTAAGAGAATATGAACGTCAAATATCAGATTTGCGTAATCCGGTTTCGGCAGAGAATAAAACTGAATGTCCATTGGAAGTACATGCTGTAGTGTCAAACGGGAATGACCCGGCACCATTTTTTTGGGGCACTGACCGATTAGTGTATCCAGGAGTGCTGCGTTCCTTTGCCTGCGACTATGATACTAATGGATACATTTACGTTGCAGTGTCCGCACCTGATTCACAAGTGAAAATATACCGCTCAACCGACCACGGCAATACCTGGAGTTCATTTATTGCTTTTTTTCATGGAACAAAAGATTATTATACCAAAGTCGGACTGGTTGTAACCGAGGGCGACTCGGGTTTTGTGTATATTTTTGTGAGGCATCGCCTTAACGGTGGAGACTTGATGTATATCCGCACGAATAAAATAAATCCGTCAGTAGGTTTTATGTCAGGTAGTATTGGCAATTCAGCTGATACGATTGACGATTTTTCTATATGCGAAGATAATTATAATCCCAATTATTGGTTATATTGTCTTTATGCCAACGAACATCGAAATGGCGCCAACAATGGGAAATTTCTCCGTTCTTTAACCTATGGTCGAACTTGGGTTGATACAACAAATTGGAATTATGGCTGGGATCCGTCGATTTCATTTGTTCACTCTGCGACTTTGCTGACAGCATCACGACTTCCGACGGGTGTGTCAGTACCTACTGGTCAAAGGATATACTTTGAGCGAAATACATCATTTGGCAGTCCAACTTACTGGAGACCGGTGGTTGGTGTTGCGGCTGATACTTTTGCCGCCTGGGATCCTTGCGTGGCAGCATCAAATACTATACCCGATAGCTTAGCAACGGTCTGGGTATTTTTCACACATAATTATTACAATTCAGGTGACTATGATATGGATTATGCTTATAGCACTAATGGTGGTACTACTTTTACCACTGGTCAGCATCTTGGCTTTACATCATCGCAAGAAGAATTTGCTAATATTCGTCAATACCGAATTTATCCTAACTCTTATGTTAATATTTGCTACACAAAATACACACTGTCACCATCAACATCAAATGTCTATTGGACCTGGACTAACAATACAACACCGACCGGATGGGCAGATACAACGAGAGTAAATAATGCCGAAGCTTCAACTTCGATGGGAGGGCTTCTGGTTTACTCGCCGCATTCATCGGGTGGCGGTGGCGGAGTCGTCTATCCGCGATTTGGTCCGGATAGTCTATTTTTTGATGCGAACTGGACAGGTGTTGAAGAGACTCCACAGGCAAACCAAACCAGAATCGGTATTGATATCGCACCCAACCCATTCACAAATCATATAATGATCGGTTATCAGGTTAACAAAGCTTCAAAGGTATCCGCAATAATTTACGATGCGTCTGGACGCGAAGTGAAATCGATTGCTAATGGCAATGCTGAGAAAGGGTATTATAAAGTTACCTGGAACGGACTCGACAATAATAACCAAGCAGTAAATAACGGCATCTACTTTTTCCGCCTGAAGACTGATAATGAAACGGTAACCCGAAAACTGATATTTACTAAATAATATAAAATAACAACTTACAGGGCTTGAGTCAATCTCAAGCCCTTTTTGTTTGTGAACCAAATGAATAAATTTTGATTAATATACTACTGAAATATCCAAATAATTTTTCCCAGTCATATTCCTATTAGGTAGAGTAATCAATATAGCTACCAATCTCATCGGTAGTATCATCAGCAATCGAATCAGCCAAAATACTCCGAAAAAAGAACCGGGAAGCCCATGAAATAACGTCCTGGGACATGCTCCATGCTTACCCGAGGGTTGCCTACTCGCTTGCCAACGGGTTATTTTTGAAGATTAGCTTTTGGATTAGTGGTTGAATAAGCGATAACACCAATCAGACTTATTGTTTTCAATTTTCTTTTTCCTCGGTTTTCGCATATTGCCATTTCCATTATATTTTTCCTCTTGCTCCAACCTTCTCAGCAAAAGCGTGTCCTTTTTCCCGATTGGTTAAGAAACAGCCGACTTTTTGCCTTATCCATCGCTTCTTATTTTTTAAGATCATAATTGCCAGTTCGATGATATCATCGCCGTACTTATTTTTAACCTGTGCGATTGAGTTTAAGACCGATGCCATCTTTGGTTTATCGCAGAATAAATCCAGTTGAAACTGGTCTTGCGAAGATAAATTGCTGACACTGACACCTAATAACCGCACGTTTTTACCGACATAATTCTTGAGAAACAATTCATAAGCGACATTGGCGATTTTCTGCGGATAATTGGTCTTATCCGTAATCGAGGTCTGAACACCAAAATCATTAAAATCAGCACTGCGCACCGATAAGCGAATGGTGCGACCGGCCAAACCTTCTTTTTCGAGTCTTCTCGCAACCTTACTGGAAAGCCAGTAGATATACCACTTTATCAGTTCTAAATCTACTACATCTTTCGGTAAAGTATAAGAATGACCGACTGATTTTATCTCGTCAAAACTGCCAGGGTCAACCGCTGATTCGTCAATACCCCAGGCAAACTGATGTAATATTTCACCATATTTACCAAACTTAGCCTTGAGCAGATAGGACGGATATTTTGCTAGGTCTTCGATTGTTTTAATGCCAAGATTATTGAGATGGATTTTCATTCGCGAGCCGACGCCAACCATCTCTTCCACTGCTAATGACCAGATAACCTGGGGCACATCTTTTGCTTCAACAATTGTCAGCCCGTCGGGTTTCTGCCATTCGGCGGCCATCTTGGCAATCAGTTTATTCGGGCCAATGCCAATCGAACAGGTCAAATCCAGTTCTTCGCGTATCCTTTGTTTTATTTTCTGCCCGATTTCTTTTGGCGCGCCAAACAATTCCTGCACATTTGTAATATCCAGAAACGCTTCGTCAATCGAATACGGCTCGACCAAATCCGTGAACTCTTTATAAATATTTAAGAGCCGATAACAATAATCAATATATTTATCCGGATTACCGATAATAACCAGTGCCTGGGGACAGAGTTGTTGGGCTTGGAGTAATGACATTGCGGATTTGACGCCGAGTTTTTTTGCTTCGTAAGACGCGGTTGTCACAACCGCATGCCGTCCCGGCCCGCCGACCACAAAAATCGGTTTACCCTGTAAAGCGGGATTATGTCTTTGCTCGACCTGAGCAAAAAAGGCGTTCATGTCAATTAGCAGAATAATTCGATTTGATGATGCCATAGTGTTTTTATTCGAACTCAACTTTAAGCATTTTCCATCCCATATCTTCAGTGTGAAACTCAATTTCGTAGTTGTTACCGTTTTCATCCGAGACCGCAAAACAGTAGATTGTAAATTTCCCTTCCCTTCTCTGCCAGCGGCCATTGATTTTGGTAATCCGCTGGATTCGCTTTCGCCAAAAAAACATCCTTGGGATTACGCCGGGATTTTTAAACACACAGTCAACCTCAATTGGCTCGTCAATTACTTCGTACATACCAGTAACCGATTAACCGCAAAAACACTAAAATAAATACTTTCGTGTTTTTGCGGTAATTTTTTATTTAAAACTTTCGGAACAGTCCGACCGCCTTGCCCAGTATCCGCACTTCTTTCGTGCCACGCCTGATGAGAATCGGTTTGAAACGGGGATTAGCCGGCATCAGTTTTATCACATTGGCATTGGCTTGATAATACTTTAGAGTTACTTCGTCATCAATGAGCACCGCCGCGATTTCATTTTCATCAACCACTGGCTGCATATTGATTATCACCAAATCACCGTCACCAATTCCGGCTTCAATCATCGAGTCGCCTTTTACCCGCAAAGCAAACGAGTTTATATTCTTAAACATCGAACGGTCAACTTTAAGATTGCCCTCGATATTTTCGATTGCCAAGAGCGGTATGCCAGCAGCGATTTTGCCAAGAATCGGAATTGATAAATAATCCGGCTTGGCGACCGAAAACTTTTCGGTCAGTTCCAGGGTTCGGGCGCGATACGCGTGCTTTTTGAGATAACCCTTCTTTTCAATCGCATTCAGATGGTCAAACACGCTCGGCTTTTTCATCTTGAAATGCAGGGCGATTTCGTCATACGAAGGGGGATAGGTGTTGCGCTCAATATAACTTCTTATAAAATCAATTATTTTTTGTTGTTTTTCAGTCAGTTCTTTACTCATATTACTTATCGCTCCTTTCTATCATTCGTATATTATGCCTAACTTTAGTAAGTATATCAAGTGAAACTTTTAAATAATTATTTTGTCAGAGATAATGCGGAGGGCAGATATTGCAGGGCTAAAATCCTTGAAGGGATTTTATATAAATGAAGCTCTCGGTCTTTACGAGAATAGGGGGTGTTATTTTAACTTATTTTTATTGGCTGTCTTGACTGCGTTGTTATGATCAATATATTTTCCTAACCGATAACCCCAATAGGTTATTTGATAGGCTATGCCAGTGCCTAATAATACTGCGGGAATACCGACAACCTCGCCACCTTGAACTTCTGAGAACATCGCATCATTTACTTTACCAAATGCGGTAATGGCGGTTGCCAAGAATACGGATGTTCCTACCGACGCTCCAATAATTCCTGAGAAAATACCTAAACCGATTCTCCATCCTTTGCCTTCTTTGAGTTCCATCATTGTCGGAGAGTATTTATAGTCTCTTTGCTTGCCTAATTTATAACCAATATATGTTCCACCACCAATGGCCAGTGCATTAATACAACAAAACACTGGCTGGTTTACACGATAATATGAAGTTGTTATGCAATCACTGGTGCTTGTTCCAAGATATTCGATACCGACTGAAGACCCAATAAACCCGCCGACCGCAGAACCGATTGTTATTCCGGTTGCAGTGCCTAAAACTCTTCCTTCTTTGGATTTTGCTTCAATTATCGGTTTTGTTTTATTTATCTTTTTTGATTCGATATCCTGCCAGAACCGCTCGTATGCTGCTTGAGCAGCTTGGTCTCGGTTAATCATTGTTCTGATTGAGTCAGCATTATTAATACAGTAGTTAATTCTATTGATTTCAAAGGAGGTTAATCGCAGCGAGTCAGTTTTTAGCGAGTCATTTTGAAGATAGTTAACCTGAACTAAATAGAATGTATCGGATTTAGAAAAGACCGCCGATTCAAAATTAGTAATACCAGAAAATAAATTATATTGTGTTCGTTCCCGCCAGTCGATTGTATCACCAACTTTATCAATTATTCGAATTGGTAATAGTTCTTGAGCAAAGCAAACTAATGAAAATAATTCCAAGATTAATAAACCTACCACCTTTATCCTATTCATAACGTCCCCCAAATAAGATTATCTATTAATACTTAAGTTTAATTTATCTGATTGTCAAGGATTATTTTTTTGCAGGTAGTTTCTTAACATCGATATGGCAGAAAGCGCCTGGCTGTGATTCGGTTCAAGTTCGAGTGTTTTCTGCATTTCGTTGTATGCATTTTTATATTTACCAAGTGTAATATAAACCGCCCCAAGCTGGTAATGAGTGTCAGCATCATAAGGACTTAGTTTTATTGCCTGCTCAAATTCAGTCGCCGCATGGGGGAAATTACGTACTGCAATATCATAACGTGCCTGTGCCCAATGAGCATAAATTAAATACTGCGGATATTGTTGGGCTATACTGCTAATTACATTTACCTGTTCAAGTGCGTCCTGTGGTCGATTCAAACTGATATAGGCATGTAATAAACTATAACGAGCAACGACATTATTTGGATTTATGGCGATTGCCTGGTTAAATTCATCCGCAGCCAACTTTGGTTTCCTAATCGAAAGATATATATCGCCCTTTTGAGTATATCCTTGCATTTCAAATTCTCGATGGTTGATTATTCTTATTTGTCCAAGTAGGAATAGAATAAAAAATGCGATAGATAAAATTATTACTGAATTGTACTTTTTCGACCTTAACCGTTCAAAAAAATCACCGAGAAATATCGCCGCAAAAATAATTAAGAACGGTAAAACTGGTACGCGTAAACGGGAAATAACATAAAATACGAGCGCTGAAATAATATAGACGAAAATGAAGCTATAAATCAAATAAAAATCTTTCCATCGCTTAGCCGATAAAACTATTCCCAAAATCGCGCAAGGAAAGATGAAACCAAAACTGAAGATTGCGATCTTCAGAATAAATGAATCTTCTTTGGTCTGATTAAAATAATAATTATTGGGAATTTCGTAACTGTTGATAGACAATAGAAATTTCCTGGTTAATAATTTAATGTACTTATCGGGATATTGTTTAATAAAGTTCAGACCTTGTTTCATCCAGTAATTCGAAGCCACCGATGCTTTGACTGTTTGTCCGTTAATTGTCTGGGACGATTTCTGGAACGCTTCGATTGAGATGTCGGCACTGCGAGTCAAAGGATAAACGACCCGCCAGGTGCCGTCAGTATATGGATTGTTGCCGTAGTAGAAATTTATACCCGAATGTCCGGTAAATGGCACCAAATCTTTTGCTACGAGATAATTACGAATTGGAATTATTGATACAATGACTAAAGATATCAGAGCAAATATTATATACTGAAGAATTGGTTTGGGTCTGATTTTGATAATGAAATATGGAATAAGCAGGACTAATAAAAGCAGGAATTCAGGACGTACCATAATAAGCAATCCAAATATAATTGCAGCAAAGACAATCAATTTTCTTGAGAAATTATCATTAAGTTTTATTAAAAGATAGAATAGTAATAAACTTAAAAATATATTTACTTCGACATAAAGCAGTGCGCCAGTAAAAAATATGAGGATACCGGAAAAGATATAGATGATACTGGCAATGATGGCATTGCGATTATTAGTAATACGGCGGACAATTAAATATAAAAAGACAACACCGAAACTACTGAGAACCGCCTGAATTGACTGCACGACAATTATATTAGTGCCGAATATTTTATAGATGACCGCCAAGAAATAAGCATAAAACGGACCAAGGAAAAATACTTCGTGCCCAATCCAGTTACCCTGCATAATACTTAATGCCCAGTTATGATAATAAAAAGCGTCAACCGTGTAGCGGGTAATTAACGAATAGGGATTGTTTTTCATTGATAAAATGAAGATAAATCTGGCTAAGAAATTAAGGATAAATAATAAAAACATCATTCCATAAGGAATATCATGTCGCGGTTTTTTATTTTTATGATATCGCATAATTATAGTCTATCGAGCTGAGAAAAATAGTCAAGTATTTTTCAAGGGTTCAATTGACATTAATGATAATTTTTCTATAATAACCCATATAATAATGTAAGTTAGATATAAAATATATAACTATGGCGCATAAAAAAAATCAACAATTTCGCGTGGGAAAGATTAATATTATTAAATCGCTGGCACGCAGACCAAAAGGACTTGCGCGTCAGACTCTAGTTGAAAAGCCAAAAACATTATACTCGCGCACTCGACAAAAACAACAGCTAAAAAAGATTGATCAAGAGGAGTTGTAATGGATAGAGCAGAGGCATACCAATTGGTTATTTCAATGGTAACCAATAAGAATTTAATAAAACATATGCTTGCCACTGAAGCATGCATGCGAAAGCTGGCAAAACATTTTGGAGAAAACGAAGAAAAGTGGGATTTGGTCGGGCTTTTACACGATTTAGATTATGATTCAACCTGTAAAAATCCAGAAAAACATACTTTAATCGCAGCTGATATTTTAAAAGAGAAAGGTATAAGCGAAGATGATATTAATGCGATAAAAGGACACTGCGACCAAGCCGAGCGTGAAACAAGAATGGCAAAAGCACTTTATGCCGTTGACCCGATGACCGGTTTGATTGTTGCAGCAGCACTTATGCATCCGGAAAAGAAATTAGCCAAGATTGATAAAGAATTTATACTGCGTCGTTATAAAGAAAAAGGTTTTGCCCGCGGCGCGAATCGCGAGCAAATAGCAAAGTGTTCTGATATCGGATTGTCATTGGAAGATTTTACCCAGATGTGTCTTGAAGCAATGACTGGTATTGCTTCAGATTTAGGATTATAAAAATGGCACGGATAAATACGAAAAACATAAAACTAAGAAGTAAAAAATCAGATGTGAAAATAACAACATTTCAGGATATTGTTTTTAAGCTACAGCAGTTCTGGGCAAAACACGATTGTGTAATTTTCACACCATATAATTCAGAAGTCGGAGCCGGCACTTTCAACCCGGCAACTTTTTTAAGAGTTCTGGATAAAAAACCCTGGCGTGTCTGTTATATCGAACCATCAAAGCGTCCGCGCGACGGTCGTTATGCACAAAATCCATTAAGAGTCCAGCAGTTTTGGCAGATGCAAGTTGTGCTCAAACCGACACCACATAATATACAGGATTTATACCTGAAAAGCATTGAAGCTTTGGGAATATCACTTAAGAAAAATGATATCCGATTTATCGAGGACGATTGGGAGTCACCGACCTTGGGTGCCTGGGGTTTGGGCTGGCAGGTCGAACTGAACGGGATTGAAATTACCCAGTTTACTTATTTCCAGCAGATCGGAGGACTGGATTTGGAAATAATTCCAGTTGAGATTACATACGGTTTAGAGCGGATATCAATGTTTATTCAGAACCGCAAATCAATTTTTGAAGTGCAGTGGAACAAAGATTATACATGGGGCGATATCTACCGCCAGAACGAAGTCGAGTTTTCTAAATATAACTTTGAACTGGCTAATATCGAATTTCACCAGAACCTGTTCAATAAATATGAAAAAGAAGCCGAACATCTTTTAAGTCAGGGGCTTGTTTTTCCTGGTTATGATTGTGTTATCAAATGCTCGCACGCTTTTAATATGCTGGAAGCACGCGGTGCAATATCGGTCTCAGAACGGACTAATTACATTGCACGGGTTCGCCGTCTGGCGCGACAGACCGCGGTTGCTTATATCAAAAGCCAAAAACCAATTCAACCCTAAAAATCTTTTCTTATCAAATTAAGAACCTCAATTAATAAAAATTAGTCTATACAATAAAGAAAATGAAAGAGGTGATCTAAATGGCGATTGACCCAGTATGCAAAATGGATGTCGATGAAAAGACCGCAAAGGCAAAGAGCGATTATAAAGGTAAGACATATTACTTTTGTGCTTTAGCTTGCAAGCAGACATTTGATAAGAACCCAGATAAATATACGGATAATAAATCGGGCGGGTGTTCTTGCTGTGGCGGGTGCTGAAAATTATAGCCACCGATTATTAAAGATTTTTATGTATTTACGAAAGTCGGTGGCTATTTTAATTAAATTGACAAAATTATGTTTAATATTATAATCGTTATATGATGGATAAAATTGATTTTCTTAGTTTGGCAAAAAAATTAAAAGGTCCGTGGGAACCGATGGAAGTGTTGCGCATAGATGGTTATCATGTTCTGCTCGCGCTATTTGACGGTGAATATAAATTTCACAAGCATGATGGCGAAGAGATGTTTTATGTTATAAAGGGAGAAATCGAAATCGAGTTAAAGAACGAAACAGTAAAACTTAAGGAAGGCGAAGGTTTTTTGTTACCCAAGGATACCGCTCATCGTTCCAAAGCTGCCAAACCTTCAATTGTAATGGCAATCGAGCGGGGGAATTTAAGAACAATTTGGGTACATACGCATACTAAATAATCAAAATAAAGCAAATATTAAACAGAGGAATTATAAAATGATTTCTCTGTTTATTTTTTAGTCTCTTTTAGAACCAGACAGTTTGGACAAAAGTGTAAACTTGGGTCGTCCTTGCCCATCACTTTCTTAAAATATTCAATCTGGACATCAGTCGCAAAATGAGTGCCGCAGCTTTCACAGCCAACTAATTTGAACTCAGTCTTCCAGCGTTCAAAATACCGTTTGCCGTCTTTATCAACCATTGAAATCGCATCGGTCGGGCAGATGTAAACACAACTGCCGCAGCCAATACAGGTATGGCTGCTTTCTTCATAAGGGGTAATGGGTTTTCTAAAAATTCCGCGCTCACTGAGTCCGATTGCACTGACACCAACAATGTCTTTACACGCTTGAACGCACAGTCCGCAGACAATACAATTATCATGAGTCTTTTCTAAATTAAATCTCGGTTGCTTGACACCGTATTTTTCAGCGAGTTCCTTGATTCTTGGCGAATCGGGTGTACGTGCCAATAAGACTTCTAAGATAAGACGGCGAAGCTTTTTAACTCGTTCAGACTGGGTGTCAATTACAATATCCGCCTGAATCGGGTAATTGCAGGCAGTAACAAGCCGTTTTCGTCCCCAGACTTCAACTTCAACCGTGCACATTCGACAAGCACCGCGAGGTTCAACATTCTCATTATAACAGAGCGTGGGGATTTCTACGAATTCCTGATTAGCAACCGATAAAATGGTTGTCCCAGGATTTACTTCGGTTTCGATTCCATCTATTTTTACTTTATACATTGTCCTTACTCCTTGGTCACTGCGTCAAACTTACAGACATCATAACAGATGCCGCATTTTATGCATTTATCCTGATGAATTTCGTGTTTCTGTTTTATCTGACCGGTTATCGCATTGGACGGGCAGTTCTTAAAGCACAGATAACAGCCGGTACATTTATCTTTATTAATTTGATACCTGATTAATGCCTTGCAGACTTTTGCCGGACATTTTTTATCCCGGATATGCACTTCGTATTCGTCACGGAAATACTTGATGGTTGACAGCACGGGATTTTGTGCGGTATTACCAAGACCACATAAAGAACCGTCATTAAGTAACTGCGACAAATCATCAAGCGTTTGCATGTCACTTTCTTCACCTTTGCCATCAGTAATTTTATTCAAAATCTCGAACATTCTTTTGAGTCCTTCACGGCAGGGCACACACTTACCGCAAGATTCTTCCTGCAAAAAGCCGATAAAATATTTTGCGACATCGACCATACAGTTATCTTCGTCCATTACAATCATACCGCCCGAACCCATCATTGAACCAGCTTCGGTCAAACGGTCAAAATCAACTGCTAAATCGAGCTTGTCTGCGGGTAAAACACCACCCGACGGACCACCAGTCTGGACTGCCTTGAACTTCTTGCCTTGTTTAATACCACCGCCAATATCATAAATAATCTGCTTTAAAGTTACACCCATTGGCACTTCGACCAAGCCGGTATTATTAATCTTACCGACCAATGAGAATATTTTAGTTCCTTTTGAGTTTTCGGTTCCGATTTTTCCATAAGCAGCACTGCCCATATTGATAATGAGCGGCACATTTGCCCAGGTTTCAACATTATTTAAGACGGTCGGCTTGTTATACAAACCGTGTTCTGCCATATGGACATATTTTGCGCGTGGCTCTGCAACCCGGCCTTCAATCGACTGCATCAGAGCACTCGACTCGCCGGCAACAAATGCACCGCCGCCGCGGGAAATCTTGATATCAAATGTGAACTTTGAGCCTAAAATATTTTCACCTAAAAGACCATATTCATGGGCTTGTTTGATTGCTTCAGTAATATGATGTAATGCCAGAGGATATTCGTGACGGATATAAATATAGCCATCGCTTGAGCCAACCGCATAAGCGCCGATTATCATGCCTTCAATCACCGAGTGTGGGTTGCCTTCAACCACGCTTCGGTCCATATACGCACCCGGGTCGCCTTCATCGGCATTACAGATAATATATTTCGGTTCTCCTGATGCTTTGCGCGATGACTCCCATTTTCGGGCAGCCGCAAAACCACCACCACCGCGACCGCGCAGACCAGCAGTTTTTACCTCGCTGATTACCTGCTCGGGTGTCATTTCAAATAAAACTTTAGCCAATGCCTGATAACCGCCAATCGCAATATAATCGTTAATCGAAGTCGGGCTTATCTTCTGGTTCTGACCTAATAACATCCGCTTCTGAAACTTGTAGAACGGAATATCTTTTTCATACGGGATTTTCTTGCTGGTTTGCGGGTCAACATAAACCAGCCGCTCAATTACCTGATTGTTCTTAATCGTCTTTTCCACGATTTCTACGACATCTTCGGGTTTTACCCGCGAATAGAAAATACCTTCGGGATGAATTACCATTAAAGTACCGCGCTCGCAAAAGCCATGACAACCGGTATGCATTATTTTAACATTATTTAATCCCTGTTTTTGCAGTTCCTGTTCCAGGGCTTTAGAAACATCCAGGCATCCATAGACCCGACAACCGGTTCCTTCGCAGATTGCAATCCAGCGTGATTTTGGGTTAATATTTTTAGTCAGTTCTTTCTGTAAAGTTTTCAAATCATTCCATGATAATAATCTTTTTGCCATGTTTAGTCCTTTTCAAATTTCTTGAGCAATTGGATTGTTTTCATTGACGTGAGGTTGCCATATAAGGAGCCGTCAACCTGAATAACCGGACCAACCGCACACGCGCCAACGCAGTTGACCGTATTTAAGGTATATTGCATATTTGGGGTATTCTGACCAGGTTCAATTTTGAGATGGGTCTTGGCAGTTTCCAGAATCACCGGAGCACCGCGCACGTGACAGGCAGTTCCCATACAAATACTGCAGATATGTTTGCCTCTCGGTTTTAGACTGAACGCCTTATAAAAAGTTGACACGTCATAAATTTCGGGTAGGGGAATATTAAGCGACTTGCTGATATGATTAAGCACTTCTTTGGGCAGATAACGAAACTCATCCTGCACATCTTGCAGAATCGCGACCAGCATCGCCTTATCATTTTTATGGTTGGTAAGAATTTTATCGACTTTGGTTAAATCCATAATCATTTCACTCCGGTTTTTTTAAAACACTCTACTTTTTGTTTCAAAGCTTGCCATTCTTGTTCAACACGTTTCTGGATAATCGCAATATCCGCTGGTTTAAGATGACGGAACCGTGACTGGAATTTTAGATAATCTGTAACTGGTCTCAGTTTGGGAAAATCCATATTCAGCTTGTATTTGCCATTAATCACTTCGTAGAGTGGGAAGATACCGGTTTCAACTGCCAATGAACCCAAACGTATAATCAGATCAGTTGCACATCCCCAGCCAGTCGGACACTGCACCAGACAATGAATATATTTTGGCCCCTGGGTCTTTAGAGCAGTTTGGACTTTTTCCATTAAGTCGAACGGATAACTCGGGCAGGCAGTTGCAACATATGGTATATTATGCGCGGCGGCAATTGCTGCCATATTCTTTTTCCAAGTAATCTGTCCCATGCTCACTGCACCAGATGGTGAAGTCGTGGTCGAAGCACCGAACGGTGTCGAAGACGAACGCTGAATACCGGTGTTCATATATGCTTCGTTGTCAAGGCAGACATATAAAAAGTCGTGCCCGCGTTCAAATGCACCGGACAGCGCCTGCAGACCGATATCCGAAGTTCCACCGTCACCACCGATTGCAATAATATTAATTTTCTTGTTATCCTTTTTATTCTTAGCGCGCAGGGCTTTGAATGCGCCTTCAATACCACCGGCTACCGCCGCGGCGTTTTCGAATGCGACGTGCACCCATGGTAAATTCCAGGCGCTTTGCGGATAAGGCGTTGAAATAATTTCCAGACATCCGGTCGGGCTGACCACAATTGTATTTTTGCCTGCGGCTTTTAAGATTAATCTCACTGCCAAAGCGAGTCCGCATCCCTGACATGCCCGGTGTCCGTGGACAAAATCTTCCTGTTTATTAATTAATTTCGGAACATATACTGAAAATTGTTCGCTCATTCTCTTACTCCTATCAATTCGTACTCTTTGGGTTTATTTTTTAATGCGTGGTTTATCATCATTTTGAAATCTTCAACTCTCACGTCTCTTCCGCCTAATCCTAAAATAATATCATGAATTTTGAGATGGGTTGGTTCATTATAGAATGCACTGCGTACTTCAAAACCGATTGGTCCACCTTCACCGCCAATCGACATTGCGCGCTCAGCTATGACCAAGGTTTTGGCTTTTTTACACATTCTGCGTAATTCCTGAATCGGAAATGGCCGGTACAATTTCAGTTTCAAGAGACCGACTTTGATACCATCATCCCGCATTTCATCTACTGCAGTCTGAGCAGTTTCACCGATTCCGCCAAGCGTGAGCAGTAAGATATTCGCATCATTTGCCTTATAACCTTCAATTGGCGTGTACTTGCGTCCATAGAGCTTGCCGAATTCGTTCCAGACTTCAGTGATTACTTTCCTGGATGAAAACAGAGCCTGTTCCAGCTGTTTTTTCGCTTCAATATAATATTCAGGTGTTGCAAAAGCGCCAAAGGTCATTGGCGTTCTGGGGTCAAGTGCGTTCAAAGGTTTGAACTCTTTCATAAACTTATTCACTTCGTTCTGCTCTAAAATATAAATCGGCTCAATCACGTGGCTTAAAGTAAAACCATCAATATTGACAATCACCGGCAGCATTACCCGATGGTCTTCAGCAACCCGGAACGCCTGTAATGTCATGTCAAATGCTTCCTGACCGTTCTGGGCAAAAAACTGAATCCAGCCCGTATCGCGTTCACCCATCACATCCGAGTGGTCACCCCAGATATTTAATGGTCCGGACAATGCGCGGTTGACCACCGTCATCACAACCGGTAACCGTAAAGCAGATGCGATGTACAAAATCTCGTGCATCAAAGCAAGACCCTGAGAGCTGGTTGCAGTATAAGTTCGGGCACCGGCAATCGAAGAGCCAAGACACAGACTGATTGCCGAATGTTCAGACTCGGCATTGATATATGCAGCTTTGAGCTCGCCGTCCGCAACCATCTCTGCCAGTTTTTCTACGATATGGGTTTGGGGTGTAATCGGATAAGCAGCAACCATATCAACATCCGCCAGTTTTACTGCTTCGGCAACTGCCAATGAAATTTCTATTCCTTCACGTTTTGCCATTTATTCCTTCTCTTCCTGCATTGTAATACAATGGGTCGGGCATTCACGGGCACATATTCCGCAACCCTTGCAGTAATCAAAATTTGTCTCATAAGTTCCATCCGGCGTCTGGTAACGGGCTGAATCTGGACAATAAACCCAGCAGATACCGCATTTAATACATTTAGTCGCATCGGTTACTGGAACAAGACTGCGCCATGAGCCGGTTTTATAAGCTTGGGCAGAACCGGCTTTGGTTGTCAGACCGATTGTGAGTTCGCGCCATTTGGGTAATTTGGGCATCGCTTTTTTTCCGTCTTTCTTTTCCTTGATTACAGTCCGGTTGGCATCGGTTTCCATTTCCAGTTCATCATATCCGCGTATCATCGCTTTGATATTGGTTTCGTAATTGGTCGGAAAACGTGTCATAATCTCTTGTTTGACTGATTCTATTTTCACGATATTAGTGGCGCGGATAAATGAGCCGATCATTGTGGTATTGGTAATCGGTCGGCGGATTATTTCTAAGGCAATCTTGGTAGCATCAATCACGCCCAGATTAACATTAACACCCAGAATATATTTCACATCTTCCAGGAGTTTATTGGTATTGGCAATAAAGATTGCGTTCTTTTTAATACCAGCCGTAACATCAGGTAATGTCAGAATCGTCGGGTCCAAGACCACGACAATATCCGGATGCGTGATTTGCGAGCGTAGATAAATCGGTTTATTTGAAATCCTTAAAAATGCGGCAACTGGTGCGCCACGGCGTTCGGGTCCGAATGACGGGGCAGACTGCGCATACTTGCCTTCAGCGATTGCGGCTTTTGCCAAAAGCTCAGCACAGGTCACGACACCCTGACCACCGCGACCATGCCATCTTATTTCAATAATTTTTTCTTTCATTTTTTGAATCCTTTTCTTATCTCTTTTATTTGTAATCTTAGCGTATCAAATACCAATTAAGTACTAAATATTGGTAGAATACATGGAGTTCTATTATACTAAAAAATTATCTGAAAGTCAAATATTATAGGAGAGAGTTATAATTCTTTGTTTTGCATGGATATTCTCCTAATAATATTGCTGAATCATTTACTAAATAATTGCCAGATAAGCTCAGCTCTTAATGCCCAATTATATTCGTAGATATTATCATTGAATTGAGCTTTACAATATGTCTTAATCAGAGTGTCAAAACCATCCTTGATTAAAGTATTACTAAATAACTTAAATAGTTTCTTGGACAATGTTTTAAGCTGTCTTCTTCTCGTATCCAAACCCAATGGGGGGATACTACCCTCCCATTATGAGAAATCTGGAATAAAGATATGAATTTTAGGAGATTAGACTAAAAAAACGGTTATTTTTTTGTTATACTGGCAGTATAAATTTTGATGATTACTAAAACTATCGTTTTTCATATATTGTTCAATAAATTTCAATAAATTTTTGTGTTCGATTAGGTAACCTATGGGGCCTATTCCGTCCATGGCTCTAAAAATTATTTATTTCTAAGGAAACTTACCCTAATTAACTAGAATTTTAATGTTCCTATTTGGGAATTGATCTTACCAAGCTTCTTACGATATTGCTCTTTACTTGCCCCATACGTTTAGACCCTTGTTTTGTAACTGCACAAGCAGCTTGCCTGACGCATATTACATCGACCCCTGTTTTCCATAAACCTGGTAGTTGTTCTTTGGTAATTGAACCGGCAAGCCATGCTTCAAGATTTGACAAGTGACATTTCTTGGTGAATTTTTCTATATCAAGATGCGAATAATAATCTAACAGCCTTTTTCCTTTTGTTTTATCAAAAGTATCTATTAAAACTCCTTGTGCTTTAGTTTTTACAGCGACTTTTTGAGAATCATTTATCGGGTCAATATATTTACGATGTTCAATATCAGCAAAGAATGTTGGAATAATTATTTTCCACGGAAACCAATATTTAACATTATGAACAACATTCCTTAATACATATGTAGCTTTTTCTGTATTTAATTCAGCAAGACCAACCTTTATAATATCAGTCCCAACAAAAGCAACGCCTAGCGCAGCTTGCGATGCTGTGCTCCATACAAATTGTTTCTCGCCGATATTTGTTGAAACTAATCGGTCCAATGGGACTACTTGACGAATAGCATATATATTTAATGGGTACTGGGTTCCAAGAGCTGAAGCAGGATATTCAGCATCGATAATATGCGCACCACCTTTTACTGCTTCAATAGCTTCGATTTTTCCACGAACACTAACTAACAGACGTTGTTTATGTAGCATATGTTATTTCTCTTTGTAAAGTTTTAGTATTTTAATCAGCTCATCTTTTCCTATAAACATAATTTTCTTATTTTCCCTATCTGCTGTTAATGTAGAAAGACTAGTTCTAAAACTAGCTTCTAGTTTTAAAGGAATAATGATACCTATAATGTCAACCTTAGAGTCATGCAGCGACCGAATAAATTGTGTAGTTATCTCTTTTCCAACAGGGTCGCTGTCACGCAACTCGGTTCTTGGAAAATTCCTTGGAAATCGTTTAATATGTCCTATGAAATTTAGAGACTTACCATTAAAACTCGATTTAAATCTAATATCACCAAATTCATAACCAGAGTGTGGTTTTACTGTAAAGTTTACTAAAGATGTGAAAATTTTTGGTAAACAGTATTTATTTTTCTTGCTTTCAACACAATTTTCACAGGTTTCAACTTTTGGGTGGTTACATTTTTCTTTCATGTCCCGCAGCTCGAACCATAAGTTCTTTTCTTCGGGTTGAGACAATTTTATCTTTTTTAGAGGAGCGAAAACATCTGTTTCTGTTGGCAGTATTTCGACTTTATTTGGTCTTACCATAGTTAATTTTAATGATTTATCTTTAATGTATATTAAATCTTCATCAGAAAGTAAACGTTCGCTATCAATTTCTTGTGCAATTTGGTTTATATTTTCATAAAATACTGTATTCGGACGAATAATTACCGATTCACTCCATAGGCCAATATTTATCTTGTGGTCGTTGTCATACCAGCACCTTAATTGAGCAGATGGTAACGAATATGTCTTTTCACATTCGATACAAAACAATCGGTGGTTCATATAGTCTATTGTTAAATCGCGATTACCACATTGACAAACGGGAAGACTTGTTTCATGACATAAATCACATTCACCTTCTACTATAGGTGGCATAAATAGGTTCGGAAAACTTTCTTGTATAAAAGTGGCACTTATTGATAGTGATGTACTACTTTCGTTTTTATTTTTTAGTAATTTAATAGCGGAATATAATTCTAAAAAAGCTTCGCGCTGTTGTGATCCAGAACTACTAAGAATTGGAAATTGCATGAATCGCCGGGCATTTAATTTTTGCATTATATCTTTTAACTTATCGGTTTTTGAAAATTGAATCTGCTGTATAAGTTGATTAATTTTCAATGGTGCTAATGTCTGCAATTCAGATGTCGTAAGTGTCCGCCCAATCAATAGTTTGCCCTGGTACTCTGATAGTGAAATTGTGGTCATTCGTGACGTACCGACTCTTTCTTCGTAAGAAGAACCCGTTCTTTCGTGAGTTTTTTCTAGTGATAATACCAGTTTTTTACTAAATATGTTCTTGTCCTTTGCTCTGACCCATCGTGGCATTTCATAATTTTCAATAGGATTTCTCCAAGATGCGCTAAATCCTGTATCCTTATTAAATACCTTATCAACAATTTCTTTTGCCAATAAAGGTTTTTTTAATTTAACGTTAAAAGCTTTTTCTAAAATCATAATTGCGATGTTAGTAGCAATTGCATCTTTTGTATGCACTGCAACAAATTTCTCAAGCGAATTTATCCAAATAAAACCATGCGCAAGTTCATATATCCTCTGTAAGTCTCCGTATTTAGATTCAATATACAAATGTCTGCGTTCATATGAAAAAGGTATTTCGATTATATTGTTTCCAATATGATTTATTATTTTAAAATCTAGGTGAACTGCTTTGATTTCAGGTTGTTCGTCCGGCGGTAATGTTTTTAGTAATGTATCCATATCTGCGTTTTCTGGAAATTTTTGTGCTTTAAGTAAAAGTTGTTTTATGTCAATTTTTGTTAGATTGTTCTGTATTTCTTTTATATTTGTTGGGGGCTTACCTGAAATACAAAATAAATTAAATGAAACACGGTACCCATATCTATACTGTTCGTATACTTTTTCAATGGCAGAAATTGGAACAGAACTCTCTTTTACTATTCTTATAAGTTGATCTTTAGTTAACCTTTTTATAGTTTCAAGTATTGCTTTTGGTATTCTTCGTTTCAATACATGGCTGTATAGTTTGTCCAGTTCAATATAATCTGATGCATAATGCTTAATTATCATATCGGCAATCGGTCCTTTAACTTGTAATGTATATAATCGGTCTATGGATTTATTTCTTACTGGTTGATCGTTCACAAACGCCTCAATGGCTCACTATAAATTCTTCTTAAAGTCCTTCTTTTATATTACCATCATTCAATGAGATGTCAAGCATAATTTAAGGCGTTAATGGGTAGGATTCTCCTTTTTGACAAAGATACTACTTCGGTTCCCAGATAAATTTGCCGGTTTTATTTATATAGCACCATTTACTACCAACTTTTACTAATGCTAGTTTACCTGAAAAATCTTTTGCATCACTATATTGTGGTGTTATTACCACTTTCTCTCTTTTATCAATGAAACCCCATTTTCCACCTTTTCGTTTTCGGGAGTTGTGTTGCAGTTTAGCTCCGATTTTTATTCTCCCAACTCCATAAGATAAAGAATATGCTTCATCAAATTGCGGTCTGATTATAAATTTACCTGTTTTATTAATGTAACCCCACTTCTTTTTTATCTTTGCTACTGCAATTCCTTCAGAAAATGATAATGCCCAATCATATTTTAGTTTTATTACATACTTCCCTCTTTTATCAATGTAACCCCATTTGTATACAACATCATCTTGTTCATATTCTATCTTAGATTTAATTATCTTTGTAATTACCCTTACTCGGGCAAGTCCTTCAAAGAAATTATCGGCCCAATCGAATTGCGGCGAGATTACAATATTACCTTTACAATCAATATATCCGTATTTGTCGTTTTCTTTTATCAAAAAAAGCTGGTGCTGGTTCTTCATATGCCGCCTTCCTTTATTTCCTCAATGATTCTCATATATATCCTTTCGCCAAATCATAACTACAGAATAGTTATTGTTAATCCTTTATTTTAAACTAACGAAAATACCATGGTAATATGGAATTAATGGAGAAACAGAAGAAATAACTAAGATGGTTTTCATTTCAGGTTAGCTTATTACAGGTATACCTACTATATATGGTGCAAGTCCTTCGGGGTAACGTCTCATAAATCGACTATAGTTCTCATTATAGCGATTTGTCCCTTCATAATTTTGAAGCCACTGCTCAACACCCATGATAACATCCCTGCAGAAAATATTTAGATCTAAGTTTAAAGCATCATTTAGTATATTACAATGCATAACGATATTTTGAAGTGTTGGTTCAACAAATATTACTCTAGCGTATCTAGCTCTTGGATGCTGAGAAGTTCCCTGGTGTAATAAAGAACATCGAAACTGATAGCAATCTTCTCCGGTTAACCAACCATTGTATCGAGGACTAATATATGTGTTAAACCATCTAATGTATTTTTCCGAAGAAGCTTCTCCATTTTCTGATTCTATTGCACCACAAATATCCGGAAGTGTCAACGCTACGAAAAGTGCCATGTAAAAAAGATGTGAATCTAAAGACATCCTAATTTGATTCAATAAATTTCTCATCTAACTCCTCCTTTATATTTCTGATTCTGACGATATAATATTTTTATTGTTTTCATCTCAATTTCCCTTACGCCAAATCATAACTACAGAATGATTTATTGTCAATTACTTATCTTGAATGTTTTGATGAAATTATTATAATCTTAATCAAATGTTATATTATCGACCGATTGATATTAAAAAGGATAAAAAGATTATCTTGGAATTACAGTGCCGAATTAATTATGAGTGCGAGTCGCCTTATTTTCAAGATAAATCCTATGAAAAATACCGAAAAAAGTGGTTTGCCAGCGGAC
Source organism: Caldifarciminota bacterium (assembly GCA_903865935.1). Taxonomy (GTDB): domain Bacteria; phylum Hydrothermota; class Tepidihabitantia; order Tepidihabitantales; family CAIPLT01; genus CAIPLT01. Next base: position 76,493 of record CAIPLT010000009.1, read on the forward strand.
AAACCAAAGAGTTTCTTTCGCGGCTTCGGAAAAGCATGAAAGAAAAAAGGACCATCGCTGTGATGGTTGAAGAAAATAAAGAGATTGTCGGATATATGTGGGTGCAATTCTTTGATGTAATCGGTTACGACATAACCTATACGGAAATTTCCGAACTTGCAGTCGTGCCAAAATATCAGAGAAAAGGCATTGCATCCCGCATGATAAAATATATTGAAGATATCTCTCGAAAAAGGGGTATTAAATTTATACGGTCAGGAACTGGAATTCTCAATACCCCATCGCAGAAACTGCAAGACAAATTAGGTTATAAACCAATCTGGACAAAATATGAAAAGAAACTTAAATAATATTATATGAAGAAAAGAAATAATACCTGGAGCTTTGATAAATGGGCGGGAAGATATGATAAGATAATTACTGAAGATAAAGATACCTTTGCCCGATATGATGAAGTTTTAGACCGAGTCGTGGAAGTTTGTAAATTATCTAAGGGCAAAAGAATTCTTGATATCGGAACCGGCACGGGTAATCTTGCTTTTCGCTGTTTAAACAAAGGAGGAGCGGATGTTATCGGTATTGACCCGTCAGAACCAATGCTCGCCAAAGCGAGAAAAAAAGTAAAACGGAAGTCAAGGATAGAATTTCAGCAGGTTGATGATCCGTTTCTCGTAAATCCCTATTCGGATAATTATTTTGATGCAGTTGTGAATACTTATGCGTTTCACCATGTTCCGCACCGATTAAAACCAAGATGTGTAAAAGAAATGATAAGGGTTCTTAAACCAAGCGGTGTCTGGGCATTGGGCGATTTGGTCTTCGAGAACAAGGAAAAAGAAAAACAAGCATTGAAAAAATATGACTGGCTTGATGAAGACGAATATTTTGAACGGATTGATGAACTTGACAAAGTATTCAAAACACTGGGAATGAAACTGCAGGTCGAGCAATTTACGCCAGTGGTCTGGGTGCTCTGGGCAAAGAAACCTTAAGACAAGAAATTAGAAACGTAGATAATAAAAAGGGGCTTGATGAACAAGCCCCCGAGTTTTATTTTACTTTATTATTTGGTCAATAATAATTTGTTTGTTTTTAAGTAGTTGTCAGTTTTGAGCTGATAAAAATAGACGCCAGAGGCAACCTCTTGGTCGCGGTCGTTCTTGCCATTCCAGTTTATCGAGTAAACACCTGGTTCAACACTAGCATTTACCAATGTTTTTACCAATCGTCCGGTAATGTCATATATAAATAACGAAGCTTTTGATTTAGCGGAAAGCGAATAGCGAATCGCGGTCTGGTTTGCGAAAGGATTGGGTCGGGCACTATATAGTCTGGTAACAAGCGCGTTCGGTTCAATTGTTTCTCCAGTTTTATCTTCGGTTATACCGGTCAGGATACCAGGATACCAGAAACCGATATATGAGAGAATATTGGAACCAGTCAAAGAACCGATTGCGGTCTGACTGACTGAAGCAGTAGCATTATAATTGGTTGATGATAAACTGCCGCTACCGTTACTAAACGTATTCCAGTCGCATTGGTACTGGGCAATAGCTGAAGAACTAAGAATTAAAATTAGTGTTATAAGTACAAAAGATATGCGGTTTATTGTCATATTTACCTCAATTCTTTTGCCTTATTTAATAATTCGTTCCTTTCTTGTTTCTGTGCCCGACGTACATCATCTTGATGCAAACGTTCCTGTACCATCTGCTGCCATTGAGCTTGAGCTGCAGGTGTTGTCTGATAATCTTTAAGCGTGCCAAAAGCAATCCAGTCAAAAGTTACATCAGTTGAGTTCTTTTCCAGACCGGGTATTAGTTCGGTTTCAACCCTGAAACCGGTTGATTTTGATTCGGTCACATATACCAGACCGGCTGGTTTTCCTTTAGGGGTAACCGTAATGCGAACTGGAATATCAGTACGGATATTTTCCGTAAACAGCGGATTAAAACTTATTATCGCTTTACCGCCAGATAGTGTTCCACTGCCCGCGGCGATAATACCAAGTTCTGGACTGATTAAGCAGGGAGCAGATTTATCATCTAAAAGACCACCAGTATACCAGCCGCCGGTTGCATAACCTTTGCCATATGCCTGGATTGCGGTGTCTGAAGAACTGTTATTATAGGAATGGGTGGACAGACCGATCGCACCTGCATTACCGGCATAAAAATCACCACCGGCAAAATTGCCATGCGCTAAAATACCATTGGTTTCCGCGCTGTCAATACTGACACCGTTGTCACCGACATGCATTGCCCAAAGCCCGTTCCAGCCCACATCATCAATTCCGATTCCGTCCGATGCTGCATAGATGATTCGCATCCCTTGTCCACCGGCCGTATCAACCCAGAAAGCAGTCCCGTCAGCACGTTTGATAATAACACCATCAGTAAATGAATAATTAACACTCAACCCGCCAAAGCCTGCACTGTCAACTGATATACCAGGACCAGTACTATTGTTTCTAACTTTGAGAATCGCATTGGGAAAAGATGCTGACCCTGTAAGCGATAATGGTTTTGCGATATCACTACCAGTAATCGTACCATCAAGAATCTTAGCTGATGTTACTGCACTATCGGCAATTTTACTGGTCGTTACTCCGTTGTCCGCAATACTTATCGTTCCACTGGTAGTTATCGGCCCACCGGTCAACCCTGCTCCTGTTCCAACTGATGTGACGGTTCCGCCACTAGTTGTAGCAGTTGTTTGAACTGAATTATCTGGAAATTTAATACCACCCGTTGTTGATTGAATGATACCATTTACTGTGAGCGGTGAACTTGGTGCATTGGTATTAATACCAACATTGCCATTAGCACGAATCAGAAATTGATTTGCACTAGTCGAAGTAAAATCAGCGTTCGTGCTATCAGCCCAGACAAATGTACCTGTGTGATTTGCTTTTGCCTGGTGACCAGCAGCAAAGGAATAAACGCCAGATGCGGTATTTAAACTACCGTTAGGCACAGTTGAATACGCACCGCTGGCAGTATTGCCATATCCTCCACCTACGACTGCTCCCGTACCGCTTGCAGTGTTTTGTTCTCCTCCACCTATGGTCGCATAATAACCGCTGGCAAGGTTCGCACCTCCTCCACCTACGGTCGCATCCACACCGTTGGCACTGTTGCTGCTTCCTCCACCTATGGTCGCATAATAATCGCTGGCAGTGTTTCCACCTCCTCCACCTACGGTCGCATAATAATCGCTGGCAGTGTTGTGATATCCTCCACCTACGGTTGCTTCTGAACCGTTGGCAGTGTTCCGATGTCCTCCACCGATAGCAGAATAACCACCAATTGCAGAATTAGAATCATATGCGGTCACTCCACCGCCACCAGCAACCACTGAATAATTACCGCGTGCTTTGTTATTACTTCCCGCAACAAATGCTTGTGTGCCGGGATTAAGATTACCAGTACCAAAATTACCTTGACCCATTGTAATTGAAGGGTCACCAGTATTAGCAATCGCACCAGTCATTGTGCCACCAGCAAGTGGTAAAAATACTCCAGAACCAGTACTGTCATTTCTTGGTGCCCATACAGAACCAGTCCATTTTAATACCTGACCACTGGTTGCACCTGCTTGCTGAATTTTTGCCATTGTTACATTTGTATCAGCAATCTTTGCGGTATTTACTGCATTATTAGTAATAGTTGGATTAGGATAAGTTCCGGTCAAATCACCACTGGCTGTTTGCCCTTCATCAATAAACTTTGCACTTAGCGCAGTTGTATCCTTACCCTGTAATTTATAAGCATTATAAGCATTGACTGCTACTCTCGTACTATCAACATACGGCATATTAATATTTCTCACATAATCTGATGTATCTGCATATGGTGACTTAAAATTAGTCGAGACGTCATTTCTTACTATAGTATTGTCAGTAATCATACCACTCGTGACAGAATTTACCTGTCCTTCATTTACATACCTTATATCTAAAGCGGTTGTATCTTTGCCTTGTAATTTGTATGCATTATAAGCATTGACTGAGACTCTTGCACTGTCAACATACGGCAAGGTAACACCGCGTGCATAATCCGCAGTGTCGGAATAGGGTGCTTTAAAAATAGGCATAACATCATTTCTCTGAATGGTACCGTCAATAATCATAGAACTTGAAACAGAATAGTATTGTCCTTCATTCACGTAATGACTGTCGAGCCCAGTTGTGTCTAAACCCTGTAATTTATATGAATTCACTGCAACACGACTACTGTCAACATACGGCACGTTAACTCCTCTGGCATAATCTGCGGTATCAGAAAAGGGTGCCTTGAAGCTATTTGCGACATCGGTTCTCGTGATTGAACCATCTAAAATTTTAGCTGAGTTTACTGCCGCATCAGCAATTTCAGTCGTTGCGACTGGTGGCGTAATCGGTCGGGTCAATGGCGCGCTTGCCGCATAGTATGCGGTGTCAGCTTTTTTAGCTAAATAAGCATAGGCAGAACTCGCGATTCTAATTCTTGGCGTCATTGCCGAATTGGGATTAACCTGCATTTCAAGATACAGGTTGCCATCAGTCGGTATGCTGGTTATTGAAGTTACACTGCCAAGCAGGCAATTAAATAGTCCAACATGGGTCTGAACCGACTGAGTTTCGATCCACAACGCAGTTCCACCACTTGAACCGGCAAAGAATTTAAAAGTTATTGAATATGTAGAATCAGGAACCGGAATACCACTGGTATTAGTCAGTCTTCCCTGATAGTTTACCATTTGTGGTATAGAGAGCTGGTCGGTCGCGCCAATAAAAATGTCTTTAGCAGTTATTAGCGAAAATAATAACGCAAGAGTTAAAACAAATATGGTTTTTTTGGACATTATGTCCTCCTTATTATAGTTTAATAAAAAATATTATATATATATGAACAAAAACGAGGTGAATATCGGGAGAGTTTATGTTTAGTTTCATTTCTTTATTCTACACAGACAATCAAAGACGTCAAGAGTTAATTAAAATATTATAGTTTAGTGATAATATAACAGATATTAGATACGATTAAGGCAAATCTTGACAATAACGTAAAAACAGGTATAATAAAACCAAAATTAATGTTTGGAGTATTAAATGGCACATAAAAAAGGCGCAAGTTCGTCGCGTAATAACCGAGACAGTAATGCACAAAGATTAGGTTTCAAGGCATTTGGCGGACAATTGATAACTACTGGTACGATTATTATCCGTCAGCACGGGACCAAAATCCTGCCAGGAATTAATGTTGGTCGCGGGAAAGATGATACCCTTTTTGCTCTTATTCAGGGTTATGTAAAATTTGAACGGGTGAGCAGGGATAAGAAGCGCGTTTCGGTTTACCCTACTAATTAGTTTCCAATAATAATCTCACGAAGTTAAGAGCGTCGCTAAGATTGCTCTCTGGATATGCAAACGATTTTCGGCTTGATTTAAAATAATCGAATGCGGTCCGTCTAAAACTTCATCGGTAATTTCTTCGCCACGGTGCGCGGGCAGGCAATGCATGATTGAGTAGCTGCGTGGTGCATTTGCCAATAGCTTAGCGTTCACCTGAAATTTTCCAAAAACTGCCTTTCGCTTGTCAGCTTCAGTCTCCTGTCCCATTGAAGTCCAGGTATCGGTGTAGATAAATTCGCTATCTTTGACTGCATCGACCGGCTCATTGGTTACGATAATTTTTGCTTTATTCTTTTTAGCAATATTTAATGCCTGCGTGACAATCATCGGTTTCGGTTCATAATCTTTGGGCGTAGCAATTTTCATATTTATACCGAGTATCGCAGCACCGAGCATGAGTGAATTGCAGACATTATTACCATCACCAATCCAGGCAAGATTGACTCCTTCTAACCGTCCTAATTTATCATAGATTGTCAGAAAATCAGCTAATGCCTGGCACGGATGTTCTAAATCCGAGAGCGCATTGATGACCGGAACATTACTGTATGTTGATAGTTCCAGAACGGTTTTATGGCTGAAGGTTCGGGCAGAGATGCCATTTATCCAAAGGCTTAAATTTCTTGCCACATCGGCAACCGACTCTCTTTTTCCCAAACCGATATCAGCCTGGCTCAAGTAAGTTGCCGAGCCACTCATACTGTGCATTGCGACTTCAAATGTTACCCGGGTGCGCAGTGACGGTTTCTCAAAAATTAGCGCTAATGTCTTGCCTGCAAGGTAGGGTAGCCTGGGCTCGAATTTAAGTTCGTCTTTTAGGTCACGGGCTTTATCGAATAATTTGTATATTTCTGCTTTTGATAAATCAGCGATTGATACTAAATCTTTTTTCATATCGGGTTATTTCCTCTCATAAAATATATCTGCTTAAATCTTTATTTTCACGGATATTTTTCAGACGCTCTTCAACATAATCAGCGGTTATTTTTATCTGTTTTAAGTCCGGATCAGGCAGTTTAAACAAAATATCCTCTAACAGAGCGGTCATTACTGTATGTAACCGGCGAGCGCCGATATTTTCCATTTCCTGATTGACCGATGCAGCAATCTCAGCGATTTTAGCAATCGCATCGTTGTTGAAAGATAATTGGGCATGCTCGGTAGCTAAAAGCGCAATATATTGTTTTACCAAAGCGTTTTCCGGTTCGAGCAGAATCCGGTAAAAATCATCTTTATTTAATGAATCAAGTTCTACCCGAATCGGGAATCGTCCCTGTAATTCAGGAATTAAGTCAGAAGGTTTGGCATTATGGAATGCGCCGGCGGCAATAAACAGGATATGGTCAGTTTTTATCATACCGTACTTAGTCAGAACATTCGAACCTTCGACAATTGGCAATAAATCACGCTGCACGCCTTCTCGCGAAACATCCGGACCAGTGCTTGCTTTGGAACCGACAATCTTATCAATTTCATCTAAAAAGACAATGCCCGAGTTTTCAACTCGCTTTTTTGCTTCGGTAGTTACTTCTTCCATATCAATAAGTTTTTGTGCTTCCTCGATAATCAATATATGCTTCGCTTCTTTAACGGTCAGCTTTCGGTTTTTTGTCTTTTGGGGAAAAGTATCAGAAAATGCATCCTGCATCTTGAGCGATAATTCTTCAGTTCCAGCCTGACCAATAACTTCAATGAACGGTAAAAATGGTTTCGAGGTCTCGATTTTGACAATTCGGTCATCAAGCTTACCCGCTCTGAGCATTTTGCGCAGTTTTTCTCTGGTATCAGTCGATGTTTTATTAGTTTCAATCGAAGGTAAAGGTTGTTTTACGATATTTTCAGCTGCTGGCGATTGAGGTAGTAATAATTCTAAAATGCGGTCCTCTGCCAACGATTCGGCCTTCGACATTACCGTGTCGGTTTTTTCGGTTTTGACCATATTAATGCCAATTTCCATTAAATCCCGAATCATCGAATCGACATCGCGACCGACATAACCAACTTCCGTGAATTTGGATGCTTCGACTTTGACGAAGGGTGCTTGAACTAAATTAGCTAATCGGCGGGCTATTTCAGTTTTACCGACACCGGTTGGGCCAATTAGGATGAGATTATTAGGATAGATTTCCTCTTTCAGCTTTCCCATAACCTGCTGGCGGCGCCAGCGGTTTCTCAATGCAATTGCGACTGCCATCTTTGCCTTTTTCTGACCGATAATATAGCGGTCAAGATAAACAACAATTTCGGTTGGTGTAAGAAATTTATTTCCAGCAGTTACACTTTTTCTTTTCTTAGTTGGTATTGTTTCATCTATTAAATGTTCAGCGGACACAAATTATTTTACTTTGTAATTTATCAAAGTCAAGTACTACACCCATTCGATGGCAAATAGATTAAAATAATCAAACGTGGTGCGGGGTTGACTTATAAATAAAGATTGATATATTTTATAATACAGAGAGCAATATATGACTAAATCGTTCCAGATCTATATGTTCCATTTAGGTGTTCGGATTGTTGAATTGTTACCGCGTTCAATGACTATTTTGATTGCTAAAATATTGGCATTGATTGGATTTTTAGTGGCAAAAAAATCCCGGCAAATCGTAAAAAAGAATTTAACGTATTGTAATCAAACTAAATTTTCATATAATACATTCAAAACGATTTCGAATTATGCTGTTTGTCTAACCGATAAACTGCGAATACCGATTTTTGACTACGAAATGCTAAAAAAAATGGTTGATGTTTCCGGAATAAGTAATTTTGACAAAGCATTGTCATTAAATCGCGGTGTAATTCTGATTACCGCCCATCTCGGAAATTGGGACCTTGCAGGTGTTTATGTATCATATCTTGGGTATCCGCTTACTGCGGTCGTTGAGGAGATTCCCGGGTTATCTGATTTCTACAATTTTCTGCGCACCAGAACCGGAATGGAAACAGTTTTTATGCGCGAGCACGACAAAATGAATGATGTGCTGGCAAAGAACCGGATTCTTGTATTATTAGGAGACCGCGACCTGACTGGTCGAGGAATACCGGTAAAATTTCTGTCCGGAGAAAAAAAACTGCCTCGGGGACCAGCTACCTTTGCCCTTAAGTATAGTGTACCAATTTTATTCGGTTACTTCGTTTTAAATGATAGTCAAAATAAACTTTATAAAGTCGAGATTTCGGAGCCGCTATTTCCAGAAAACCAAAGTTTAGAAGAATTAACGCAACTGATCGCTAGCCGTTTATCCGATTATGTAAGTAAATTTCCATTACAGTGGTTTGTATTTAAAGACGAATGGCTCAATTAATAGAATTTCTTGTATTTCCATTTAGAAGCGTCTTTAGCTCGGGACGAGGTTCTCAAACCTACGAGCGGTTTATTGAGCACGCGTATGAGATCGGTGTTAACTCAATACCGCTAATCTTAATTGTCGGAGCATTTTTAGGTCTGGTAACAACCGTGCAGACTTCTTATCAGATTTCGAGCATGTTTCCTAAATATTTTCTAGGCCTTACGGTCGGTCGGATGATGATGATTGAATTAGGACCAGTACTTACTGCATTGTCAATTACTGGTCGCTGTGTTTCAGCATTCGCAGCGGAGATTGGAACAATGAAAATTTCCGAACAGATTGATGCATTACGGGTGATGAAAATCAGCCCGGAAAACTATCTGGTAAAACCCAGGATTTTAGCAATGCTTTTAGTGCTGCCATTGCTCAACGCGATTATGATTACAGTATCTTTGTTAGCCGGGGCAATCTTTGCCCAGATTTTCTTTCAGTCTAATATTGCGACATTCTTTTACGGCATTACCCATCCATTTTTCCCGCGCGATTTTTGGGTGAGCTTTGTCAAATCGATATTTTTTGCATTCTGGATTGCATCGGCTGGCTCTTATTTTGGATTTCAGGTTTCGGGTGGGGCAAAACAAGTCGGACGCGCATCAACGAATGCGGTAGTAATTTCAACCGTCGTAATTTTAATTCTTGATTTCACAGCGGCAATTTTGTTTTTCAAATGATCAGAATCGAAAATATTACTAAACAGTTTGGCAATTCTTTAGTTTTAGATAATGTCAGTTTCGATGTGTCTAACGAGTTGGTCGTAGTTTTAGGACCGACCGGGACTGGTAAGACCATTCTCTTAAAAATTATTATCGGTCTTACAGAACCGGATTCGGGTGAGGTTATAATTAATGAAGGAGAAACAATTGGATTTGTATTCCAGCACTCAGCGCTTTTTGATTCCTTGAATGTTGGGGAAAATATCGCCCTACCATTAAAAGAGCATTTATCAATAACCGAAAAAGAAATTAGGGCACGAGTCGAATCGGTCGCCAAAATTCTCGGATTGTCAGTAGATTTCTTAAAAAGAAATGTTACTGCGCTTTCGGGCGGGGAACGGAAAATCGTTGCGATTGCTCGGGCAATTATTAATAATCCCAACTATATTCTGTATGATGAACCGACAACCGGGCTTGACCCGATAACCCATGACCGCATCTGCGAGATAATCAAGAATCTGTCTAAACCTGGCATTCTTGTTACGCATAGCAGGGAAACAATTAAAAGGATTGGGGCAAAAAACATCTTTTTATTAAAATCAGGGAAATTGAATAAGTTATCATCAGTTGATAGTGAAGAATTGACAAAGGAGCATTATGAATAAGTCAAAAAGAATTATTGTTATTATATTTTCGATATTTGCCGTTTTGGTTATCGTTTTTGGATATCTGTATCTTTCCGGTGGTTATCAGAGAATCTATGGTAATAAAGCGGATGTATATTTTTATGATGTGTCCGGACTTAAAGCCGGGTCACCGGTTTATATTCGCGGTATGGAAAAAGGGAAGGTCAGTAAAGTTGAGATAACCGAGGATGGTAAAATGGTTCGCGTACGAATTACTTTAGACAAAGATGTAAAGCTTACCGAAGACACAAAATTTTTAATTCGCAGTTCAAGTTATTTAGGCGCAGACCGGGTTTTAGTTGCAATCACGGGAACTGGACCTTTGATGTCGAAAACTACGAAATTTTATGGTACTAATGATGTAACGGATTTGGAAAGTGTTTTTAGTAAGTTAAATAGTATCGTTACAAAATTAGAATCAGGTGAATTTGATAACCAAATAAAGTCAATAAAGAATGATTTACTCGGACGATTGGATACATTGGCAAAAGGATTCCAGTCACCGATGTCAGATATTGCCAAACCTTTCGATGCGCTGGTTAAAACACTTGATACTTTGGGAGAATATTTGAAATCCGAAGGGACAGTGAAAAAACTGGTTACCAGCGAAGACCTTTATAATGAAATAAGGGAAACTAATAATTCTTTACGAGCTTTATTGGATGATATAAAAGCTAATCCCAAGAAATATTTTACGGTGAAAATTTTCTAATATTTAATGACCACCTACGAGATAATACTAAAGAAACGGAACGGTAAACAGCTAACCAAATCCGAGATTGAGTATTTAGTTTCAGGTTACACCCAAGGCACAATACCAGATTACCAATTCTCAGCATTTTTAATGGCAGTGTTCTTTCAAGGTATGAGTTTTGGTGAGATAACAGCTTTAACTGAAGCGATGATACGGACAGGTAAGATATTTGACTTGTCTGATATTACAGGGTTTAAAATTGATAAACATTCGACCGGTGGAGTCGGAGATAAAGTCTCATTGATTTTAGCGCCACTAGTTGCTGCTTGTGGTGGTATTAATGTTCCGATGGTTTCAGGTCGAGGTTTGGGACATACCGGTGGAACTTTAGACAAATTGGAATCAATTCCAGGTTTCCGAACTGACTTGACCGAAAACGAGTTTAAGAAACAGCTAAAGAAAATCGGTGTTGCAATGATGGGGCAGACCAAAGAGTTAGCACCGGCGGATAAAAAGATATATGCCTTGAGAGATATCACAGCAACAGTCGATTCAATTCCCCTGATTGCCGCATCAATCATGTCAAAGAAATTAGCCGAAGGAATTGACGGTTTAGTTTTGGATGTTAAAACTGGCTCGGGTGCATTTATGCGTGAACTGAATGATGCCAATAAATTAGCAAAAGTAATGATTGAAATTGGTAAACGAATGGGGAAAATTGTTGTTGCTTTAATTACCAGCATGGAACAACCCTTGGGTAATATGATTGGAAATTCAATAGAAGTGATTGAATCAATCGAATGCCTTAAGGGAAATGGTCCAAAAGATCTAATGGAAGTTTCAATAGCCCTGAGTGAAGAAATGCTGTTGATGGGGAATATAGTAAAGACTAAAGAGCAAGCACGTCAATTACTTGCCAACGCAATAAATTCTGGTATCGCACTTGAAAAGTTTAGACAACTTATAAAATACCAGGAAGGTGATGAACGAGTAATTGATAATTATAATATTTTGCCTCAGGCAAAATATCGCATTGAAGTTAAAAGTCATAAAAGTGGTTATATTCAGAAAATTGATACCTTAGCGATGGGATTGTTGTCCGTCGAATTAGGTTGTGGAAGAAGAACTATTGATGGCAAAATTGACGATAGTGCCGGGTTTATTCTTAAAAAGAAAATAGGGGATTATATTAAAAAAAGTGAGTTGTTGGTTGAAGTAGTTGGACAAGACAAAAATAAAGTAAAAACTGTTAGTAAAAAAATCCTTAGTGCGTATAAAATTGGTAAAGAAAAAGTAAAGCCACCAAGGTCAATATTGCAAAGAATGTAAAGTAAAGCAATAAAACGCCTCGCTTCAATTTTTCTTCTTATTGTTTTTTGACTTAACTTGCATATTTTAGCTATGTCAGCTATTGAAAAAATTTCATTTACACCTCATTTATTATGTAAAGGCTATATTTGCCTACTATTGTATAGTAAAACCAAAAAAAATAAATAAATCGAGTTTGCGTTTCTCCTAGGGTGTTCACATGTAACAACTAGATATATAAATAAAATGGCACCTTTTATGGAATATTGACCCGATTTAAATTACATTTTGGGTTATTTTGATGTTAAAACTCCAATTTAAATTTAATCGGGGAGACTTTAGATCTCCCCGATAGTTAAATGGAGTTAATTAGCGATGTAATATCAATCAACTCGTCCGTTTGGTTGATATGCCCGCTTGATATAATTGAGTCGCGTAAGATGCCACTGTGCTCCAAGCCGCAGCATTCCATGCTGTGGATGTCTTACTGTCCCTCTGACAAATACATCGCCATTCAGACGGATTAGATCTCTCGGATAATGGGGATTGCC
>CAIPLT010000010.1 GCA_903865935.1 Caldifarciminota bacterium
AAAATATTTTACCAAAAAATACGCTAAATTTTATATAGCATATATGCTGTTAATTAGTAAGTTACTTACAACAATTACAGTTGTACATTGCAAATTGTAACGGTTATTTTTTTGTGAAAAAAAATTGAAATGCTTTTTTCCAATTTTGTAGAAAGTATCTTGCTAAAACCGACGTCAAGTCAATCATCAATTTTCAATCAACCCATTTCAATTCAAAATCATGGCAAACAAAGTTAATTCAATTGTTTGCAAAGTATGCCGTGATTCAGGTAAGTCCGAGGACGTATATACGTCTCATCGTGTCAAGGATAAAATGGGCAAGGTGTGTTGCCCAACTCTGCTGAGTCAGGAGTGCCGATACTGCTGCGAACTTGGTCATACCGTCAAGTTCTGCCAGAGACTCGCAGATTTTAAAAAAAGAGAGGAGCGATTTCAGCGCGCACGTCAAGAGGAAGAAATGCGTGAGATTCGCAACATGGAAGAAGCCAAAAAGCAGCGCGATACAGTGACCGTCAAAGCCAACCCATTACTAGCGGGTAGCAGATTTGTGGCGCTTTGCTCGGACTCCGAGTCAGATTCTGAACAAGAAAAAGAAAAACAGCAAGTCAAGCGCGTTGTGCTTCAGAAGAAGAAACCCGAGACGGTGCAAGAGGAGTTCCCAGCTCTATCATCGCCCAATATCACAGTTCGCCCACACCAAGCCAACTGGGCCAAGATTGTTTCTAACCCTACACAAATTCCTTCAACTGGACACGTGAAGACTCTTTCCATTTCTCTTCCCGCGCCCCAAAATGATGCGTGGTCCGATGACGATGAACCCGTGCAAGTTGCTGCGGCGTATCCGTTTCCCGCCAGATCTGAGAAGGACCGTCTCCTCTTTGCGGGGTTGCGAAAAGGGACACTCAGTTGGGCGGATATAGACAGCAGCGATGACGAGGAATAAAGCGAATATTTAGAATAGTTTGTTGTAATATTTAATAACTAATTTTGATTTTTTTGATTTTTTTTTAATTTTTTTAGAATCAAAAAAAAATTGAAGTTAAGTTTTTAAACTTTGCTCTGTTCATCTTTAAAAGTCTTTCAATTTAAATTTGAAAATGTCAGTCAACTTCATCATCACCAGTAGCTGGAGTAACTTCACCATAGAAGAATATACACGCTTGAGTAATTTTATCACAAAAGAAATGCCAAATGTTCGTCATGGAGAAGTGTCATCCGTTCCAAACGTCACCAGACAAATTGCCACCAGATTAGCACCAGAAATCCAAGTAGCGCCAGTAATGCAACCAAACGTTCACTTTGTCCAAAACTTCACTTCGCCCCAATGCTCACGGCGTAGAAATAACCGAGTACAATATCCGTGCCCAAATGGTTGCACCAATGATAAGGGAGAACCAATACATGGTAGCATATTTCATCGCGAACGACCAAATGTAAAATTCTGTGGTCCATGTGCCAAAAAAGGACCACCTGGTATGAAATCTTTTCAACAGTGGAAGAAGCACGACAGTGAAGAAGAGATGCATAGGCTTCGTCAAGTCATTGGATCTAATGCTTCGCAAAGATCTGAAGAAAAAGAAGAGGACCACCAATTTAACATATAACATATAGTTTATCCAATTTCTTGTTAATTTTATCTTAATTAAAGCTATTTTTTTTGTCACTCATTTCTCGTTTTGTCACTCATTTCTGGTTTCCTAATAAGGTGGTAATTGTAGAGGGCATAATCCTTGCTCTTTCCTCAGTATCTCTCTTGTAATATTAAATTAGAAGAATGTTGTCTTCAATACAATGCAACGGGTGAGATCGCAGAGGGCAACAAAAACAAGTCGTTTTAATTTAATAATTAATTTAATCATTAAATTAACCGTTAATTTAAACATTAAATACACCATACGTGTATGTTGGCCCATGATCACCATATTCCGGATACGGCCCATCTGGATTATTTAATACAACTAAATTGACCTTTATGCCAATAATTTTATTGAAATTTTGTATAGCATTTTGCGCAATATATATGGCAAGATTTTCCCAATATGTATCTACATCTATTGGATCAGTTAATACTTTAATAACATAATTTCTCAAATATTCATAGTTAAAATTTTCAAAATAATTTATATATTGATATTCTATAAATGCATCAATTGTTTGACCACCTTGTCGTGGTACTTTTAAATTTAATATATCAAATTTAAACTTCATTATTTCAGTAGAAACTAAATTTAAAGTATTTAATGGATTAAAACTAGACACTGATGTATCAGCATTACAATTTTCAAAATCATTTATACTAGATAAATTTTTGTAAATTAAATCAACTGCATCAGCCAACAACGAAACATAAAAATTTCCGATACCATTAGTAGTATTAGTCGTATCAGTTAAACTGGCAGATGTACTAGCAGTATTGTTAGATTTATTAATAGCATTTGCTTTAATATTTATTGTAAATTTAATAGTATTGTCAACAACATTTGTCTCCTCAATTGATTCTAAATACATAGCAATATAATACAATTTATTGGTAATTTGTAAATTGTTTATTATAGAACACTCGTCGTCGC
>CAIPLT010000011.1 GCA_903865935.1 Caldifarciminota bacterium
AAACCAGCACCAACCAACGAAACCAATAATACCGCCCATTGAAACGGGTCTAAATAGAGGAAATATACCGGGTCTATATCCATAGTATTATTCCTCGTTTAAATAGATTGTATCACCAATCTTCAATTTTCCATTCCAAATATCCGGAGTGGTTGAATTACCCAATTTGGGTGAAACTTCATAAACAATCCTGTTTGGTGCTACTAAAACAACCCGATAGGCTTTCTTTTTAATTTCAACTATCGGTTCATTTTCATCTTCGTGTTCCACCACAGATTCTTCCATGTCTTTTGACTCATCCATATTATTCTTTTTTCTAGGCATAGTTTATACTCCTATATGGGAGGGAAAATATCCCTCCCATTTAAGAAGAAATTATACGTGAGTACAAGTTACAGTGGCAGAATCTTCAATAGTCGGCTTGGCAGCAATATAAACATGCAGCAAGGAAGTTCCTGTATTGGCATAAGTTACCAATCCAGCCGTAGCACCTGTAATACCAATAGTCGCCTTGGCGGTTGTATCCGAAGCAAACACCAATCCACTTAATGGAGCAGGGAATGGGGCAACCGATGATGCAAGTGCATAAACCTCCAATTGTTTAGTTGCTTGAACGTTGGTAAGGCCGAAGTCACCACCAGAAATACCCAGAGCAAATACATTATCATACCAATTGGACGAATCCAACACCTCAATTACCTTACAATAAAGAGGAACATCGGTACAAGCGCCAGTATTAAGAGATGTATCAGATAAAGCAACGGCATCAATTGGGGTTGTCGAAACACCTGCGGCGGTCATATTAATCGCAAATGCACCACTCAATTGGCAACTTGGAACAATAAATTCGGCCTTTCCAATGGTGCTGGTGCTCGATGCGCTGCCTGTAACCAGTTGAGCATCCAAAACCAATCTACCAACCATGGGGATAATATTGGCGGGAATTTCTACATAAGTTGCAGCAGCGTTAGCGGCATAATAACGAACACAAACGTTTCCAGTATATGAGGCGTTGGGAGAAGGAAGGGTAAATGTCTTATCTCCGGCGAAAGTGATTCTGGCATCTGTCGTAGTAATAGTATTACCAGAACTATCCACATCTGGAAGTTTTACCCAACCATAAACACCGCCTTGTACGGTCAGAGGAGTGCCACTAACCGCAGCGCCCGTTCCAGTTGTTACGGCAACAGTTTCCTCGGCATAAACACTCGTAGACTGCGAGGGAACACCATTATTATATCCGGTTGTACTTGCCAGCATATTAAGATTAAATTGAGTATCTGTAATCTTAAATGCCATAGCCGAGGTATGATAATAGGTGGTTAAAAGCTGATTGCCCTTACCTCCACGTATTTCTGTTTTAGCAACAGTAGTTGTGACACTATCGTCTAAAAGTGCTTTGCCGCTAAACAGTAAAACACCTGAGCCGTTATAGTAAAAGGCATCAGCGACACTCGTAAGCATTTTATTCATATATTTCTTGAACCTCCTTTTTAATTTTACGTTATGTGCCCGGTGAAACTTTGGCTTTTACTGTATCAAAGTCCAATAGCACATCACTATTCTTATTTTCTTTCTCTAAATCAGACATCCAGTGTCGTAAAACAGACTTATCCTTGAATTCCACGAACCCGCTCATTGCGGCGGTCATGTAAATCTGGTAATGCAATTTTGCATCCACCCTTTGTAATAATTTGATGAATTTACGCAAGGGCAATTCATAGACCTGATCGAGACTCATATTGGTCGAGGCAACCAGACAAAGAATGGTGTCCTCAAATGAAGCGGGTTTGTTTCCATTTAGCCCCGCTTTGATCTTTCGAGCCTCTTCCATCTTATCCCGAACATCTTTTTGAATGGTTTCATCAACCAAGTCTACCAGATTTTGGTTACAGATAATCATTCGAATTTCATCGAAGTCAAGAGTGTTGAATTCTTCTCCGTCTATTTCTATGCCATACTCATTTGGGATTTCTTTTCCATTTGCATCCAAAACTCTATGGCCTATTTTTAACACTGGTTTTTTAGTAATTCTGTCAAAGTAATAATTAATTCTTACTTCATCATCTTTTATACATAATTTCAGTAAATAGTCCAATAAAAGCAAATAGTCTATTTCTTTATTCTCTATGTGCAGATGATATAAATATTCCAAATAGGACATTTTCAATATCTTTTTATCCGGAATACTGTTTTTCTCTAAAGTCAAAGATTGGATACAACGATAAAACGTGTCATAATCCTTTACCTTGACTGGATATAATTTAATATTTTTGTATGGAACAGGTTCATCAAGTGCATAGAGCCTGTCATAATTTTGCATTATATTGCTCCTGTTCCTTGAATTCCGGTTGCGCTCTTGGTACTCATTAGCAAATATTTCCCCTTATAAGGAGTCACACCTTTGGAATTCATCTTTTGTGCTATTCCGCCCATCCGATTATCAAATTCAAGTCTGCCTACTTCTCCAAGATTAAAACCGTTGAATTCGTAGATAAGTTGTTGAATGATGGTATCGATACGGGTGGTATAATTATTGAGATGGTTGATTTTGTAATGACTGTAAACTTCGAATGCCATGGTGGTTACACCAACCGTTCTATTCAAAGGATTGATATCATAAGGATAGATGCAGAGCACCGTTGTTTCAGTTGTCCAGGCATCCGATTGACCGGAATCCATGAAGATACGATAATCCTCCATTTTCTCCTGTCCCTTGAATATGAGTGCTCTTTTTTGAGCAGCACTTATGTTGGATTGATCCAAGGCATCCGGGCCATCATAATAAAGCAACTTAAAAATAGTCTCATTGACATCCAAGAGACGACTGATACAGGTATATGCCAATTTCGGTAAACCTTGATATTTATTATAAGCGGTATTTCCAATACTATCAAATTCGCTCATTAATATGCCCCCTGAAGTAAAAAGCTGAATAATTGTGTTGTAGTCGGATGGGTTACAGAGGTTGCTTTAATAACCAGAG
>CAIPLT010000012.1 GCA_903865935.1 Caldifarciminota bacterium
CCCAGAATTCTAAGGTGTTGTTACCTTTTGTTGCATAAATTGTATTGGTAAAATTGTTATAAGTTAATGCCCCGCCTTTATTCACACGCTTTCGGATTGACGCAGAGACATTGGGGATAGTTTCTTTTGTCTTCCAGTTTTCAACGATGATATCATACATATAAAACTCTTTGGTATTATTCCCCTTGAGCGCATAAATATCACCGTCGATGACTGTAACCAATGAACCGCCACCTTTGACTCCTTTTAATTGCGGTATATTCCGCGATTGCCCTAAATCTTCCCAACCCGGATTGGTTGTCGGCGGAGTTTTAATATAAAATTGGCGAGATTTCTTATTATTACTCGGATTCATATCATTGATTCTTGTGACCCAGGTTGAGCAAACATAATTACCTTGATTGACACCAGTCAGCGGTTTTTTAGTGAAGGTGAAGGTGTCAGTTCCGCCGGGAATAAGCAGATGCTGGATTGAATCAGAATAAATAGTGCTTGTTCCCTTTATCAGACAATATATTTTAGCGAGTGTTGAATAACTATACTGTGAATTATCTTTGACGATTACTTTTGGCGCAATTGATTCAGTAGTTAAAAATGTATCATTGGCGATTGGGATTAGAATATCTTTCAGTTCTGCATCATAATAAGCAACAGTCAGGTTCAGATATTTTTTATCATTGGTGCGGTTTGTATCTCTTGGTACTTCGGTCGAACACGAGACAAGATAATTGCCGCGTATACTAGACCAGGTCGTATCAAATATTGCGGTTATTGTGTCATTGGGTGCTAAGCTTGATATTGACTTGATCCGATTATAAACCGAACCAATTTTAAATCTTGCCAAAAACGAGTCGGTAATATTGCCAAGGTTTTTAATCAGGGCTTTGAGTGTTACAATAGTGCCCTCAGGAATTGTATCAGTCGGTTCTGAAATCTGCTGGCAATAACCATCTCGCCTTACACCGCTAAGCTGATATGTATCACCATTAATAATATAATTATAAGTATTAACAGTAATCGCAGCAGTTGTATTTAAGATGCGACCTTGAGTTAAAGTATCGAATGTGCCACCGCTGGGATTAGCGTTCATTTGATAAATATAAGTATTATGTGCAATTAAACGGTCTAAACACCCTTGATGTGGATGGCCATTATTTGTGGGGTCAACTCCTTGAGAAATAATTGCAGCTTCTGGACGAAGTGAATCTAAGAATGTTTCACAAGAACTGTTTGTACTACCGTGGTGGTTAGTAACATAGACATCAACTTTTCTAACAATAGGTGCAACCTTTGATTCTACATCCCTTTCACCACCAGTACCAGTTAAATCACCCCCAACCCAGAATTTAAAGGTACCAAAAGTCAAAACAAAACCAATTGAGCGATAATTTTCATTATCTGGCGGTAATGATGCGACACTATCACCATTTACTATTTTTCCATTACTTACGATACAAACCATTTTCACACCACCGCTTAAATCTATTGTTTCACCTAATGCGATTGTTCTGCGTTTGCCCGCAACTGCATTTTTATAATTAGTATATTGATAGGTTGTATAAGTATCACCGCGGTCGTAACACCATTGTAATATCGAATCATTTCCGCCTCCGCCGCTTAATCCATTAATTACTCTTGGCATTCCACCAATGTGGTCACTATGATAATGAGTAGCGACTGTATAATCCAAATGGGTAATACCTAAACTTCTGATATAATTGAGAACAGTGTCACCATAAAAATTTGTATACTCACCTGCATCAATTAATATATATTTGTTGGCTGGGGAAACAATCAGCGTTGAACTGCCCGTATTAACATCAATACAATATATCTTGAGTTGTTGAGCAAATATTATATTAGAAAAGATTAAGAGGAATGCTGATAGAATTAATACCCTACGTTTAATATCCACAATACAAATTTTAACTCCCATTTTTTGGTTAGTCAATTTTAACCTGTATAAAATTTTATCCTTTATTGTATTTAGTAATCTATTATTGTCAGTTGAAAATCAATATGTTCAGTTATAAGGTAAAACAATAACTTTCTCGGTTCTGGCATACAAAGGCGATTGATGGTCTGAGGGTACTGCGGTAATGTGTAAAAAGTAGATGCCAGAAGCGAGGTTTTTGCACCAGTCATTCGGCTTATTCAGTAAATTTTCTGACGGTCTTTGGATTAATCTGGTCAGAATTAATCTTCCCGAAATATTATATATTTTAACTGTTGCAGATTGGAAGTTTTGGATGCTCAATGGAATATTTGATGGTGTGTTCTGTTCAATACCATTCGGATTGAGCGTATAAGAGTCACCATTAATCGTATAATATGTATTATAAACAGTTATCGCAGCAGTAGTATTGAGAATACGACCATGACCAGATGGAATTGTTCCACCAGTGGAATTATTATTCATCTGGTAAATATACGTATTGTGATTGACTAAGCGATTAATTACTTCTTGCTTGGGGAAACCATAGGTATTTGGTGGATAAACCCCCATTGATATAGTAGCAGCTTGTGGTCGTAATGAATCCAGAAACACATTGTTCGTACTGTATCTGCTTCCATGATGGTTGACTATTAATACATTGACATTCCTAACGATTGGCGCAATTTTTGTTTCTAAATCACGATACCCGCCACTATTATAACCAGCTAAATCACCATCAATACTTAACTTAAAAGAACCGTATTTTAAAACCATACCAATACAACGGTCGTTTTCGTCACTCGGAATGACAGTATCACCAAGCAATGTTCTGCCATTTCTTACAACGCAGAACATGAACGCGCCGCCGCCCAAGTCAATTGTTTCCCCGATTCCGATAGTCCTTCGTTTACCCGCGACCGCATTTTTATAATAAATGTATTGTGTTGTTGTATAAGTATCGGCTCGGTCGTAACAATAGTGTAAGATTGAATCATTATGTCCAGAACCGCTCAAACCATAAATTACAGTCGGCATACCGCCAATATGGTCAGCGTGGTAATGAGTGGCAAGTGTATAATCCAAATGGGTAATTCCTAAATTTCGAATTAATCTTAATACTGTATCTCCATAGTTATAACCAGTTTCATAATCGCCCGCATCAATTAAAATGTATTTATTTGCGGGCGATACGATAAGTGTCGAACTTCCCTGATCAACATCAATACAATATATTTTGAGCGGTTGGGCTGATATTATACTGAAGATATTTAAGAGCAATACCGATAAGATTAATATTTTCATTCACCGGGTAATACGACAAGTTTTTCGGTTCTGGTATATAAAGCGGACTGACGGTCTGAAGGAATTGCGGTCATGTGTAAAAAATAGACACCAGATGCAAGGTTATGAAATAAGTCTTTTGATGATTTTAAGATATTGTCTGCCGGTCTTTGTATTAATCTTGTTCTGAGTAACCGCCCAGAAATATTATATAATTTAATTGTCGCAGATTGGAAGTTTTGACTATTGAATGGAATATGCGGTGATTCATCCCATTCAATACCATTCGGATTGATGGTGTAAGAATCACCATTAATCGTGTAATATGTGTCATAAACCATGACTACTGCAGTAGTGTTTAATATTCGACCATGACCAGTCGGAATAACTCCACCGGTCGGATTGTCATTCATTTGATACATATAAGTATTATGAGCGACTAACCGGTCAATCGCTTCCTGATGCGGGTGACCGTTATTACTCGGTATTGTGCCCTGAGAAAATATCGCAACTTCAGGACGAAGCGAATCCAAAAATACTGTGGTCGAGCTGTTTCTACCACCATGGTGATTCGCAACATATACATTTACATCGCCGGTAACAACTGCAGCTTTGGTTTCAACATCCGGGTCACCTGATACCGGATTACCAGTTAAATCACCGCCAATATAAAATCGAAAGTTACAATAAACTAAAATGAATGCACAGGAACGATAATTTTCACCAGTTGACGGGGTTACGCCAGTACCATTCATAACATGACCATTTCGTGCAATACAAAACATAAAGGCACCGCCGCCCAGATTTAAAGTTTCATCTAATCCGATAACCCGTCTTTTGGAACTGGCAGCCGACGTATATCCAGTGTATATATCATTAGATGGAGGAGTGCTATCACCGCGGTCATAACAATAGTTCAATATTGAATCATTTCTGCCATATCCGCTTAAAGCATAAATTACTTCATCCATTCCGCCGATATGGTCTTCGTGATAATGGGTTGCGATTGTATAATCAAGATGGGTTATGCCTAAGTTGTGCAAATAGGGGTAAACCGTACTTGAACCATAATTGGTCATTCCAGCGTCAATTAGCACATATTTATTAGTCGGTGATATGATAAGAGCCGAACTGCCAGTGTTTACATCAATGCAATAAATCTTGAGTTGTGCCTGAGCCCAGATGAAACTGGAGTTGATGATTAGCAATAAAAATATTACTTTTATACGTAAACGCATTAACTAAAATTATAACTGAATTGGATTAGAAGGTCAAATATTATGTGACCGCTTTGATTTTATCTTCCATTGTCTGCTTTTTATCTCTACGGTCGTCAATCTTCACGGTTGTTAAAAGTCTTTTGGCGCCCATTCTTACTTGGGCTTTATGTATCTGGAGAATCAGTTCGAAAATATCCGAAAGTTCACCTTCAATCGAAGTCCCCATCGGGCTGACATGATACTTTAAACCGCTTCTTTTAATCTGTGCGATACTTTTCTTGACATAATCGTGAAGGCTGGTATTTTTTGTGCCAATTGGGACAACACTGATATCAACAATCGCCATAATGCCTCCTAAAATTTATACTAATAGAATTATAATGCCTTAGCGCATTTAGGGCAGACCTTTGCGGTCTGGGCAATCATGCTCTGACAATGCGGACATTTCTGCAACTTGACATTACAGGGTTTACAATAAGGTTCTTTTGGAGCAACCGGTTGTTTACAATATGGACAAACACATGCTTGGGCTTCCGGTTTTTGGGCTTCAGGAGCAGTTTGTGCCTGGGCTTTTTGTTTATTGAGATAATTTTCAATCGCTCTATGCAAAGCGTCGGCACCTAAATTTGAACAGTGCAGTTTGTTCGGTGGTAATCCGCCGAGTTCTTTTGCAACATCGGCATTGGTAATTTTCTTGGCTTCTTCCAAAGTCTTGCCAATCGCCATTTCTGAAACCATACTGGATACAGCGATTGCTGCACCGCAGCCGAATGTCTTGAATTTCACATCAACTAATCGGTTGTCTTTGACTTTAATATAAAAAGTCATCATATCACCGCAAACCGGGTTGCCGATTTCACCGACACCATCAGCATCCGCAATCTCGCCGACGTTGCGGGGATTGCGAAAATGGTCCATTACTTTTTCTGAGTACATAACTAGATTATTCGATTTCCAATGAAAATTCTCTCAAGTCAAACCAGAAACCAGTTTTATCAATGTAGTCGATTTCAGCCTGAATCAGCTCATAATGTGCCTGTTCCATATTGACGAGACGCAAATACATATCTTTTGCTTTCGGGTCAGTGCTAATCTGTTGCTGTTCGCCATAGAATTTGATAGCGCGTTCTTCCATATCCAAAGCAGTGCGCAAGGCAGACATCTGGTCAAGACCTTCAGTGCCCTTAACCTTTTTTATCTTATCTTTTAATGCGGGAGTGAGTTTCTCAATCTCTGATTTTTCCAGCTTGACCGAAATCCAGCATTCTTTTTCCTGAATGCTTTCGCGCTGTTTTTCTAAGATTGCCATATGCTCGAATTCATCGGCAGCAAGGCGGATAAACATATTCTTGCCGGATTCGTCTTTGGTGCGGTATGCGAAATCAATATAGGTTTTAAGCCCGTTCTTTTCGGTACTAAGTGCTATTTCTAATGCTCTAATTGGGTCGGTTTCTGCCATGGTGTTATATCACTTCCTTCATCGCTGATAGTTTCTTAATATGCTCTTTTTCCTGCGCGATGATTTTGTCAACTAATTTTTTATCTTTTGCTTTAACTAAATTACCAATCTCGATGTAAAATAGCATTGTCTCTTTTTCAAAAGCAAGCGCATAATCCAATAATGCCTGAGAAGTTTTGACTTTCGACATATAGCTCAGCGCCTTGTTACTGCCGAGAAAGAATTTAGAATCGGTTATCGCTTTCAAATAAAGCTGCATGTCATCGAAATTGTATGCGATTGCTTGTGGGCTTTCAGTTATGGTTCGATACAGACCTTTAAATGTTTTGGCGTGTTTTTCTTCTTCGCCGGCAAGAAATCGGAATAATTCGGATAATTGTTTTGATTTAGTCTTTTTCGCGTTGTTTGAATAAAACTCTTGACCGGTCTGTTCGGTTTTTACTGCCATCTCGATTACTTCGACCGGTGAATAAAAAGTTGTCATAATGCCTTTCAGTTTATCACATTATTAGACATTGTCAAGATAAGAAAAGGTTCTTTTACAAACTATATCAAAAATTTACCATTCCGATAAATTACTTTGCCGTCAGCGATAACTTCGGCATCTTTTCTTAAGTCACAGACCATATCCCAGTGTAAGCTCGATTTATTTTTGCCGCCGGTTTCAGGATAACAGGAACCCAATGCCAGATGAATTGTACCGCCGATTTTTTCATCAAAGAGCGTGTTCTTGACAAATCGGGTAATGCCATAATTTGTACCAAATGAGAATTCACCGATTCGCTTGGCACCAGCGTCCATCCCAATCATCGATTTCAGATAATCCGCACCTTTTGATGCTTTGGCTTCGACCACAACACCTTTTTTGAATCGCAACCGGACATCGGTAACTTCCCGACCAGAATACAAACATGGGAATGAATAATAAATCTGACCTTCGACTGAATCTTCTATAGGCGTGGTAAAAACTTCGCCATCCGGGAAGTTTTCTTTTCCTTCACAGCTTATCCATTTTCTACCCTGCACGGACAAGGATAAATCAGTATCTTTTGCCTTGATGCGGATTTTCTTCATTTTGGAGAAGATTTTGACCAACCGTCGCTGTTCCTGAGCCAAAACCAGCCATTTTTTAATCGGGTCTGCGTCATTGAGAAACCCCGCCGCAAAGATGAATTCGGTATATTCATCCAAAGACATCTCCGCGTCCTGCGCCTGTGCATTATCCGGATAAGCGGTCAAAGACCAATGCATCAGACCTTTAGCAGCGCGAGCTAACCGTCTTTCCAGTAAATAACCAGTTGTTTTGCGTCTCAGACTTAATTTTTTGGTGTCATAATTTGATAAAGCTTTCTGATTGTATTCAGAAATTATATATAAATACTTATCAATCTTCTCAATCTCAAGTTTCTCAACATCGGATAAAAATTCGAGCTGTTCTTTGCTCGCTTCCTTATAGAATATTTCGTTCAAACCCTCGCCAAAATAGGTAACATAAGGGTTTGCGCCTTTTTGTAAAGCCAGGCGATAAACTTCATGAATCAAAGGGTCTGCCATATATCTTGATTTAATCTGGAATAAATCACCTTTTTTTACACCCAGCGAATAATTAACTAAAACATTTGCCCAACGTTCTAATCTAATATCTTTCATTAAATACCTCCGGAAAAGTGCCACAGATATTCACAGATAAAAGAATACGTAATTATTTTTCTTTTTTGATTATCTGTGTTCATCTGTGGCTTATTTATTTGGTTTAATTATAAAGCGAGAAAGATATATGGTCAACAGATTTATATTGACAAAAGGACATATACTAATATATTACAATCTATGCATGACAAAGTAGCACTAAAACAAGCTCACAAGCTTTTTTATGAAAGGAGTATTTATGAAGTGGGTTACACGTTCACACATCCACGTTGACCGAGTTGCGTGTCCGTGGTTAATTAAAAGATTTATTGACTCGGATGCGACTTTTTTATTTGTGTCAGCGAATCAAATCGAGGAGACCGTAAAAAGAGAAGGAACAATTCCATTTGATGCACCAAACGTCGAATTAGGGCATCATGGTTCAAAGTGTTCATTTGAGGCAATAATCGATAAATATGGTCTGAAAGATAAAGCATTAGAGCGAATGGTAAAGATTATTAATGCTGCTGACACTCATTCTTTAGAGCATGATGCAATCGCAGCTGGTCTTGAGGCAATTGCATTCGGATATAGTATTCGCTTTCCTGATGACAATGAAAATCTAAAATATCAGTTTGAAGTATATGATGCGCTTTATGCGTGGTGTCGGTTTCAGATTGCGAAAGTCTAACCTGTGTTGACTAAGTTAAAAGAAGCAGTTTCCAAAGCAATTCATTTTTTAGGACTCCGGCGGAATATAGTGGGCATTCTCACAATGGTTATCCTGGTGGGAATGGGCGAAAGGATGGCAGAACGTTTTCTACCTATATACCTTTTGGCATTAGGCGGTGGATTAATCTCAATCGGAGTATTAAATGGCTTGACCAATCTCTTATCCGCTCTTTATTCATTCCCTGGCGGTTATCTATCGGATAAATTCGGGACCAAACGCGCTCTAATAATTTTTAATGGTATGTCGATTGCTGGTTACTTGATTGTAATATTGGTGCCTACGTGGATTTCTGCAATTTTCGGGGCAGTGCTCTTTTTGTCATGGTCAGCAATTTCTTTACCGGCATCAATGAGTCTGATTGCCGAAGTGCTGCCTACGACAAAACGGACAATGGGTGTTTCGATGCACTCGCTGGTTAGAAGAGTGCCGATGGCTTTAGGTCCGCTATTAGGAGGTTTTTTCATTAGTAAATGGGGCGAAGTAGTCGGTGTGCGTTATGCGTTTTTGGTTGCTTTAGCAATGGCAGTAATCGCAGCGATAATGCAGCAGATTCTAATCAGAGAAAGCCAGATAAGATATACACCACAGCCTAACCCATTTCGATTATTTAAGCAGATGACAATTTCAATGAAATATCTGCTCGTGTCCGATATATTAATCAGGTTTTGCGAACAGATACCTTATGCATTTGTTGTTATCTGGGCAATGAAAACTATTACGCATCATGTAAGCGCATTGCAGTTTGGGGTGCTGACCGCAATCGAGATGATTACCGCGATGCTGGTCTACGTCCCGGTCGCATATTTAGCGGATAAGGGCAGGAAAAAACCATTTGTCTTGATAACCTTTGCAATATTTACCTGTTTCCCGTTGTTCCTGATGATTAGCAAGACAATATGGCTTTTAGTTATCGCTTTTGTCATACGTGGACTAAAGGAGTTTGGTGAGCCGACCAGAAAAGCACTTATTATGGATTTAGCACCAGAGGGTGCAAAAGCATCTGCCTTTGGTCTTTATTATCTTATCCGCGATGTGCTCGTATCCTTTGCTGCTTTTGGAGGTGCATATTTATGGCGATACAGTCCATACTCGAATTTATTAATCGCCGCTATGTTTGGTGTGATGGGCACGCTTTGGTTTGCTGTAATGGGTAAGGATATTAAAATAGCAGTATAATATTGAGAAATAGAATACGAGGAATATATTAAAAATGTATAAAATTTCTTTAATACAAGCGCGACAACTTTTTATTCAAAAGCAATTGCTGACTGAAACAAAATTACCAAAGGGTAAAGCGGGCACTTACAAAGTTATTGACCAGCTCGGATATGTGCAGATTGATACAATCAGTGTGATTGAACGGTCGCATCATCTCGTTCTTTATAACAGGAATCCGAATTACGAACACAAACATCTATACGATCTACAAGCAAAAGATAAAAAGATATTTGAATATTGGGCGCATGCCGCGTCATTTGTACCAATGAAAGATTATCGGTATTATCTACCACGGATGAAACAAAAACATGTTTATGGTTCATGGATTTATAATTGGGTAGAGAAAAACCGTGCAGTGCTGAAAATAGTGAAAAAACGGATTGAAAAAGAAGGAGCTTTAAGCGCTAGTGATTTTGAGGACGAACCCAATCGCAAACGCGGTCCGTGGTGGGATTGGAAACCAGCCAAGATGGCTTTAGAGATTTTATTCTGGCAGGGAATTTTGATGGTGAAAGAACGAAGAAGCTTCCAGCGAATCTATGACCTGACCGAGCGGGTACTTCCTAAAGGAACTTATACAACATTGCCAAAAGATAAAGAAGAGAGACAATTTTTTATCAAACGGGCTTTGCAGGCGATGGGTGTGGCAAATGAATATGATATTCGTAATTATATTTCGATTAAAAAGAATTTAACACCTTATTTGAAATCTTTTGAAAAAGCAGGGGAGATTGAGCAAGTTGAAATTGAGAGTCTAAAAAATCCTTATTTTATTTTGACCAAGGACTTAGTGAGATTAAACAAAGATAAGACAGATTTAGGAAATGAAGTTCATTTTCTCTCGCCGTTTGACAATCTGGTTATCATAAGAAATCGAATCAAAGCGATATTTGACTTTGATTATACTCTGGAATGTTATGTTCCGAAACATAAGAGAAAATATGGTTATTTCAGTTTGCCGATTTTGTGGCAGGGTAATTTAGTTGGTTTGCTTGACCCGAAAGCTGACCGAGCTAATGAGACTTTTCTTATCCAGAATCTGCATTTGCACGATCAACGAATAGAATATAAGCGATTCGGTCCAGCATTTGCTCAGGTATTAAATGATTTTGCTGAGTTCCACAAATGCCCGAAAATCCAATTCAATAAAAATATATCTCACAAAATCTTGAAATACTTTTAGCTGATTTTAATAGAATTTATTTTTGCTTGATTATTTTCTTGACTTGCTTGTTTCCTTCTAAACTAAGGAAATAGACCCCGTCTTTTATTCTTTGCATTGAGATCCTGGTTAAAGGTTCATTGATTTTTGCTTGTTTTACTAATTTTCCCGAAACATCAAATATTTTCAATGTTTTTCCATTTTGATTTATCGGAACATTAATCATAAAATCTGTTCTTATCGGATTTGGATAGATGTTGAATATATCAGCTTTATTTATTGAACCGTTTGTCTGTTCGAATATACCAATACCTGTAGAATACCAAACATCAGTTCCAAAATTGGACATACTTTCGTAGCCACCAATAACCCATATCTTATTATTAAAGTCAACTGATGTATGACCATCGCGTGCAGACCAGGTAGCGGATGGTGTAGCTTGAGTCCAGTTTGCACCATCAGTCGAATACCAAACATCATTTTTAAAATATGGAAACCCCTCACAACCACCAATAACCCACATCTTATTATCAAAGACAAGCGATGTGTGATTATATCTTGCACTCCAGTTTGCTGATGCAGTCGCTTGAGTCCAATCAATGCCATTGGCAGAAAACCATACATCATTTTTATTGTTGCCATCAAGTCCACCAATCACCCATATTTTGTTATTATATACTACTGAGCTGTGGCAAAATCTGCCTGACCAAGGAGCTGAATCAGTTGCTTGTGTCCAGTTTATACCATTGGTTGAATACCATACATCATTGGTTAAACCGCTGTTACCACCACCACCCAGCACCCAAATTTTACCATCAAAAACAATTGCAGGAAAACCGAACCTTGCTGACCAGTTAGCACTTGTGGTTGCCTGTACCCAATCTGAACCATTGGTCGAATACCAAACATCATTATTATAACCACCAGGACGACCTCCACCCATTATCCATATTTTATTATCGTAAACGACTGAGGTAAATAAATCTCGTGCAGACCATCCTGCGGAAGAAGTTGCTTGTGTCCAATTTGTCCCGTCAAATGAATACCAGACATCATTTTTTAATCCATTTAAGCTATAACCTCCCATAACCCAGATTTTATTATCAAAAATAACTGATGAATGTGAATGTCTTCCAACCCAATCAGCGCTATCTGTTGCCAGAGTCCAGGTCATCTGGGCATTCAGAACAGATACGAAAAAACCAACTAAGATTATGATAAAAATGGGCTTAGTCATCACCTTAACATAATACATATCTTACACATTGTCAATATTGTTTGAAACAGGATGTTTATTTTTCAGTCTTGTCGGATGATTCTGCCTGCTGACTATTTTCAAAGTCAAGCCAGGCTTTGGGCTCAAGTTGCGTTAAATTTTGAGAATGGATAAATTCAAGTAATCCTGCCATATCTAATGCGCGATAATGGTCTTCGACCTGAAGTTCTTTGGGCAGGAAGCGAAAAAATGCACCGGAACCCAAGTTGTCTTCAAATCTCAAGAGATTCTGTTCAATCACTTCTCGAATACTTGATTCTGAAGGTAGAGGGAAATAGATTGGACCGGATTTGGGTTGGGGAAAGATGAACATCAAACCAGAAACATCAGTAACTTTGTAATCTTCTTTGTGCAGGGCGCTCTTCAGAATATAAGTATAAAGGCCGCCTAAAAGGTGGATGATATGCACCTGCTTATTCTCAATGAAATAAGGAAAGCCGTCAATTTTATCCGCATACTTGGGAAAGAGTTTTTTTAAGAACAGGGGGATAATTTTATAGTGATAGCCGATTGTGCCAGTGCCTTCAAATACTTTGGTTGTGCCAGATGCATCTTTCAGAAACCTAACAAATGCCCGTTTTTCTTTTTCTTCGATTCGCAAAAGCTCGTAGGTTTTTCCGCCCAGAATAAAACGCTCGCTTAAATAAAATACCTGCCCTAAAAATGTGCCGGTTTCAGCATTATAAACTGAATATGAGCCAAAACTTTTTTCCTGAATATTGGAATGAATCTTGCCATATTCAACTTTCCTTTCCAGTTTTTCGGTCAGAAAATAGATGCCAGATTTTTGGGGTTTTAAATAATCCTGACTCACCAGATAATTGAAAACTTCGTTTTTGACGTTACTTGTATCATTGAAATATTCTGCTGTGATATTATCAAACGCATCGGTGGTTAAACCAATCCGCCTTCTTTGAAATGCATAAGAGAAAATTTGCTGGGGTAAAATTGATAAACAGGCGGAATAGGAATGCTCATATAATGTTCCCTGCTTGGCGCATTCGAAGAATAGTTCGAATAATATTTTATCAATGATTGAGAGATAAATGCCAATTGCATAAAGGCAATTCTGCCTGCGCCGATTGCCACGACCGATTCTCTGCAACAGCGAGCTGATATTAAAGGGCGGACGATACTGGACAACGCAGTCAACATCACCGATGTCAATTCCAAGTTCCAGAGTTGATGTCGCGCACAGAATACCGCGTGACTCGGTGTTCATCAGATATTCAATCTGCTCGCGTTCTTTACGTGCTAGAGAAGAATGGTGCACCCAGATTGGATATGCGGTCTGTTTCTGTTTTAAGGTCTGTAAAAAACCTTCGGCCAGACTGCGGGCATTGAAAAACCAGAGAATCTTTCGATAGTCATTCTGGATAAAATGGTTTATCAGATTCGGGATGAAATTCTCGTGTCCGGAAATTAATTGATAGTTAATCTCTCGGTTTTGCCTGACACAGATGACCGAAATATTGCTCGGTTCAGGAAAATATCGATTTGCCATAGTTAAATCATCAACGGTTGCGGACAGGGCAGCATAATGCAGTTTTGTAGTCTGACCAGTACTTTGTCGCATCCGCTCCAAGCGGGTTAAAAGGATCCTCAGCTGGTCACCGCGCGGCGTGTTATTTAACAGGTGCAGTTCATCTAAAATTACACCTGAGAGATTTGCAAAAATTTTGGGATGACGGCAGAGCATCGAATCGAATGATTCGGGCGTAGTGATTAAAATGAATGGCAGTTTCTTTTCATCAATCGTCGGGTAGTCGCCGGTTTTTCGATCGATTGATAATCCCAAAGATTCTACCGCGTAATTCAATCTACGATACAAATCATTGACCAAAGCGCGGGTTGGTGATATATAGATAATCGCAAAACGGTCAGCGCCTTGTTTTAATGCCTGCTCAATCATCGGTGCGATTACCGCCTCGGTTTTACCGGATGCGGCCGGCGAGACAACTAAGACATCTTTACCCGACATTATTTCGGGTATGGTTTGTTCTTGAACTGAGGTGAGGCGGGGAAAATGTCCGAAAAATGCATAATATGTTCTGGGCAGGAGTTCTTTAAAAGGATTAGCCATAAACGCTCAGTTGCTGGCTAATTTTCGGTTAACTCTTAAAGCGTCTAAGCTCTCAACTGAGAATTTTATAAAGAACCTGATGCCATTATCCTGATGCATCAAAGCATTGGATAAAATGCGTTTCTTGGTCGGCTCGAGCAAGACAAAATCAGGGAAGGCGATTTTATAATACTTGACCAAAGTCTCAAAGCAGGATTTTAAATGCACATCTTCTAAAGGAAATAAATTTAACTGATTATACGCGAGTGTTTTTAAGCGGTTGGTAGATGGTTCAGGTGTCATTGCCAGAATCAAAAGTACGTATGAGTCTTTGTAAATATATGGCGTCGGTCGGACCTGATTGTGTAGCATCTGAGAATTTACTTTCTTTAATAACGGGTCATTCTGCGCCATGCGGATTAAACCTTCCAGGAAATTTATACCTCGCTCAAACAAGAAATTATTCCATAAAAATGCGATAGTTTCGATTTCATCCAATAACAAGACAAGACCGTTGTAGTTTAAACTTCGGCTAAGATAAGAAAGACCGGATATTAGATAACAGTAAAAATCAGCGGCGGTCGAGAAATCATAAAGGGCCGGAATATTCCAGCCACCGGAAATCCGGTAAGGTGCGTAAAACTTATCCGACTTGTTGGAACTGCCAATTGCATATTCCTTGGTGCTTTCGGCTTCAATCCACTGCCAGAAAACCTCAGATTTCAAGCTGTGATTGTCAATCTTATTTATCCGCGAAAGTAAAGGAGCAAAAAAGAGATGGTCGCGGATACCAAGATAATTAGGTGATTGATAATTCTTTGATGCATACCGCATAAGATCACGAAAACCGAATTCATTACCATTAGTATTTTCCTTGGTAATATCGTGGTACCTGAGGTTGGCGATCAGTTCCCGATAAATCCGTTTTGGTCGGGCGGGCTGGTTTTCTTCAGTAGACAACTGGGTGGAACTGACAATAAACTTATTTTTAATCGCCTGGGCGCGGACATATTCCAAGAAATGTGATTTGCCAGTTCCATATTCGCCTTCCATAACAATAACACCACCTTTACCATTGGCTAAACTGGTAAGAGCCGATGAGACCATATTAATTTCGCGTTCACGCCCAAAGGTAAAATCCGCAACATCCTGGGTTGGCACAATACCCAAGCGGAACGCCTCAATCATCCGATGCGCCTTAATTTTTAATGCTTCACCTTTGATAATCGAACCATTTTCAGTAATTGCTTCATGCAGCTCTTCATCGATTCCTTCAATACGCGATGACGGAATCCATAGCTGCAAACCAGAATCGAATCTGACCTGGCACTCATTTTGGGTACCGACCGATGATTTGCGCATCGACAATAATTCACCAGCGCCAAATACCGGGTGTGAGATTCTTTTTGGTGTGTCCATATTTATTTATACACAGCTAAATTGGTTATGATTTGAATGTTAAAATTCAGCTTCGGTTACTTCCTGTTTTGCTTTGGTTTCAAGTTTTTTACCGGTAGTTTTGATTACTTTTTGCACTTCTTTGGAACTGGATAATAATGATTTTATCGAATCAGGGTCATTGCGCAATCTTTGCAAAGATTCGATTAGACTAACAACAAATAACCGGCGGTAACTTATATCATAGGCAAATGCTTTGG
Source organism: Caldifarciminota bacterium (assembly GCA_903865935.1). Lineage (GTDB taxonomy): Bacteria > Hydrothermota > Tepidihabitantia > Tepidihabitantales > CAIPLT01 > CAIPLT01. Next base: position 15,635 of record CAIPLT010000012.1, read on the forward strand.
CAGATTCGTCAGCAAGATGGTTTATTAACTGCTTAGATAGTTCCGCATCGAATTTAATTGAATAAGCGGTTTCAAATATCGCTACTAATTTTTCACCTAACCGGACAAGGAAATCTTCGGGTGTAATACCCAGTTCTTCCAAGTTTATTTTTACGCCTACCGGGTTAATCTGGGAGAACGCACTGCGGAGTCTTTGCTTCAAAGCTTCATAAACGCCACCCGAACCTTCCAACAGCAGATTATCATCAGGTATTGCGTAAAAGAACATTGCTCCGGGCAGACGGCTGTTACCACATTCATCAATTATCTGACGCAGGTTGTCCAGGGCGCGCCGCTTATCTTTGGAGCTCGACATTGAAACACCGCGCTCTGCTTCGTCAAACAAGAAAATCACACCATTATAGCCGATTAAGTGCATCCATTGGATCAAGCTCCGGATCATCCGAAATGCGGTTGACTTGTCAATGCGCTCGGAAATACGATAACGGGCTCGCACATCTTTACTGATTTCTTCTCCTTTCAGATACTGGACAACTGACTGAAATTCTTCCTGATTGTCGGTTGCATAATTGAAAAACGCAGCTTTAACCGCATTTAAGAAACTGATGCTTTCGACACCTTTGAGAATATTCAAGTAATCATTAATCGCATTAACCTGGTCAATTTTTTCTTTGACGGTATTGTACCAATGTTCGATAAATCCTTCGATACCAGTAATTGGCACTGGCAGTTCGTCATCTGATGTAATTGGTGCTGGAACCTGCAGGTTATTGACAATCTGTTTATAAACCAGCTCCAGTTTATCGAATGGACATTCGGTCGGGTTTAAGGCAACATAAACAACCACATATCCATTCTTAAAGGCAAGGTTTCGAACCGAATATAAAAAGTGGGTTTTGCCGCCACCATAATTACCGATCACCAATTTGAATGATGAAAGATGGTAATTCTTTAGGATGCCGTTCAAATATTCCTGGTCAACAACCGTTAGATATTTTTCAAGCCCGATCGTGAATTCTTCAACGCCGAATTCTGGCGGCGTGCCGGTACTGCCGAGTTTATTAATGATTGAAAGTGCCTGTCTTGTATTCATTTATTCCTTAAATGCGATTGACTGATAATAGGTACCGTCACCCTGTTCATTATCCGGCACCCAAAGTGATTTAGTACGGTCTTCGGTAATCGCAAAAGTGGCAACAGCTAATTGAACATTTGGCTGCGGGGCGGTTGTCTTCATTTTATATAAATCACAACTATATTGGATTCGCGAATAGTCAGTAAAATGACTTTTGGTCGGGTCAGATTGAAAACTTCGGTTTTGAATCAGTATTACACATTCGGTTAATATTTCTAAAAGGCCGATCTTAGCGCTAGAATCGAGATTGTTAATTTTTATGAAGCGTTGGTAAGCTGATTTCAGTATCTTGGTAAAATCTTCAGGTGTTTTCCAAATACTGCTTAATGACTTATCAAATGTTGTGATGGTTTGATAAATAACTTCTGCTTCAAGGGTCACTTTTTTAATTAGTTCTTTTTCCGGTCCCCACCAGACTACCGCTTCACCATTACTGAAATCAAATCTGATTGTATAAAATTTAATTCTTAAAACAGGCAGCTGACCTTTTAGTTCACCAAAACCAGTAAAAAGTTCTTTCAGTTTTGTGCCCAGACCAAAATGGAATTCTTCCTTAAATTTATTGACTTTCTCTTGTTCCTGGTCACAAAAAACCTTTATCTCGTTATAGAGTGTAGTTTCACCAAGCAGATCGATAAAAGGTGCAGAAGTCAATGTTTTCTTAATTTCAGTTATTTGATTGTCAAATTCATACGGTTTAAGAGCAATAACTTCTGCGGGTGTCTTGTCAATAATATCTATCTGTTTTTTTATCTTATTTAGCTGTAAAATCAGCTTATCTAAATTAGAATTTGGCATTTTTCCCTTTTAAATAGTTTAATCAATAATTATAAACTTTATACCTCTTATGTCAACTATAAAAATATTAAGCTGAGATTTTACTTGACGTTATGAATAAGTTTGCTATTTTATCGTATGGATAAAATTATTACTGGTAGTTTATGTTTATTAATATGTTTTCTCAATTTATCAGAAGGGCAGACCGCGTGGACCAAATATAGTAATAATCCGGTTATGATTCATATCAATCTCATTACTGAGTTTTATGCAATCGGACAGCCAACCGTGATTATGGAAAATGATACATTCAAAATGTGGTATGCAGCAGCAGGAATTGACCATCGTGGTCGAATACTTTATGCTTATTCGACTGACGGCATCAATTGGACAAAGTATCAAAATGGGGCAGTTGTGCTTAACATTGGAAGTGCTGGACAATGGGATTCAAAATGGTTGGATACACCAGAGATTGTCAGGACTCCGACCGATTATAAATTATACTATTTTGGAGATGATGTTGATACATCGCCACCGCATAATGCTGCGATTGGACTTGCGAGTTCAGCTAATGGTATAAATTGGACCAAATATGTAAATAATCCAGTATTGACCAAAGGCGACAGCGTGCAATGGGATGGTCGATGGATAGAATCACCGGCAGTTATTTACGATAATGGAATTTATAAGATGTGGTATACAGGAGTTGGTTATGACTGGAGAATAAAAATCGGCTATGCGACTTCTCCAGATGGGATAACATGGACAAAATATATAAATAATCCTGTTTTAAGTATAGGACCATCAGGAACCTGGGATGATATGTGGGTCGGTGTACCGGCAGTTATTCAGCGAAATAATAGATTTGAGCTATGGTATTCAGCATTATCTGAAGCGGATTTGACAAATGGTCGTTATGATACAATAAGAATTGGCTTTGCGACTTCTAACGACGGTATAAATTGGACAAAGTATTCAGGCAATCCAGTTCTCTCAACTTTGACACCGCCATATAATCCGGCAGTTGATTCTAGCGGTCCATGGGCACCGGACGTTGTATTTGATGGTACAGGTTATCGTATGTGGTATGAAACTGCAGCTGGTTTTTGTTATGCGACTGCGACATTAGGTATTGAAGAAGATAAATTAGTTCATGTTGATAGCAAACTAAAGATATCGCCCAACCCATTTCAATACTCAACAACAATAAGTTTTCCAGGCAATTTTAGTATCAAGATTTTTGATATCTGTGGAAATTTAATACGAAAACTGAATGGTCGGAGTAGGATTGTTTGGAATGGTAAGGATAAGTCAGGAAATAAAATAAAAAATGGTATTTACCTATTGGTCATTAAAAATAGCAGTACCGAGTTATGTCAGAAAATAATATCAAATAAATAAATCTATCGAATAAATCATATATATAAAACCCTGATAATTTCCAAACTATATTAAATTGGACGGAAACTATTACGAGTAACTATTAAGCAAAAGCTGCTTGATTAATCTTAAAATCCCGTATTGCACGATTGTTTATTAATCGTATTCGGTAGCCAATATTAAGAGGGACTACCGCATAAAGCGCAACCAAAGGGTTTAAATAACTAAATACACGCACCAAGCGGCGCCAGATTGCTGATTGCGAGTAAAATTCACTTAGCACCCAATCGTGACCATAACGCAGCGATGCACGGCTCATATTCTTCGGCTCAAATACAACGTGACCAAAATCATATTGACTCCAATCTCTGGTTACGATACGCCCTTGCCGGTCCATTTCTTCGAATAAAGGCGTTCCTGGGAATGGAGTCATAATCGTTGCTTGCAGAGCTTCGACATGAGTTACTTGCAGGAAGTTTAAAGTTTTCAAGAAAATATCGATTGTATCCGAGTCCATCCCAAAAACAATCGCAGCAAAAACCGCAATATTAGCAGAGTGAATCTTGTTTATCGCTAAGGCGTACTGTTGAGCATTATTTCCCTTGCTCCAAGAATTTAAGTTATCCTGAGATAGTGATTCAAATCCTAAGAATAACCCGTGACACCCGCTGTCTTGAGCAAGCTTCAGCAGCTTATCGTCAAACGCGATTTTTATACTGCATTGGCTAAACCAATGCTTTTTAAGCGGTATCATCTTGACAAAAAGTTCCTCCGCGTAATCACGATCATTGATTAGATTATCATCCATAAATATTATTAGTTTTCGCAAGGTCTTTAGTTCTTCTATAACCTCATCAACCGGTCGGGCACGGAAGTTATGTTCGAAGAAGGATGATATGGAACAGAATTTACATTTATTGGAACACCCGCGTGTCGCCTGCACGGCATCGGCATAGATATATGAAGATGCATTAAGTAATTTACGGTTTGGAATCGGCAATCCTTTCAGGTCGGCTTGTTCGCTTCGGTAAAATTGTTTCAGTTTTCCAGTTTCAAAATCCTTAATCATAGTTGGTAAATTATTTTCTGCTTCACCGATACAGATTGCATCGGCATAGTTGATTGCTTCTTCGGGCAGGAATGACGGGTGGTAACCGCCCAAGATAACCGTTTTCCCTTTGTCTTTTCGAAACCGGTCGGCAATTTCATAAGCTCGTGGTGCGTTATATGTCATAAACGAAATTCCGACCAAATCGACATCTGCGTCGAAATCGACGGGTTCAACATCCTCATCGACAATTTTTATTTCAACATGCGAAGGTGTTGCAGCCGCAACGTATAGGCTTGTAAGCATCGAGTAGCGGAAAAATCTTGTTACCCTGCTGGGTTTTTTATTATGCTTGATACGCCAGCAATCTGCAGTTGGATTGATCAGGAGAAACTTCATATCCGCTTTGTTATATGAAAATAGAAATATTTTTACAAAGAAATTGTATTAATAATCGTTTGATATTCATATATTTAATCTTACCCACCCGTTATGCTAATTAATTAATTGTAAAATGTCAAGAAATCAGTATATTCAGAATTAAGTAATTTTACGTTTGGTAAGAAAATGCGAGATTGTAATTATTATTTAACTGATGATTATATTAAATTGGTGGAAGAAAAGGTCAATATTAAATTTATTGTAGTTAGTTTTATTTCGTTGGTTTTATCCCCAAAACTTTTATACTGGCAACTGTATTTACTGTTTTATTTATCTTTTCTTGTGATATTTTCATCTTTTTAATGATTGTTTTTGCCTTGGTGCTGTCCGCGACAAACTCAATCGGATAATTTGTTTCTCCAAGAATTTTGACATTCTTAAATCCCGCTGATTTTATCGACTGGACGTACTTTTCTTTCATTGATGCTCCAGCAACACAGCCAACATAGGCAGCGACTGATTTCTTGATAAAATCAGGAAGCTTATGCAGTAATACAATATCAGAAACCATTAATCTGCCACCCGGTTTTAATACTCTATATGCCTCTTGAAAGACTCTTTTTTTATCCGTCGAGAGATTAATTACACAATTAGAAATAATTATATCAATTGAATTATCGGCAACCGGCAAGTTCTCAATTTCACTGAGCCGGAAGTCAACATTATTGTATCTGTTTTTCTTGGCATTTGTTCGTGCTTTTTCAATCATTTCGGCAGTCATATCAATTCCGATAACTTTGCCGGTTTTACCAACTTTTTTAGCCGCTAAGAAACAGTCGAATCCAGCACCAGAGCCCAAGTCGAGTACTGTTTCACCCCTTTTCAAACTGGCTAATGCGATGGGATTTCCGCAACCAAGACCGAGATTAGAATCCTTAGGAACTGATTTAAGTTCTTTATCGGAATAGCCAATTTTTTTACTTATATCAGTTACTGATGTAGTGCCGCAGCAGGATGATTTTGCACTTGAGCAACAGGTAGTGTTTTGTTTAGCAATTTTAGCATAGCGGTTTCTTACGATTTTCTTTACATCTTCTACTTTTAAGACTGATTTTATTTTAGTATTTGCCATAAATAATTATATTAGTAATTTGAGTATATGACAATACTATTGTTGACACTGACCATAAGATGAATTAAGATTTTATCTTATGAACATTCTACTATTGTTTTGCTTGGCTGCATTTAATTTGGGTAATAATCAGGTTGAGATTAAGAATGACGATTATTCAGCACAGATAAAATTTTATAATCATCAAACCGGGATTGTTAAGCAGTTGATAGTTGATAACGTTTATGGTTATAAGATTGCCGCGGAAGGTAAATATTTATACGTTCTTAATAATGAAGGAATAAATATTTATAATGATAAGGGGAGATTGCTAAAGAGAATTAATGATAAAGGGATGTTCATTGTATCTCCCAAAGATGAATATTTGGTTTGTGCTTCAGAAGATATAGTAAGAGTTTATCAGGGTAAAAACCCCGCATTCGATATCAAAGTAAAATCAACTGCAATCCGTCAGCTCATATTTGATACGGACAATAAATACTTGGGTGTTATGGCAAGAAATAATTTTTCTTTGATTTCACTCAATGATAAACAAGTGATTTGGACAAGAGATTTTCCAGAGCCTTTAATTTTCAGTAAAATCACTGATGATAAAATTGTTTTAGCTGATGAGAATCATTCGCAATTAAAGGGAAAAGTTTATATATTTTCTTTAACCGGGGAGATGTTTGAGGAGCGAAATTTTCAATATCAACAATATGATGAACAGATTCAGGATATTGAAATCTTACCGGTTGGTATAGAAGCTAAGACTCATTTGAGAGAATGGACATTGGGGCAAGCTGAGCAACAATTTTATGGAGCAGAGTTAAACCCCAATTACCCGATATTTCTTCAAGACACGATTCCCTGGCCATTGCCGCCGACCAATGTTCGACACTGCTTGGGTAATAACTGGTTTGAGTATCAAAACTATGGCGGTAGTCCTTATTTTCATCCCGGCATTGATATTATTACACCAGGAGATTCGGGGGTAGCGGTTCACGCGGTAAAACATGGCGTTGTTAAAGCATGGCTCTCAACTGGTGGAACATGGTACTGGCGATTTGGAATCGCTGATTCATCTTTAAGCTATACTGATTCGTGTAATGGTTATTTATATGCCCATATTGATTCAGCTCGCTATCATAAAAATGTCGGCGACACGGTCAATGTCGGAGATTTGATTGGTTATTTAGTTCCCTGGCCAGTTGAAGGTTTTAATCATTGTCATTTTGCCAAAATCCGCGATGTTGGCAGTACCTGGACAACCGCAGATTGGGCATTTGTCTATAATCCTTTGCTTTCAGTCCAGCCAAATTATGATACAATACCACCATTATTCTTAAATGCGGTTACTAACCAGAAATTCGCTTTTGCCCGCAATAATGCTTCCACGTATATTTCGTCATCTAATTTAAATGGTGATGTTGATATTGTTGCCCGGATTTATGATAAGATTGGTGTATCAACTGGTGATACGATGTGGGACCGATTGATTCCTTTAAAGATCGAATATGAAATTCGCGGTCAAGATAGTTCAGTCGCGAGAAGACTGTCTTTTATTTTTAGCGGCGTAATTCCAACCAGCGCCAGTCTGGTTAATGTGGTATATAAACAAGATAACACATGTCGTAGCTATGGTGACTATGATGTCCGTGATTATTTCTTTATTGTTACCAATACGGATGGTGACAGTATTCTTGAAACGAGTGATGCGAATCTCTGCTGGAGGACAAGTACTTTTCCTAATGGTAATTATTGGGTCAAAGTATATGCTTATGATGTGAATAATGTATCAGTCTGCAGTATGCAAGTTACGGTCAATAATGGTGGTGGAATAGCTGACGAAAAAAATCCGGCACAATCTTTCTTGGAAAGAATAAGAAATGATGGGGGATTTTATAATGGACTTGGGCAACGGATGAGTAATTTAAGCTCGACTCAAATGAAACCAGGTATTTATTTTTATCAAAAAAATGGTAATATTCATAAGCTTTTAATAATCAAACCAGGTGTAATTTTCTTAAACTGATAATTAATTATATTACAGGATTTTGATTTGTAACTAAAACTATTATTTTGGTTTTAGAAATCGGATTGAGTTTAAGATAAATTCCTTACCATAATTTAACCGACGGAAAGCATAATCGGTCATGATTCCAACGACATATGCAGGTGACGAAGCTTTTGCTTCACTGACTCCTTTTAATAAAAACAGGACTAAAAATCGTGACAGACCGGCGAAGATAAAGAAGAGCTGGTAATTAATTATATTAAGACCAAATATCTGAAAATGAAAGCCTTTTAATAGGTTTGCCAGATAACCGCCTAATAGCGCTGAAAGAAAACCGCTGATACCAGTAACCGCAGCAAATATTGCAAAGTAACTTTCTTTGAGGTCTTCATTATCGGAAAGAGAGAAGACAATATTAAATACACTCAAGTTCAGTCCTGACCAGAGAATGCCAGTTAAAAATGCATCAAGCCAAATCGGAAATAGAAATACCGGAGTTGGGAAAATCCAAAGTAATGGCAGAAATGCAACACCGAAAAAGTTAATGAAGAGAACTGGTCTCGACTTGTATCGGTCAATCGCCCGACCCCATAAAGGCTGAAAGAAAAATGTCAGTGTACCGGCAATAATCGAATAAATCGCAACCGTCGAATAATGCATTTTTAAATTCTGGAGCATAAAGACAATGTAGAATGGAGTAGCAATACTTGAGGTAATATACCAGAAACCAACAAAGCGGAGGAATTTCCTGAAATTCTTATCTTTGAGCGGGGTCAGAATTATCGCTTTCCAATCCGTGGTTTTCTCTCGGGTTGAGATGATTTCCGGTTGTTTGGTTAAAAGAATCATCGCAATAGTTGATGCAACTGACGCAACTGCAAAGATTATACCGAATCCCAAAGTATTTTGTCCGTGTGCCGTAAAATAGTCTAATAGTTTTGCCCCAGAGAATGAGACGACCATTCCGATTACGCCCATTGCCGTATTGCGAACCCCAAAATAGCGACCGCGGGTTTCTCTGGGCACTAAATCACTCATCCAGGATAACCAGGAATTATTAGCAATCGTTAAAAGAGCATTAAAAAGACCGATTAGTATCAGAAAATAGGATAATGATACTTTTACATTTAAGAGTAAAAGAATAACCGGGATAAAGAACAATCCGCGACCAATGCCCGAAGTCAACACGGTCAAGGTTTTCCGTTCGGCAAGACGATTAGTCAAATACGCTGAAACAAAACCAAAACTGGTAAGGAACGCAGGTATTGCAGCTAAGAGACCAATATAAAAAGGAGTTGCCCCTAAATAGAGTGCAAAACCAGTCAAAAACATACCACCAGTCAGCGTGATGTGAATTTGAGCAAAACTACCTTCAAATGTGGAAATTCTTAAGCCCCGCTTAATTTTTTCCTGAGTAATCTGTGAGTTATTTTCCATATTTAACTTGTTTTTAATATACTTATTTTAGTCAAAAAAGTCAAGAAAAGCACTAAAATGGGTTGATTTATTGAGATTTTTTAGTATAATATTTAACCGTTAGTTTTTAGACTGACGCAAAGCGTAGCGTTAGCAACAACTAATTTCTAATAACTTATAACAATTATGGAGGCGTAATGTTGAAAGAATTTATTAATGAAGCATTTATTGATTTTAGTAAACCAGATAATTTTAAGAAGCAGACCGATGCGATTGATAAAGTCTATTCAGAGTTTGGTAAAGAATATGATTTGATAATTGACGGTCAAGATATTAAGGCAGCGGAAAAGATTTATTCGTTTAATCCATCATCGAAGAAAGAGATAATCGGAGTATTCCAAAAGGCATCGGAAAAAGAAGCAGAAAAAGCGATGCAGGCAGCGTTGAAGCGGTTTGAATCATGGCGGTTTTTCTCGACTCGCGAGCGGGCAGCAATTCTATTACGAGCAGCGAATATTATGCGCAAGCGAAGATTTGAGCTGAATGCGACAATGATATTTGAAGTCGGTAAAAACTGGCTTGAGGCAGATGGTGATACCGCAGAAGCGATTGATTTCTTGGAGTTCTATGCACGAGAGGCATTAAGATATAATAGTGACCAACCATTGACTCATTACCAAGGTGAACAAAATGAATTAAAATATATCCCGCTCGGTGTCGGCGTGGTTATTCCTCCCTGGAATTTCCCATTAGCAATCCTTTGCGGCATGACTTCAGCTGCAGTTGTTACTGGTAATACCGTAGTCTTAAAACCATCAAGCGACGCTCCGCTTATCGCTTATAAGTTTATGGAAGTGATGCAAGAAGCAGGCATCCCTGACGGTGTAATTAATTATCTGACCGGACCTGGTGCAATCGCAGGTAATTATTTAGTTGGGCATCCCAAGACACGATTTATTGCATTTACCGGTTCAAAACCGGTTGGTTTAGGGATTGTCGAATTAGCTGGTAAATCTCAACCAGAACAAATCTGGATTAAACGTGTTATTGCGGAAATGGGCGGTAAAGATTTTATCATTGTTGATAAAGATACTGACCTTGCTGATGCCGCGACTGGTATTGTTGCTGCTGCTTATGGATTTCAGGGGCAAAAATGCTCGGCGTGTTCGCGCTTGATTGTTGTCAAAGAAGCTTATGACGAGCTTATCAAACTAATAGCGGATAAAGTTGCAAAGATTAAGATTGGACCGACCAGAGACTATGAAAATTATCTGGGACCAGTGATTAATGGTAGTGCTTATAAATCAATTTTGGATTACGTTAACATTGGTAAAAACGAAGGTAAGCTTGTTTTTGGCGGCAAAGAAGCAGAATTATCCAAAGACGGTTATTTTATCGAGCCGACTGTTTTTGCGGATATTGACCCCAAAGCCAGGATTGCTCAGGAAGAGATTTTTGGTCCGGTTTTAGCAATTACAAAAGCAAGGGATTTTGACCATGCAATCGAGATTGCTAATAATACGGAATTCGGTTTGACTGGTGCTGTCTACACCCGCAATCGCGAAAAATTAGCCAGGGCCAAAAAATTATTACATACAGGTAATCTCTATCTCAACCGTAAGTGCACTGGCGCATTAGTCGGTGTTCATCCGTTCGGCGGATTTAATATGTCAGGCACAGACTCGAAAGCCGGTGGTCGGGATTATCTTGGATTATTTTTACAGGCAAAATCAATTTCAGAAAAGCTTTAAACGAAAGGTTGGTTTATGAATCCAAAAAGAAGAAAAGTTTTGATAATGGGTGCGGCGGGAAGAGATTTTCATAACTTTAACACATTTTTTCGTGACCGCGCTGAATATGAAGTAGTATGTTTTACCGCAACTCAGATTCCTGATATCGAAGACCGCGTATATCCAAGAGTCTTAGCCGGTGATTTATATCCTGATGGAATTCCGATTTATGCCGAGTCAAGATTAAGCGAGCTGATTAAGAAAAACCGCATCGAAATTGTGGTGTTTGCTTATTCCGACGTACCGCATGCTTATGTTATGGACAAAGGCAGTGAGGTTATGGCATATGGCACAGATTATTGGTTATTGGGTCCGCGTTCCACTCAAATAAAATCTAAAAAACCCGTGATATCAATCTGCGCAGTGCGCACAGGCGCAGGAAAAAGTCAGACTACCAGACGCATTGCCGAAGTTTTAACCGAGATGGGCAAAAAACTCTGTGTTATCCGCCATCCCATGCCATACGGTGATTTGGCCGAGCAGATTGTTCAGCGCTATGAAAAGGTTTCTGACCTGGATAAATACAAGTGTACTATTGAGGAGCGAGAGGAATACGAAGCGCATATTGTCCGCGGCACAACCGTTTTTGCCGGAGTTGATTACGGCAAGATTTTAGACGAAGCAGAAAGAGATTTTGAAATTATATTATGGGACGGTGGTAATAATGATTTTTCATTCTATAAGCCAGACCTTTCAATCGTGGTCGCTGACCCGTTAAGAGCGGGCAATGAAATGACTTATTATCCGGGAAGCACGATATTCCGCTCGGCTCAGGTTGTGGTTATCAATAAGATGGATTCAGCAAAACCGGAAGAGATTGCAATAATCAAAGATAACCTGACCAAGTATAATCCAACTGCAATAGTTGTCGAAGCTCATTCATTGCTCACAGTTTCTGATCCGGATGCTATAAAAGGCAAACGGGTTTTGGTAATCGAAGACGGTCCGACTTTAACCCACGGCGGAATGAAATATGGTGCAGGAACAGTTGCTGCTCAAAGATACGGTGCAGGAGAACTGGTCGAACCATTACCGTTTGCTACCGGTTCAATTCTTGATGCTTATGAAAAATATCCGCATCTCAAAAAGTGCCTGCCGGCACTCGGCTACAGTGCAGAGCAAATCCGAGAATTGGAAGAGACGATAAAGAATACACCAGCTGACTTAGTGGTTTCCGCGACACCGATCAATCTTTCGCATGTCTTACATATTGATAAGCCAATGGTAAATGTTGATTACCGCTTGAAAGAAATTTCAAAACCCGATTTAAAAGAAATTGTTACGAATTTTATCAATTCGCTAAATAAATAATCTAAATACCTAACGATACTTAAAGGGACACACTCGAAAGTGTGTCCCTTGATTTAGTTCGTTAATTTAACATTGACAGCAAAAATAATTACTATACAATTAGGATAGATATGAATAGTAAAGGATATATTACTAAATCTGAATTAATCGAGACCGTAAAGCGTCATAACAAAGATATACGAAAAAGATTTAAGGTAAAAGATATAGGATTATTTGGCTCTTATGTTCGAGACGAACAGAAAAAAGAAAGTGATGTCGATGTTTTAGTAGAGTTTGAAAAAGGTCATAAAACATTTAATAATTATATGGACTTAAAGTTCTTTTTAGAAGACATTTTCGGTTTGAAAGTTGACCTGGTAATAAAAGATGCGGTACGAACAGAACTTAAAGAATATATTCTTACGGAAGTAGTTTATGCTTAAAAGAAATTACAAATTATTTATTAACGACATTAATAGTAGTTCTAAGAAAATTTTAGATTATATCGGGACAAAATCTTATCAAGAATTTATTAATAGTCTAATGCTTATCGATGCAGTGTTGTGTTTCAGGCGATATTGTACAAATTGGTCATTTAGC
>CAIPLT010000013.1 GCA_903865935.1 Caldifarciminota bacterium
ATCCCGACAAAGGCGATCACGGGGTCGAGATTCCTGCCGGGAAATGGCACACTTTTGCGGCGCTTGAAGACGATTGCGTTTTGTATGAAGTAAAGGAAGGGCCGTATTCGGCGAATAATGATAAGAATTTCGCTCATAACGTGCTGAATAATCTTGAACCGAGAACTATACCAATCCGAGTTTATTGTTCTTTTCTCAACTTTGTACCGTTTAAAAAATATGGAGAATTAAAATTCATAAGAACTAGTAAAAAGTCTTTAGAACTCACAAAAAAACCTTACTTCGAATCAAAAGAAAAGTGGATTAAATTAGACAAGTCATTTCACAAACGACTGGATATGTTTTCCCCTAACTTGATGATATTAGCCCAACGGACGGAAAATCTCGAAGCACGAAAAAATATTACCTTACTTGGACTAAATGCAATAATCTATAAGAAAAAATTCGGTCATCTCCCCAATTCTCTGAATGATTTAATGAGTAATATTCCGATTGACCCTTATAGCGGAAAACAATATATTTATAAGAAATTAGCTGATGGATTTATGATTTATGGTGTTGGTGCAGATGGTAAAAATGACAACGGAAATTCTGAAACAGATATAGTTTGGACAGTTAAGATTTAAATTTTATTATCAATTTTGAATTTTGATTTGTAATTTGGCATTTTGATTTTTAAATTATTGTCAGTGTTCTTCTGTGGTTATACCTTGGAAATATTTTAATGGAATTTCTTTGACCTTTTCTAAGATCTCTCGCTTTAATCCTTTTTCTACCCATTTTTTAATAATATAATTGAGCTTTGTTTCCACCGTAGAGGACGCAGGGTCCGCCGAAATTTCTTTCGTGACTTTTCCCTTTCGTGCTTTCGTTGTAATCTTTTTTAAAGCGCTATAACATTCCCTTGCAAAGGCTTTATAGAATTGATTTAGAAGTGGAAGTTCACCTGAATCACCGAGTAATATCGTAATCTCTTTTTCAATCGGTTTAATTATTGCACGGTATTTACCAAATTCAACCGACATTTGTTCTTTTTCCTGTTGAGTTAAAGGTTCAATATTTTGCTTCTGAGAAAATTTGGTTTGAATGCTGTGCGTGAATTTCGCAACATCCCTATCTACTTTACTTTGAAACTTTGTGGTTGGAACCTGAGCGATGATTTTATCATGCTGTTTATTAAAATATATTCCCGACAGCTTCTCAAAAAATGCTGACCACGGTTTTTCGCAGATATTAAGATATTTAAGAATTAACCATAAAGAAGGATTATTAATTCCACCTTTTTCTAATCGCGAAACATATACCCTGCCGCTTCTACTTGAAAATCCCAAACGTTCCCCAATTTCCTTTTGAGTTAAATGTGCATTCTTACGCACACTCGCCAAAAGACTGCCCATTTCTTTTGTAATGTCAATTGTGTTATTTATCATAAATTGTTTCCTTTAGCCACGAATACACACGAATCGGCACTAATCACGAAAGATAATATTATATCGTTATTTCGTGCTATCGTGAAAATCTGTTTAATTCGTGTTTATTAGTGTTCATTCGTAGTTTATAATAATGTATACTTAAAAGTTGCCCAAAAATCAAGTGTTTTTTTGCTTTAACATTCTATATTCCATATCCTTAATTCAAAATTTTAATAAGGAGAGGGTAAAATTCCCCCATTGGGTCTTTATATCGGTCATTGGGTTGTTTACAAGATTGATTGAAGAGTTGCTTTGACAATATATAAATTCACTAATATCGAAGTAAATATCGACATCATTAACCGAATCGAAAACTGGGTCATTTCTATCGTCATTCCGCTTATCAATTCCTAATGAATTCAGATATATGTTCCCGAAATTTATCCCTATATCGTTCACAGAATCAGCTTCGGAATTACTCGGTTGCGTTAAAATAACTTTCAGAACAATTGATAAGCATTGTATCACCAGATTAACATCATTTTAATATTGGTCTGCAAAACGCCACCATGCGACAGTTCCAATTAAACCAAGAACACTTATTAGGAAAAGAATAATATAACTGACAACTGCTAATTGCGAATTGCCCGCACTCCCTGCAACACTGTATAAGCCTGGAATCGCCCATGGAAAATACGGACCAAGTCCTACTAAACCACTAAATTGAGCAACAATTAGAGTGAAAATAACAAAACCAACCGGAGGTAAATATCCGCGACCATAACTGGCAAAAAAACCTACGGGAGTACATAATAATATCGTAAGCATAGAAGTTGCAGTAAATCTATAAGCATAATGTAATGCCATTACATATGACCATCCGGAAATATGAATCATACCTCCGATGATAAGTCCAAAAACAAAGAATATAAATGTAAGTAAAATACACCAAATTGCCACAACGATAAATTTCGATAAGACGATGAGTGAACGTGAGACCGGTAATGCAAGCATATCTTTGGCTGTATGGTCAGAATACTCACGGCCAAAAACCCAGCTTGTCACAAATCCAAACCCAATTAATCCAATCCCAGCCACGGTTTGAGTAAGTAATCCCAAATAGGTCAGCCAATCCGCTTTTCCAAATCTCAACATCGATGCTTTAGTACCTATCATTCCTAATTTACTGGCTATTTCTGGATATTTTTGAATAAACATTAAAAGCCCCATCATAAAGGGTATGAATAAAAAAACAAGAATGGTTATCCAGAATATTTTAGACCTGCGGACTTTTAAGATTTCCGACCAGAGCGCAGCTGATATACTTTTCATTTCGCACCTCTGTCCGTGCTGATAGTCCGCAAAAAATAGGATTCCAGATCTTCCTCCTCAACTTTTAATAATGTCGGCGGTAGACCCGCATGAACTAACATTGTTGCTATCTCCTCAGGATGATTAATCGCTCTATCGCTTTTTATCTCTAGTGTGTTATCATCGATAAAATCTACCGAATAGCCATTTTTGACAAGTATTGCAATGACAGCTTTTTTGTCAACCGCATTTAATAAAAGGCGCTTTCGGCAAAGTTTATCTAACTGATTTGTGTTTACCTCTTGTATCAGTCGACCTTCATGAATAATTCCAATTCGGGTAGCAAACTTGGATATTTCACCCAGAATATGACTGGATATAAATATCGTAACTCCATTATTAAAAGCAAGATTCCGCAGCAATTCCCGGATTTCAACGATACCCACGGGGTCCAACCCGTTAGCCGGTTCGTCTAAGATTAAAATATCCGGGTTATGCATCAGTGCTTTTGCCAAGCCAAGCCGTTGCGCATTTCCCAAAGATAAATGTCCTGCTCTTCTTTCTTGATAAGGTAATAGTCGAAGTTTATCAATTATCGCATCAACCGACTTGGCGTCAGATATATGCCGCAGTCGGCGTATTATCTCGAGATTTTCCCGGACCGTAAGCTCTGGATAAGAATACGGCACTTCCACAAGATACCCGACATTTTTCCATAAATCATAACTCCCCGCATCAACCCGTTTACTATATATAAAGGATATTCCAGAAAATGGACGTATCATTCCCAAAAGCATTCGTATTGTCGTTGTTTTGCCGGCACCGTTAAGACCCAGAAAGCCGTAAATTTCTCCTTTCTTGACATTAAGAGAAACTCCTTCAACGGCATGCACATTACCATAATGCTTTGTTAAGTTTTCGGTCTTGATTATTTCATCCATAGTTTTCTTATTTGTTACATCTTTGATTTTAGCTGGATTTGTGTGACTAATTTACTTCTTCCTCACATACCCCTTAAAAATACTACCTTCTTTTTCCATTCCTAAAAACATCTCCCCTGTCATTTTGCACCAGGCAGGTAAATCTTTTTCAAAACCCGGGTCATCAGCAAGAATTTCCAGAACCTCGCCTGACTTCATCGTCCGAAGTTCGATGTTGGTCTTAATAATCGGCATCGGACAGAAAAAACCAATACAATCTAATATTCTATCTGATTTCATACTTTAACCATAGATTAGCACAAGATTAACACAAGAAAAAATCTGGTGAAAATCTGTGAAATCTCGTGGTTTCATATAAAAAGGTTTATTTTCGAGTCTTTGGCTTCGGCTAAATAAGTTGAGGCGCCGGCAAATTCATTAACATCAGCAATCAAAGTTTCTTTTGTTACACCGAAGAAGCTACAACTGGTTGTACAGGCGATATATTTTACACCAAGTTCTTTGGCAAGTTTCATTAAATCTTCTAATGGCGCCATTTTTGTCTTTTTCATCAATTTCTTCATTATCCATGGTCCTAAACCGAACATATTAAGCTTTGATATCGGCAGTCTTGCTGATGACATAATATTAAACATCTTCTGTAAAAAGTTCTGAGATTTAGATATCGTAAATGTAGTTCGCTTAAGAACGTTCAAACCCCAGTAAGTAAAAAATATCGATACATCCATTCCACTTGCTGCGGCAGTTGTCGCAAGAGTAAATGCCGCAATCGCCTTATCCAAGTCACCGGAGAAGAGAATAATAGTCATTTTTTCTTTCATGCTAAATCTTTCACTGATTAGCACAGAGATCTGCGCTAATCTTGTATTTCAGTTTCTTCGTGATGATGCGCATAATCGGTCCCAGGACCTGCTTCTTGTCTTTTACCAGTCTTCTTGAAATAAGCGTAGAGCGGTGAAAGCTCACGCAGTCTGTTTACAATCGGCGGAAATTCCTGCAGCAGATAATTAATATCTTCATCCGTATTATATTTAGAAAGAGTCATTGTCACTGAACCCTGCGCAATCGCTGCATCAATTTTAATTGCCGATAGGATATGCGACATTTTGAGCGCCTTTGAAGTACAAGCCGAACCGCTTGTGATATAAATCCCCTTTTCATCTAAGAATAAAAGCATACCCTCGCCTTCGATAAATTCGACTGAGAAATTGACATTATTGGGCAAGCGTTTTTGGGGATGTCCGTTAAGGTAAATATATTCGATGTTTTTGGGCAATTCGTTAATTATTCGATTGCGTAATTTTAACATCTTTTGATAATTATCCTGTATTTCATTCTTAGCGATTTCGCATGCCTTACCCAAACCGACAATCGCTGGCACATTTTCAGTTCCAGCCCTGCGACCAGATTCCTGAATGCCACCGTCAATCTGCGGAATTATTCGAACACCCTTTTTGATATAAAGCGCAGACCCACCTTTTGGTCCATAGAATTGAGAACCGGCAAGCGACAGTAAATCTACTCTTAAACCATTAACATTTATTGGAATAAAACCACAAGATGCAACCGCATCCATATGGAACAACACACCTTTTTCTTTGGCAATCGCGGTCAATTCTTCGATTGATTGTATCGTGCCGATTTCCGGATTAGCATGCTGGATTGAAATCAATATTGTATCGGTTTTAATCGTTTTTCTTAAATCATCCGGTGACACCAGACCATATTTATCAACCGGTAAGTAAGTAACCTGAAACCCTGCTTGTTCCAGTCTGCGTGCCGAATACAGAACTGAAAAATGCTCAATACTTGATACAATTATGTGTTTGCCTTTTGCCTTGTATGCATCGGCAACACCTTTTATCGCGAGATTATTTGATTCCGAGCCGCAGGAAGTGAAATAAATTTCACTCACTTCAGCACTAATTAAATCCGCAACCTTTTGACGGGCATTTTGCACTGCTTCAAATGACTTTGCACCAAAAGAATGCATGCTCTGGACATTGCCATAATATTCTTTTAAATAAGGAATCATTTCCTGATACACACGCTCATCAAGCTGTGTACCTGAGTGGTTGTCTAAATAAACTTGTTTCATTTATTTCTCTTTTTTTACACTATGCCAATTTCTTTGTGTTTTACTAAAATTCTATCGGCAAGGATATCCAATTTCTCAAAATCAGCTTGTTTTGGATATCCTTTTATAATTACTGGTTCAAGAAGTTCAACCTTGAGATTATGTATGGTTTCGGTTATCATTTCCAGCATTTTACTGCCCCAACCATAAGAACCAATTACTGATGCAAAACGTGTCTTTGGTTTTAAGACATTAGCAAGATAAGCAGCATACATTGCGCTTGGATGTGGACCGACTAAAACGGTCGGTGAACCGATTACAATCGTTGCTGCGTCTACTAATGACACTGCGAGTTCTCCAACATCGGTTTTGGTTAAATTAAATGGTTTAACGGTAATTCCCCGTTTTGCCAATGCGTTAATTAAATAATCAACCATCTTTTGAGTACTGCCATGCATCGAAACATAAGGAATAACAACTTCATTAAGAACATCGTCTGAAGTCCATAGCTTATAAGCTTCGATAATAACCTCAGGTCGTAAATAAACCGGGCCATGGCTTGGCACAATAATTTCAATATTGAGTGGACTTATCTTCTGGAGATGTTGCTTGATACTATTCCTGAATGGCATCATGATTTCTGCATAATATCGTTTTGCCGATTCATAAACCTTGGGAATATCTTTAATATATAAATCACTGCTCGCAAAATGAGAACCGAAGAAATCACATGTAAATAGTATCTTATCCTCTTTCAGATAAGTTATCATCGTATCGGGCCAATGAACCCAGGGGGTATAAATAAATTCCAAAGTTTTATCTCCGAGCGATAGGGTTTCTCGGTCGTTTACTGTAATAAACTTATCATCCGGAATGAGCAATAAATCCTTAAGTATCTCTTTGCATTTTGGATTAGTGACGACTTTTGCCATTGGAAACGCGTCTAAAATATTCGGAAGCGAACCGGAGTGGTCTTGTTCACCATGGTGAGCAACGACATAATCAATATGTTTAATATCTAATTCTTTCAAATTACTGAATAATTCATGAATCTTGGTCGGGTCAACCGTATCAATCAAAACAATTTTGTCTCTGCCTTTAATCAGATATGAATTATAACTGGTGCCGTGAGGTAAAGGTATTAGTTCATCAAATATTCTTCGGTCAAAATCGATTGCTCCAACTGAATATATATCTGGTTTAATTTGTCTTATCATATTTATTGCTTTAATATTTGTTTTATATCTTGTTCTGGTTCAGAAATAAGATGCAAGTCGAATTTGTCGATAAGTATTTTCAGGATGTCTTCGTTCACCCAGCCTGGTAAAATCGGTCCGACATACATTCCTTTTAATTCAAGTGATAAAAGACTCCAGAGAATTGCTACTGCTTTCTGTTCCATCCAGGTCAGGACCAAAGTTATTGGCAAGTCATTAATCGGTTTATTGAATACCTGGGACAACGCTTGGGCGATTTCTATTGCGACAATCGTATCGTTACACTGACCGACATCGATTAATCTTGGAATACCATCGATTTCAGCCAAATCAAGGTCATTAATACGATATTTACCGCAAGCAAGCGTTATCACAATCGTATCTTTTGGTAAAAGTTCAACGAATCGGCGATAATAATTACCTTTTGGACCTGGCGTGTCACATCCGCCCACCACAAAGAAATGTTTTATTTTACCTGAAACAACCAGATTTTTTATCTTATCCGCGAGTGACAAAACAACTGATTTTGAAAAACCGGTTGTTAACACAACATCACCGGGTTTATCTTCAAGACCTGGTAATAATTTCGCTTTGTCAATTAATGGTTTAAAATCAAATTCATTTATATGTTTGACTCCTGGTATACCGGTTACGCCCATCGTAAACATCCGGTCTTGATAATCACTTGTTGGTAGTAAGACGCAATTCGAAGTCCCGAGAATTGCACCAGGAAATTTTGCGAATAATTGCTTCTGGTCATACCACGCTTTTCCGAGATTTCCGACTAAATGCTTATATTTTTTCAGACCTGGATAACCATGTGCTGGCAGCATTTCTGAGTGGGTATAAATGTTGATACCGCTTTCCTCGGACTGCTTTAATAATTCTTCCAACGCTTTTAGACTATGTCCAGTAACAATAATCCCTTTACCTTTTACAGTGCCGCTCTGCACTTTGGTTGGCACTGGTTCGCCAAAAGCTTTTATATGTGCCTGTTTGAGCATCATCATCGTCTTGATATTCATCGCGCCTGCTTTAAGACCAAATTCCAGGAATCGATTGGGGTCAAAGTTAACATTGGTCAGGGTTGCGAAAAATCCCGATTCTAAAAATGCATCAACTTCGCTATCATGAACACCGAACTCCCGCGCATGGTACAAATAAGCGCAGATACCTTTTATCGCATACAATAAATTATCCTGTAATCGGGCGATAATCGGTTCTTTGCCGCAGACTCCCCTGATTGTACAACCGGTTCCTTTAGCGGTTTGAGAACACTGGTAACAAAACATTTTGAAAGACTGTTCTGCCATTATTACTCCTCTTTAACAAACTGTGTTTTATCCGCACCGCAAACCGGACAAACCCAGTCATCAGGTAACGATTCAAATGCAGTTCCTGGTTGTACACCCGAGTCCGGGTCTCCCTGAGCCGGGTCATAAATATAATCACACACAGTACAGCGATATTTTGACATTTTAATCACCTCGCTTTTAATTTCTTTTGCTCTACCATTTGAAGCAATATAGGTCGGAGCAGTTTTTGGGGATTTACCCTTTTTAATTTCATGGTAATAAGCATAGGTCATCGGTTCCTGGTTATTGATAGTTTCCGCATCGACAATTCTCCCAAAGAAAATGGTGTGCGTACCCGCATCCATACTTCCGGTAAGCTCGGCCTCTAAGTATCCAATTGTATAATCTAATACAACCGGTGCAGATGTCTTGCCGATTTTATACTTAGTGTCTTTGAATTTATCGATATCGCGACCGGATTTAAAGCCGAATTTACCGATAAATTGCATAGTTGCGTCAGTTGATAATATTGATATTGTAAATATTTTACTTGATTCGATATATTGGTGGGTTAGATTCTGTTTATTGATACAAATCGCAATTGTCGGCGGTTCCGATGTCACCTGAAACACCGTATTGGCAATCTGACCATTAAACTTATTGTCTTTTACTGAACTTACAATATACACTCCGTAACTGACTTTATATAACGTTCTTAAATCCATTAACTCTCCATTTTCATTTATTAGACTTACATCAAATTATATTGGTGCTGTAAATATTTGTAAATATCGCAAACTTGATTTACTTTATTGTAATAGAAAATTGGTGCGTTAAACCTAAATCCTTATGATTAACAAATGCATAATCAAAAACAAACCCCTTTTGTGCATAACCGATACCAGCTGACAGATTTTTATCCGCATAGCCCACTCGGAAAAATACTGGTTTATAATTGTATTCGATTCCGGCTCTAATTGTAGCTTTCTCTTCATAATTTACTGCTGCAAGTATCAACAAGCTATTGATCGGTTTCGCAGAAACACCTATGTCCGTGGTTATTTTATAATCAGAAACCGACAAATCATGTACACTCGCGCCAACATTTACATATTTACTCTTAAAAATCAATCCGAAATCAGGCATCAATTTTGTCTCAGTAACTGTGTCAATCGACTGGTGCAGAAGTTTTGAACCGATTCCTAACGTGAAGTATTTATACAATTCTTTTGCGATACTTAATCGATATTGCCAGAACCCAGCACTAAAGTAATTACCCGGTTCGCCATCTTCGTTAAAATACTGCATTTGTCCGTAAGTAAAATAGGACAATGCACCACCGACTGTGAAATAATCTTTTACTTTGTGACTGCCAGCGCAGGTCCCGGCACGGGAATCGATAAACCATTCGTTCAAGCCAAAGCTTATTGAATTGGTATTTATACTCGCCGGATTATAAAACATATTATATGCATTATCTTGCACGCTCACCATTGCTTCCCCTAAAGCAGCTGGTCGTGCAAAATATGGTACTTTATAATAAATGCTATACCCTATACCGCAGATTCCAATTAAACCTAATATTATTAATTTCTTCATGGCAATAATAATGCGACTTTACCTTTATATGTTTTTGTACATCTTGCTGTGTGTTCCTCAATAACCACAAAATAAATCCCGTTCTTCATGATTATTCCATTTTGGTTTGTACCAGCCCATGTCTGTTCCTCACCGTACCATTTATGTTGTTTAAATACAAGTTTTCCTTCCATAGAGTAAATCATCATATCGGATGATATAAAATCTTTATCAATAGGGAACTTTATCTTTGAGCTAGTACGTATCGGATTTGGCCATACTTCAATACTCATTGGTGGTGGTTGATAAATAACCCAAATCGGAGATGACCAGAAATTATCGCCATCCTGTTGTGTACCTTTGATGAAATAGTAATCATTGAATATAACATCTGATATTGTCCATATAAAATTATTCTGCGCGACCACTGTATCTTTATAAATCACACCGTTTTTATACAAATAAATTGTATCAAAATTGTTGACTGCATTTGCCGATACTTTTATTGATACTAATTTGTTTGGGGTTGTATAAACATCACCCATTATTTTATCATCAATCGAAAACTCGGTGAGATTTATCCTATCATTTGCCGGTTTCACTTCACATGCATATAACCGGCGTTTACTGATTGCGTCCATAATATTATCTTTAGTTAGAGAATCTGCCCAAATACCAGTTAAAGGGATTTGACCCTGTGCGGTCATTGCATCTCCCCAATGTCTACTATGATTATCCTGATTGGCAACCGGTGAGATATGCCAACCTAAATTTAAAGCATCGATATATCGGTCTTCATAAAATGGTGTATAAAGCCCGCTACCATTTACGACTTCAATCATCGCGACATATTTA
>CAIPLT010000014.1 GCA_903865935.1 Caldifarciminota bacterium
GGGTAATCGAGCTTAATCTCAATAATGTCAATTTTACCGATGAAATATCTCACCCCAAAGCAAGAAAAGAAATCGCTAAATATATTCAAAAACATAAAATTGCCCTTCAATTCCACGCTTTGGAGGGGTTGACTTTTTTTATTCCTGAAAAAGATGCCCAGAAGTTTATCATCAAGTCGATTTCGAAAACTTTGGGCTATGCGTCAGAAATTGGCGCAAAACGTGTTACATTGCATCTCGGTATTGACATGAGCTTTGGTATGACCGCGCAAAAACTTAAGACTTATGAAGTTTATCCTGATTACTTCAACAATTTAATATATGATGCCCTTAAAAATCTGAAAAAGAATATTCCGGGCAATGTTTTTCTCTGTCTGGAAAATGTTGGTGGATTTCGTTATCCGTTTGTGTTAGATATGACACCAAAGTTTCTCGGCGGGAGATTTGGTTTAACTTTGGATATTGGCCATATCAACCGATTCAAAGGTCAGGAAAAAACACGCGAATATAATTTCTTCTATAATAACCGTAAATATATCAAGAACTGTCACATTCACGATAATAACGGTGAATGGGACCAGCATAATATTATCGGTGAGGGTAATATTGATTATAAACCATATTTTGAATTCTTGGCTGATTCAGACACTAACTATATTTTTGAAGTCCGACCCAAAGAATCAGCAATGGAATGCATTAAACGGTTTGACCGATTATTTTCGCACCACAAATAAGCAAAAACCCACAAATTATTCCTTGACAACAATAACATTATTGATATATTAACTTCATTGTGATTGGGGGATATAATGAAATCTTATAAGATACTGTTTCTTTTTATTTTTTTTAGTATTTTGTTGAATTCAAAGGTTTTTGCACAATGGGAACCAGATCAAAGATTAACTAATACTGCCGGCAATTCATTTTTAGCCAATAATAATGCCTGGAATATTGCTGCATCTGGTGATTCAATTCATGTAATTTATATTGAGTATCAAAGCGGAAATTCACAGATTTATTACACTTGTTCTTATAATGCTGGTTTGAATTGGAACACCCCGGTTATGCTTAGTCAAGGTCCTTGCGATATTCTAAATTATACATTAGCCGTATCTGGTTCAACGGTTCATGTGGTCTGGATAAATAATATGGATAATCGATTGATTTATCGTCGATCGACCAATGCCGGTATTACTTGGGAACAGGAAGATACAATTGTTTATCCTGGTGTACAAAATGTTGGTGAACCTTGTCTCGCTGCATCGGGTAATAATGTTTATTTAGTTTATACTCATAACCCTGCGAGTGGATATAATGTTGATTTATTTTTTATCACTTCGACGAATGGTGGTGTATCCTGGAGCGCGGCTCAACGATTAACTTATGATACAAATAATATTATGGACGGCGCTCCATCAATTGCGGTTAGTGGTAATATTTTGCATCTGATTTGGGGACGCGTCTCTAATCCATCTAATTGGCACCGAAGAGTTCTCTACTTGCGCTCAACCAATAATGGTGCATCTTGGGAACCAGAACGATATATTACCACTGATACCGTCTCTCAATCACAACCCTGCATTGCAGCCAGCGGGAATTATGTTCATGCGGTCTGGATGGACACACGTAATGATACTCTGCAGATTTTTTACCGTTTGTCTCAGGATAACGGCATTAACTGGCAGCCGGAGATTCCCCTGACTCATAATATAATAATGGCTGATTATCAGACCATCGCTGCAATCGGTAGAAATGTTCATGTTGCCTGGCGAGATTACCGCTTCAGTAACCAATGGCATATCGGATATCGGCGTTCAATGGATAATGGTCAAACCTGGCAGCCAGACACATTTTTCTACGACGCATTTCATCAGGAAAGTCCTTCAATCGCAGTTGCCGGCACAAAAGTGCATCTTATCTGGATTGATAACCGAGCTGGTAACTGGGAAATTTATTACAAACGGAATCCGACTGGTAGCGGAATCGAAGAACCTGAGCATAGCTTGTTACATCCTACCACTTCGCCATTTGAAATCTACCCAAACCCAGCAAAATCTTTGGCTACTATTCACTATTCGCTTTCTACTAATAGTATAGTTTCAATGCAATTGTATGATGTGTCAGGAAAATTTATTAAGACTTTAAGTAAAGAATCGCAGACGGCAGGTGATTATTCAAAGTTACTAAATACCAAAAACCTTTCTGCTGGTGTTTACTTTATAACTTTACGGAGTAAGTCTGATAAAATTGTTCGAAGACTTGTGATTTGCCGATAGAAAAATAACCACTAATTCAATAATCACTCTTTCTATCAACTTTATTCTGACCGAAGTTGTTTAATCGCATCGAAAATCTGAGATGTAATTCCAAAAGACAACTTCAATTGTTCTATCGGTATGACTTTTTCCATATAATCTAAGGTCGCAAGACAATCAGTTTTCTTTCCGGTCTCCTTTTCGCTCTGAGCAAGAGCAATAAAGGCAGATAGATAATTTAAAGCCATATTCTGCGTTACACCATCAACATAAACTCTTTTGTCAGCAAATCCTCGATATAAGTATCGATGAAAAAGATTCTCTTTCATTTTATCAATATTTGTTGGAAAAGATTTGGTTGGTACAACCCGATTCGATAAACCCTCAAGACAAAAATAGGACTGGAGCCAGGGAATATTCCTTGCATCAACGGTAGTTGCAAAATAAATTGGTTTTTGCCAGTTATTATTCTTAAGTATATCCAAAACAATTTGGTCTTGGACAAGCAGATATGCACCACCCATTGTTGGAGATATTTTGATTGATAATTTATCTTGAGTCAACACATCTTTTGGTAAGTTAAAATCGACGTCCTTATTTATGAATATAGCTATTGTTGAATCTCGCCATTTTATCACTCTCAAATCGTCGATTTCTAATTCTGATAATTTTATTGGAAATAAAGAATCTCTACTCATAACTTCTTTTATAAACCAGTTTGTATTAATAAGTGGTATATTTAATACGGCAATGTCTTTTCTAAAATTCTCCGAATATTGTAAACACCATAAAGGAAATGTATCGTTATCACCATTGGTTAAGATTATTGCATGTTCGGGAAGTCCGATGAGCATATTTCGAGCATAGTCTTCAGCAAAATAATTACGTGAAGCATCCATTGTGTAATAATTACTTACCAGATACCTTATTGGTACATAAATTGAGATTATAACAACTACGGCCTTTGCGAGTGGTTTTAAAATGTTACGTAACTTCATAGCTAAGTAAAACAATGTTGCAATACCATAGCAGATCCATAATGCAAAGAAGATGAAAGATGGTATATAATGCCGGTCCATTGTCCGAAAATAATCTGCTGACGTATTAAAATAAATCACCGCCCCAATACTCGCTAAGAGGAAGAAAATCAGGAACCCCAAAGCTTTTTTCCAATCGCGATAAAAATGCCGAGTCATACCGATAATTCCAAGTGCAAGAGGTAAAAATGTAAAATTAGATATGAACATTTTTAGATAGTCCATAATTTGAACCTTAAAAAATGGCGCTTTTCTTGGTAAAAGATTTATCAGCCATCCACCGCCATAAGATTTCAGTGTAACATAATCCCAAAATCGCGATATTGTATTTGGATTACCAAAATTCAGGAATGGATTTCTTAATGCCATTGGAATCAAAATCAGCTGAAAAGAAAACCCAATAAGAAAACCAATAATTAAGACAAGCCAGGTTTTATATGATTTAAATACTTCAACTTTTCTTAAACCAATCCATAAGAAGACACCGGGGAGTAATAAAATATTTGTTCTATGCACACAAAAATCTAGACCCAACAACAAAAAGATTAGAAAAATCCAACCAAACGCAGCTCTTTGTTCAGCCCGTTTCCACCACCCTAAAAGGGCTAAAATGATAAAAATCGTGAACAACGCTGTCAAAGTATAAGGTGTAAAATGACGGGCATAATCCCAAAAAGTTTTGCTGAACGCAAAAATTAGCCCACCCATAATCACCGCAAATAATGATGCGATATTTGTGATTCTATCTTCTCTGATTGTCTTAAAGGCAATGTAAGATAAAAGTGATACGGTTATCGAAGACATTATTACTGTTAATATATTCAATCTAAAAGTCAATGAGTGGGCGAATGGAATTTTCGATACAGCCCAACCAATAAGAGTTAGTATTAATGAACCGGGCGGTGGTTCGACGCCCAGTGTTGCTGCAGCTAAAGTATATCTTGCACTATCCCACCATGTGAACGCTCTGAAAGCTGTCAAATAATAGACGATAAATGATAGAACACCAACTAATATAATAAAAACCCAATTATAGTTTAATTTATAATGTTCGTTCATTTTAACTCCTTCCATAAATGCATAATATAATCAAAGTTATAAATGTCAATAATATTCAACCTTGACTTTTATTTTTCTCGGATTAACCTTTACTAATGATATTTCTCTATGAGGATGAATTATATAAAAACTTCCTTCCATTAGTTTATTTACGCCCGATCTTTAATTTATACTGTGGTCGCTTATCGCTTTATCAGAAAATTAGGAAGCTCTATCACAATGAGCAACTAAACTTTTTAGTACGTCCGCTACTCGAAAACTACGTGCAAGAAAACTATTCAAATGGTACGGTCAATGACATTCCTAAAAATGATAGTATCTCTCTATTCATATCGGCAAGGACAATACTAAAACAAAATATCGATGTTGCGGGAAAAGAAGAAATATTTATTAACAGAGAAAATGAAATAATTGGATTTCGAGTAAAAAATTCAAGAATCAAACAAATTCCGATAAACATAAGAACTATTCTAAATTGGAAACTACCAAAAAGACAAGTCAACGCGATTTCTGCAAAATATCTCTGGAACTTAATTGAATTAAATTCACAAGAATTAATATCAGATTTTTCTAGCTTTAAAAATCTTGGTAAAATAAGCAAACACGCATTTATTTGGGGTGATATTGAGAAACTTTATTTAGGTCGTGATGCGGAAATTGAAGCAGGGTCAGTTATTGATTTAAGACAGGGACCTATTTATATTGATGACAATGTAAAAGTACTTGCTTTATCAAAAATTGTTGGTCCTTCTTATATCGGTAATAACTCGATCATTGACCAGGTAAAAATTACTGGTGGTACAACTATAGGTGCAAATTGCCGAGTATCGGGTGAAGTAGAGTCATCAATCTTTCAAGGATGTATCAATAAACACCATTATGGATTTATTGGTCATTCTTATATTGGTGAATGGGTAAATCTCGGAGCAGGAACAACTAATTCTGATTTAAAGAATAACTATTCTTCGGTAAAAGTACATCTCGGTAAAAAAGAAATTGATAGTGGACAAACTAAAGTTGGCTGCTATATCGGTGACCATTCCAAAACTGCAATTGGTACAATGATTCCAACCGGTGCAGTAATCGGGATTTTTGCCAATGTCCTCGAATCATCTAAATTAATACGAGATTTTTATTGGTCAAAAGGTAAACGCTGGCAAATAGAGCAGGCATTAAATACTGCCAAATCTGTAATGTTGCGCAGAGATAAAATATTAACAAGAGCTGAAGAATCTCTGATAAGAAAACTTTATAAAATAAAATAATGTCAAAGATACTATTTCCTTTTACTGCCTTTGTTAACCAGGAAGATTTAAAACTTGCCTTGCTATTAAATATTATTAATCCAAAAATTGGTGGTTTACTCATCAAGGGAGCAAAGGGGACCGGAAAAAGTTCTTTTGTTTATTCTCTGCCCGATATTTTACCGGAAATAGAAGTATCCGAGGATTGTCAGTTTAACTGTAATCCTAATGACCAAACCAATTTATGTAGTGAATGCCAAAACAAGACCAATCTGACAATAAAAAACCGTCCAATGAAAGTGATCACTCTTCCGCTAGGAACAACTGAAGACCGTTTAATTGGTTCATTGAATATCGAACAGATAATGACTAAAGGTATTCGAGCTTTGCAACCCGGTATTTTGGCAATGGCAAATCAAAATATTTTATATATAGATGAAATTAATCTTTTACCTGACCATATCACTGACGATATCCTTGATGCCGCTGCATCTGGTTGGAATACGATTGAACGGGACAACATTTCGGTAACTCATCCGGCACGTTTTATTCTGGTTGGCAGTATGAATCCGGAAGAAGGCGAACTAAGACCGCAAATCTTGGACCGTTTAGCACTTTCCGTCGAAGCCAAGACAATTAAGGATGAAACCGAGCGGGTCGGAGTTATAAAACGTAACCTGCTCTTTGAGAATGACCCGATCGGATTTAGCAAAATGTTCGCAACTGAACAGGAAACACTGAAACAAAAAATCACTAAGGCTAAAGCATTATTACCAAATATTACTTTCTCTGAATCTTTGCTAAGTGCAGTTGCTGCTGGTTGTGCTAAGCTTGAAGTTGACGGGATGCGTCCGGATGTAATCATCAGCAAGACCGCGTTGACTATCGCAGCATATGACAATCGAACTACTGTCGCTGAAGATGATATCCTAAAGGCATCAATTTTAACTTTAAGCCACCGAACCAGAAAAGGTGGTTTTCAACAACCAGCAACCAAAGACGAAATTGAGAGTGCCTTCCACCAGACCTTAACCAAATATCGCGGCCAAAAAGAAGACTCTTTCAAGGTCAGTGAAACTCAAGATAAAAAAAAATAGTTTTATACCTAAAAAAAACTAAGAGACCAAAACGTAAGAGAAAATTCAAATTATCTTTCCTACAAGCTCCTTTTGTCGATGTCCATCTAGTGGATGTTCGAAGAATCTTTAGTACCCTCAGAAATTTCATTACCGGATTTAATCTTGAATCACAAATCAAAAATCCAAAAGTAAAAGCATATTTAGGACGACATCAACATTCGCAATTGTCAAGTGACCGCGGACGCAGACTTAATACTACCCCCTATCAGGAAGGTTTTGCACCATTAGCAATAATCCCAACAATTAAATCCGCGGTGATGACTGGTCATTACAATATTACTAACCATAAACTGACTTTAAGTAGAGAAGATTTAAAAATATGGCAGATGCATGCCAAAGTTTCAATGACACTTGTCCTAATTATTGATGCCAGCGCTTCAACACGTCATTTCTTAAGAGTAATCGCGCACACCCTTGCTTTACTCTATCGCGATGCCTATCGCAAAAAAGATAAGATTGGTCTTATTATATTTAAAGAAAACGAAGCGCAGATTTTAATTCACCCAACTCGAAATTATCAACTTGTGCTCGGTTCGTTGGTCAGGATTGAGCCATCGGGCTGGACTCCTTTGGCATCCGGTTTAGAAAAAGCATATACCACATTAAAAGAAGAATTGAGAAGAGAGCGAGAAATGCTACCTTGTGCAGTTTTAGTGAGTGACTGCTTTCCTGAACCATTAACTCACAAATATCCCACTCTCTTTGAAGAACCCGCTTATCAGGATGTCTTAAGAATCGCCAATCTTTACCAACGAGAGAAAATTCCGATTGTCGTTATCAATCCTTATCATAACTTAAACGACGAAAAGTTAAATCACGGCACAAAACTGGGATTATCAATTGCCCGAATTTCAAATGGAAAATATTTTGGCGTACCAAAAGACGAAGCAGACAACTTCAGTCGTGGAGTGATGTCACAAGGATTAATCAAGAAATATGCAAGCAAGATTGGTGGTATTTTTGACGAAGTAAAACTGGATAGCTTTCAAACCTACCGAATCCCGGGTATCTCACAGGATGACCAAACTAAACGACAGGTTGTGTAGTGTCAATTATCTTATTTTAATTTATCTCTGATAAATAATCTTTGACATTAAATAATTAATATCGTATAATTTAGATACGAAGATACTTCTAGTATATCCAGTCTGCCCAGGTACATTCTGGAGTTTCCGAAGAGCCCTGAAATTTATCTCGAAAAGAGCGGTGATGCCGCCTTTGGGATTAATTACGGTCGCGTCAATGCTGCCCAAGGAATGGGAAAAACGGCTGATCGACCAGAACGTAATGCAATTAAAAGACTCAGATTTAGAGTGGGCGGATTATGTATTTGTCAGTGCTATGACAATTCAGCGTCAGGGCGTCAAAGAATTAATCGAGCGCTGCCATAAAATAGGAAAAAAGATTGTTGCCGGCGGACCGCTTTTTACGGCTGAGCCGGAAAAGTTCGATGAAATTGATTACCTGGTCTTGAATGAAGCAGAACTGACATTGGCCCCATTCCTAGCTGACCTCAAAACAGGTACTCCTAAGCATATTTATACTTCCGAAGAAAAACCAAATTTAAGCAAAACTCCATTGCCATCCTGGAAGCTAATTAAAATGACATATTATTCAACTATGCCGATTCAGTTATCACGCGGATGTCCATATGATTGCGAGTTCTGCGATATTATTACTCTATTCGGACGCAACCAGCGGATGAAGAACAAGGAACAGATTATCAATGAGCTTGAATCTCTTTATCAATCCGGCTGGCGTGGCGGTGTAACTTTAGCTGATGATAATTTTATCAGTAAAAAGACAATTTTAAAGAATGAACTGCTCCCGGCAATGACCGACTGGATGCGCAAACGAAAATATCCGTTTTCTTTTATGGCGGAAGTATCAATCAATCTTGCCGATGATGATGAGTTGATGAAAATGATGATTGAAGCCGGTTTTGATGTACTCTTTGTCGGTATCGAAACTCCGGACGAGAAGAGCTTGAAAGAATGTAATAAAATCCCAAATCGGGGTCGGGACCTTCTGGCATCGGCAAAAAAGATGCAGCAGTTTGGTTTTGTCGTTGATGCAGGGTTTATTCTTGGATTTGACAACGATGATGAAACCACTTTTGCCCGTTTACAGGAATTCATTGAACATTCGGGAATTGTTACCGCAATGGTTGGTCTTTTGAATGCGCCACGGGGTTCAAGACTTCACGAACGATTGCAAAAAGAAGGCAGACTATTACCGGAAGAAGACAATGTCGGAGATAATACTTCGGTCTGGACTAATTTTGTACCCAAAATGAAACTTGAATCGTTGATTAAAGGTTATAAAAGTGTAGCGGAAAAAATATACTCGGCAAAACCTTATTATGCGCGCGTCCAGAAATTCTTTAAGAATTACAAACCGCCGAAACGCAAGCCGATGGCGTTTCATTTCTATTATATCAAAGCGGTAATAAAGACCATGCTTATCATTGGTATCTTTAAGAAAGACCGAAGATATTTCTGGAAACTTGTTGCCTGGTCTTTATTCCGAAAACCAAGACTGCTGCCATTGGTGATTCAGTACGCTATTTACCAGGTCCATTTTGCTGAGGTTTTTGATTTATAATTAAAGTCTAAATATCCACCAACAATTAATGTTAATAAAAACTTATTATATATCTACATAAAATTAATAATCAATTAATAAAAAGGATGGGAAACAATCCCACCCTTTTGTTTGTACGAGTACTATCTGTTGATTCTATTTAAGCATCAGCATTTTCCCGGTCGCTTCGTATCTATCTGTTTCCAATTTATAGAAATAGACGCCATTCGGACATAGTTTTCCTTTGCTATTATTACCATTCCATCTGACCAAATACATTCCTGGATTCTGGTTTTGATTAATCAATGTTATCATTGCCTGTCCTTTTGAGTCATAAATCGTAATGTTGATTTTACTCCTTATCGGAACCGAATATTGAATATTGGTTAAGCGAGAAAAGGGATTAGGAGAATTTTGAGCAATCGAGAATATCCGGGGTATTGATACACCAGAAGCCTCTTCAATCCCGGTTGTTATTACTCTGAAAGATTCTACAGAAGACCACGCACTTTGATTTCCCGCTATATCTGTTACTCTAACCCGCCAATAATAAGTCGTGTCTCTAAGCTTTCGGATTGTTGAAGTATCAGAAATAACTGTATCGATAGGATTTACAAAAATAGAATTATTAGCAATTTGAATACGATAAATGCTAACACCACTCAAATTATCTGAAGAATGATTCCAGATGAATGTAACAAATGAATCAGTCAAGATTACACTATTTACTGGGGAAACAGGGTTCGGAATGGTCGGCGCTGTGTAATCAACTCCAAAGCTGTCACGTCCTGAAAAAGCTCCTTGATTACCAGCTGCATCGTATGCTTGAACTCGCCAGAAATAACGAGCCTGATTTAAAACTAATGTATCAAATAGAAGTCCAGTTGTATCGATAATTGGATTAGTGAAGTTTCTGCTTGTATCTGCTTGTAAGATATAACTGACAAGGGATTTT
Organism: Caldifarciminota bacterium; assembly: GCA_903865935.1. Lineage (GTDB taxonomy): Bacteria > Hydrothermota > Tepidihabitantia > Tepidihabitantales > CAIPLT01 > CAIPLT01. The sequence goes on from CAIPLT010000014.1 coordinate 10,273, forward strand.
GTATTAGAAGTAACTTGAGACCAGTTAAAGATTACTGATGTACTAGTAAGCCAGATGCTATTTAATGGTGAAATTAGAGCCGGTGCATTCGGTATTCTTGTATCAAGCTCGAAATTGCGTGTTGAGGACCAGCTGCTCTGGTTATATGCTCGGTCTTGTGCTTTAACTCGCCAATAATATGTGGTGTCGGCTAAACTCAGGGTGATCGTCGTATCAGAAATTAAAGTATCGGTTGGATTAGTGAATCCTGCGTTTCTTGCGTACTCTAATATGTATCGATATACACCACTCACATTATCTGTTGAACGGTTCCAAATAAAAACTACATTAGCATTATTGGTTATAGCGCCATTTGTCGGGCTGATAAGATTTGGGGGGTCCGGTGCAGTATTATCAATACCAAAACTATCCGGATTAGAAAAACTGCCTTGATTGCCGGCTAAATCATACGCTTGAACCTTCCAAAAATACCGGGCTTGATTGAGTAATAAGGTGTCAAATAATAACCCAGTTGTATCTACTAATGGGTTAGTAAAATCTCTGCTTGTATCAACTTGTATAATATATCTGACTGAAGACAAAACTGCATCGGGCGTAATCTTTGAATCTTTCAATCTGTTAATCTTGGAATTGTCAAGTGTTACCTGTGACCAGTTAAATACTATAGAACTATCGGTTAACCAAACGCCCTGTAGCGGTGAAATTAATATCGGTGCATTCGGAACCTGTGTATCAATTTCAAACTTTCTCGTGACTGACCAACTGCTTGTATTGCCTGCGATATCAACCGCTTTGACTCGCCAGAAATAAATCGTATCCGACATTACAAGCTGCAATATGGTGTCGGTTATAGTCGCCTCATATGGATTAGAAAACATCGAATCTACCGCATATTGGAAAACATACACATCTATCCCGCTCAGATTATCCGATGATTGCCTCCAGAAAAAGGTCATATTTGATTCGTGAATTAAAATATTATTATTCGGACTGACCAGAACTGGTATGCTTGGCGCGGTATTGTCAATACCAAAACTGTCTCTGACCGAAAAATCGCTCTGATTATCCGCGGAATCGATGGCACAAACACGCCACCAATAAGTCGTCTCGTTTAATGCAAAACTTATTGAAGTATCAGCGATGGTTGTATCGATGCCAGATAAAAATGCCGGATTATTGGCAACCTGTAATCGATAACCCTTTAACCCGCTCAGATTATCCGAAGCTTTATTCCAGATAAATGACACAAGTGTATGATGTAAATAACCGCTGTCGCTCAATGATACGAGTGTCGGAATCGATGGCAGTCCGGTATCGACTCGGACCGATAAGATTTGATTTGAACGGCGGGAATTATAAGCCCGGTCATAAGCTGTAACCCACCACGGATGAGTTCCTTCCGGAAGACGTAAAGGGGGTATCGAATACCAGACATCATTCAATAAACCGCCGCCAATCACCCACATCTTGTCATCATATACTAATGATGTATTTCCCGAACGTGCTGACCAGCCCGCACCAGATGTTGCACAAATCCAGTCCATGCTATTAGTTGAATACCAAACATCATTTGACCCGCCACCCATAACCCACATCTTATTATCAAAAACAACCGATGTATGATATTGCCTTGGTGACCAGTTTGCTGAATTGGTTGTGCTCATCCAGTCAACGCCGTCATTCGTATACCAGACATCATTGGTTCCGCTACCGCCAAGTATCCACATTTTATTATCATATACCAGCGAAGTAAGACCATCTCTTCCTGACCAGCCCGCATTACCAGTCGCCTGTCCCCAATGTGCTCCGTCAAACGTGTACCAAACATCATTGAAATGTTGTGTGTAATTGGTGCCGCCGAGTATCCACATTTTATTATCAAAAACAATTGCGGTATGACCGAATCTCGGCGCCCAGCCGGTTGAACCGGTCACTTGATTCCATGAAACACCGTCAATCGAATACCAGACATCGTTGAAACTGCTGCTATTATCATATCCGCCAATCACCCACATTCTGTTGTCAAAGACCACTGATGCATGACCGAATCTCGGTGACCAGCCTGCATTATCGGTTGCCCGTGTCCAGTTCACGCCATCCGATGAATACCAGACATCATTTTTAGCTCCGTATCCATCAACTCCGCCCATCACCCATATTTTATTATTGAAAACGACTGAACTGTGATATGTTCTGCCCGACCACTCTGCCGACACATTTGCCAACGACCATGCGCCGGATGAAGTTGAAAGATAATTATTATTGGATGTACCAAGCGTTATTGTCTCTGAAGGGACTGCAATCGATAACACATAATGAGACAACATGAAATTGTCAATTGATGGCTGCCACTCAAAATACGGGTTTCTGCCAATCCAACCATTGTCTGCCGGTATTAAGAGACTGAACGAGTCTGGTGAATCAGAGTCAATCGTGAATAACTGGTCGGTTGCATCATAGGCTTTAATTGTATCCGGAGCAACAATTACCAGAACCTTAACTTTTGCCATGTCACTATTTATAATCGGTACTGACCAGGAATAAGTCGATTCAGTGGCCGCAATGCTATTGGCAATCACTTGCGGATAAGAAAGACCGCCATCTAATGAAAGCAGTATCCGGTAATTTGAAAAAGTCACACCCGTGTATTTTCGCCACTTGATTATTTTATCGCTCCCGCCCTGCCAGTATTCACCGCCATTCGGCACAATGATACTTATCGTCTGAATTAAAAAATCATGGTCGCTTTCATCCGCAATTCGAACCACATCACCATCCAGAATCTGCACCATCACTCGGCACGTGTTTGAGGTTACCCACGGCACTCTCCAGCGATAGGTTGTATCAGTCGAAGGTAAGACCGCTATCGTATCCAGATAATTCATTCCGCTGTCAACCGAAAAGAGCAGACGATAATTACTAAAACCGGTCTGATTTGTCCGCCATTTAATAGTCAGTAGATTACCTCCGTATAAAGTATCACCGCCATTCGGTCGAAGTAATGTCAGAATACGGCCATAAGAATACCAGACCTCATGCAATCTTTGGGTGTCATAACCACCCAGAATCCACATCCGGTTGTCAAAAGCAACCGAAGTGTGGTCATATCGGCTTGTCCATTCTGCCAAACTGGTTGCCTGTGTCCAGTGTACACCGTCCGAAGAATACCAGGCATCTCGTTTGCGACCCGCATCGCTATATCCAGCAATTACCCACATCTTATTATCAAAAACTACTGCGGTATGTAAGGATCTTGGTGCCCAACCGGCTGAATCAGTTGCTTCAGTCCAAGTTATACCATCGGTTGAATACCAGACATCGTTTCTCCTATTTCCATCATCTCCACCCATAACCCACATCTTATTGTCAAAAACCAATGAAGTATGCTGTTGTCTGGGTGACCAACTGGCATTAGTTACAGCTTCAGTCCAAGTTATTCCGTCTGAAGAATACCAGACATCATTTTTCAGACCGGCACTTGTTGTACTGCCACCAATAACCCACATCTTATTATCAAATACGACCGATGTATGATAATTTCGGTTTGTCCAGCTCGCTGCTGCGGTTGCCTGTGTCCAGGTCACACCGTCTGATGAATACCAGACATCGTGTCTTCGACCACCGGTCAAACCATATCCGCCGATGACCCACATCATGCTATCAAAAACAACTGATGTGTGCTGTTCTCTTGCCATCCAGCCGGCTGAATTGGTTGCCCGAGACCAGGAAACGCCATCAGAAGAATACCAGACATCATTTCTTCTTGTCCCGTCATCTCCGCCCAAAACCCACATATTATTATTGAAGACGACTGATGTGTGATGGATTCTTGCCGACCATTCAGCTGAAGCAGTTGTTCGAATCCAGTCCATATAATCAGATTGAGCAAAAACTTGGCTGGAAAATAGAAGTCCCAAAACTATCAATAAATAAAAAACCTTAAAATTTTTCATTACATCCTCCGATGTTTGTATTGCATAATACGTTTATTATAACCGATATATCTTTCATATTCAATAATTGAGTGCAAGAGGACTTTAGAATCAAATTATAAGTAAAAGCATAAATAATAAAAATAAGTCCTCACTGAACTCAGTGAAATTGTATTTATTTCTAAATACTATACATTATTATATACAGCAAATTCTGTGCCTTTATTTAATAATTACTCAAAATATCGTAAATAATCCATTTTCTACATCTATTTTAGTATAAAATATATATTGCCAATATCTATATAACGATAATACGAGCTATACAAAGTGCAAAATCTTGCACAATCTTCAGATTGTCTACACCGCTATTATTCGATTTAGTTTTGTGAATTTTCTTGTAAGTCATGTGAGAATTTAAACCTGCTTGGTTACATAGTAGATAACCAAGTGGGTAGTCTAGTAGGGGGGGCTACTACCTAGGGGGCTACCCAGTAGGTGGCCCTAGGGGACCGGAGAGAGAACCCTACCCCCTTTTGCCCACTAGGTCACCTGGGTATATCTACCCATTGTCTAATAGGTAATCTACCAGTACTATCAGGTCTATGACTCAAAAAATACAATAAAAAGAGTGTTCCTGTGAATAATTCTAAATCAGTCTTGCTTGTGAATGGTTAATTGCCTTGACTTTTCAAATCATGTTGACTATATTGCATCATAAGTTATGATAGAGATAAAAATTTTATTATAAAAGGAGAAAATATGAAAATACGCAAACCGATTAGTTTTGTGTTAGGAATTGTCTTTTTTATCTTTGGTATATTTATATTAATAATTGGCGGTATTAGCGGGATAGTTCCTTTGCTGATTGGCGCTTCGCTTATTTATTTGGGCTGGCAAGGCACCCGCGTAGCAACTATTATTTTCGGACATACCCTTGTTGTTATCGGATGCGGTTTAATTACAATGGGAATATATCTTCTGCCCTATTGTAAACCCACTCTTCTGTATATATTTTTCCGTCCGCTTTTCTGGGGTTTGTTTACAGTATTCGGCGGTATCTGCGCAATTTATCACGGATTCTGCCAATGTGTTCGTTGTCCCAAAAATTCGTAAAAATTGAAAATATGAGTGCGTCCTGGTTTGAAGGTTGCGCCCATTTTGATATTAATTAATCACTCTATCACTTCTTCATCTTCTTTTTTCCACGCAGGCTCAACAATACATAAGAATACCAAATCATTCTTTCCTATATTTTTTATTCTCTGCACCGAGTTTGGAGGAATATAGATTGCCTGTTCAGCAGACACTTTTTCTTTTTCCTTATCAATATACATCTCCCCAACACCTTCTAAAATATAGTAGACTTCCGAATTCTTTAACTTATGTGCAGAAGTAATTTCACCTTGTTTAACCTTTGCCAGAGCAAGACTATAATTTATCGCAACATCTTCCTTTAATGGGTTTAATAGCTCTTTCAGGATTGATTTGTCACCAGCAATAAATTCTTCACATTTTTTCACATCTTTTATTAACATATTTTCACTCCAAATTAACAATTTATCTAACTTAAATATAGGTAATCATAAACAATAAGTCAAGTTTCCAAGCTTGACAAATGAGCTTTTTTTAGGATACTTAAATCGTGACAATTGACGAGTTTCAAAAGCTCATCGAACAACTCTATTATTCTAAAGATAAAAAACGCGGTATTGAAGGAACTTATATGTGGTTTGCCGAAGAAGTCGGCGAATTATCACGAGCGATAAGAAAATTAAAACCCAAAGACAAGAAGTCGAAAGCTCATCTTGAAGAGGAATTTGCTGATTGTTTTGCCTGGCTCGTAACTTTAGCTAGTCTGACTGGAGTAAAATTAGAAAAAGCAATAGAAAAATACCAAAAAGGTTGTCCCAAATGTCATAAAAAACCTTGTATTTGTAAAGAATCAAGGAGGGTATAAATGCACATATTTTTAATATTATTATCTTTAACCGCTCAAATCGGACCGCCAACTAATATCCAGGTATTTGATACACCAAATGATGCAGGAAAAAGTATCACAATTACCTGGGCACGTAGTCCTGATGATAGTTTAATTGATGGTTATCAAATACTGCGTGCGGAAAAAGACCAAATATACAGCCCGGTTACAACGGTTACTAAATTTGAGCATCGCTATCTTGATGAATCAGTCACTGATAATAAAGAATATTCTTACCAGGTTAATGCTTACAAATACATCGCGCCTGATACGATGCGTTCGACTCCGGTTACTTCGGCATTGGTTAAAAGCTCTCCCGAATGGTTTAATACCAACCGTATTAATGTTCTGATTGGAATGATTATCGTTTTCAGTTTAATTCTATATTATATATTTCATGCCCGTCGCGGCAAAAAACTCTTTATTCGCCGCATTCCCGGTCTTGATGCGGTTGATGAAGCGGTTGGTCGTGCGACTGAAATGGGAAAACCGATTTTATACGTTCCCGGGTTATCGAGTATCAGCGATGTCGCAACAATTGCTGCCATAAATATTCTCGGTGAAGTGGCAAAAAAGACTGCTCAACATGAAACCACCTTACTTGTCCCGAATCGCGACCCGATTGTTTATACGGTTTGTCGCGAAGTAGTAAAAGAAGCATATACCAGTGTCGGTCGACCGGATGTATATAAAGCGGATAACATTTTCTTTATTACCGATAGCCAGTTTGCTTACGCCGCCGCGGTCAATGGGATTATGGTACGAGAAAAACCCGCGACTAATTTCTTTTTAGGAATGTTTTGGGCAGAATCGCTGGTTTTAGCTGAAACTGGTGCAACGACCGGTGCAATTCAGATTGCCGGAACTGATTCGATCTTCCAGTTACCATTTTTTATCACTGCCTGTGACTATACTTTAATCGGTGAAGAGCTATATGCCGCATCTGCATATCTGTCCCGCGAACCGGTACTTTTGGGCTCATTGGTTGGTCAAGACTATGGAAAAGTTGTAATTATTGTCATAGTTTTAGTGGCTACCGCACTGATGCTCTTATCCAAGACCTTCCCCGTATTATCCAGTCTAATAAATTTCTTTAGTGTTAACTAATTTGGAGGAATAATGCAACGAACAATTCCTTTAGCAATTTGTTTTATTATGGGAATATTTATGATGGTCCAATTTTTTGTGCCTCATCCCTCATCTATTGCCTTCTATGAAGTGATTCTTAAATGGGTAATACTTATTGGTATATTCGCATTAATCTTGGGTGTGGGAAGTTTAACTATATATCATACAACCAAAATTCGAAGAAAAGTGCCCGGCTGGACCTTTTCAATAGTTACAATTGTTTCCATGGTTGTAACCGCAGTCATTGGTTTATTCGGCGGAGTTGGACGTGGTTCCTGGTTACAGGTTATTTTCCAGAATATCTTTGTGCCGGTCAATTCGACGATGTTCTCGATATTAGCATTTTACATGGCATCTGCCGCTTATCGCGCTTTCCGCGCCCGCACAAAAGAAGCAACAATTCTATTAATTGCCGCATTTATCGTTATGCTTGGTATGGTCCCAATTGGTGCGGCGATATCAAAACGGTTACCAGAACTCGCAGAGTGGATTTTAACCGTTCCCAATACCGCTGCTAAAAGAGGTATTATTTTCGGCATCGCTTTAGGTAGTATCGCAACATCGCTTAAGATTATTTTAGGAATTGAACGTGGTTGGCTCGGCGGGGGGAAACAATGATGAAATTCTTTCAAGCATTAGGAAAAATCGACCGCAAAATAATATTCATAATTTTAGCGGTGGTTATTATCATCCCTTTACTCAAGCCATTTGGATTGATTAGTCGCGCGAGCACTCGTGCTGAAGCAATATTTAATGCAGTTGATGCGATTCCACCAGGCAAACCATTAATGATATCAATTGATTTTGACCCTGGTTCGATGCCCGAATTATATCCAATGCTTACTGCAATTCTCAGACATGCGATGGCAAAAGATGTGAAAGTTGTTCTGCTCGGGCTTTGGCTCACTGGTATGGGTTTAGGTGAACAAGCTTTAACAACCGTCTCCCATGAATATAATAAGACGTACGGTCAAGACTATGTCTTTTTAGGCTGGAAATCCGGCGTATTACCAGTCATCTTAGGTATGGGTGAGGACATTAGAAAGGCTTATCCTGCTGACTACTATGGAACCCCCTTAGAATCTTTACCAATGATGGCTAATATTAAAAATTATCGTGATATTCCATTCTTTATTTCTTTATCTGCTGGTACTCCTGGTTATGAATCATGGATTGCATATGCCCAGTCTCGCTATGGTCTAAAAATCGGAGCTGGAGTTACCGCGGTCTCTGCCGCTGATGCTTATCCTTATTTGCAGACTGGTCAATTAACTGGTATGTTAGGTGGGATGAAGGGTGCATCCGAATATGAGTTTTTAGTTAAACAAAAAGGTTACACTCAACAATTCAGCCCAGCGTCACAAGCAATGGATTCGCAGTCGTTAGCTCATTTATTAATACTTATCTTAATCGTTATTGGTAATGCCGGATACTTTTTTACTCGTAAGGTAACACGAGGGGAGGGAAAATGAATATATCGCATAGCTTATGGATTTGGGTTGGTACATTCTTAACATTTTGTATATTTTCTTTCTTATATAAAGATAACCCTCTATATAAATTTGCTGAACATCTCTTTGTTGGTGTATCAGTCGGTTATTCAATTGCCATTTCATACCACAATGTCTTATATCCCGATTTAATTGTACCTTTATTTAAACACGGCCAATTGTTATATATTGTTCCTTTACTATTTGGATTATGTTATTTCGCCCGATTTTTTCCTCAGGTTTCGTGGTTAATACGACTACCAATGGGATTTGTTTTGGGGTTCGGTTCTGGCGCGGCAATCCCGGCAACACTTCAAGCTAGCGTTATAAAGCAGATTCAAGGTGCGATTTTAACTCCTAATATATTTCAGCGGATTGATTTATTCGCTTGGGCGTTAATCTCGTTCATTGGACTGATTTGCGTAGTTATCTATTTCTTCTTTTCCAAAGAACGCACAAAATCAACTCGGCTTGCCGCTGAAGGTGGTATAATCTTTTTAATGGTCGGATTTGGTGCTTCATTCGGTTATACGGTAATGGCACGTATCTCGCTTTTAATTGGTCGTTTCCAATTCTTATTAAGAGACTGGTTGGGAATCATACGATAAATTAAATATTAAAAATTAAAAACACATATGAAAAAATGCGAAAATCTATATTAATTAAAGTTTTTGCATATTTAATATTTGTTTTTAGTTGTTGGTTTTTGGCATTTAATTTTTGTTCTGCTGCTCCATTAGATAATATACCTACTAATTCGTGGATATACGATGCTATAGATTACTTGAAAACCTCGGGATATATAAAATCGATTCCTCCAACCAGCAAACCTTGGACCAGGCAAGAAGTTATTAATCTATTAAAATCATCGTCGATTAATAAAACATTTTCCAATGCACAAGCAGTTTTCTACATCAATCGATTACTTAGTGAATTTTCTGATGATTTATTAATGGACTTAAAAATTGACAGGAGAAAACCACTTATCGAGATCGACTATGGACAAGGAGACCTTTTAGTAAATCCTTATCTTCGGTTTATTCATAGTAAATTGCCTTTCTGGTTAACTCCATACGGCAATAATATTTTCCCGGATAATCAAACAGGTACATTTGGTTTAGTATTTAACTTGGACCAAAACTCGAAAATTAGTCTGTATCAAAATTCCGATATAACCTATTTTGTCAAGAAAATCTTTGATTCTGATTCGACTGATACCCACATTCCCCATGTTCCAGGAACCCGGTTTACACAATCAGTTCAGTATTTATCTCTACAGGAACATGTCCGATTTGACACCAAAGTAGCGTATATCGCGTTCCCGTTATATTTCTTAACTGTTGAATTGGGACGCGATTATCTCTACTTAGGTCCGGGATATCGAAGTTCAGTCTTATTATCTGATATTGCACCATCAATGGACCAGATTCAACTCCGCGCAACTGGCAAAACTTATAAGGCGTTATGGTTCTGTTCGGCTTTATCACCCTGGTACTATTATCATCGTTTTCTGACCGGACAGAGGATTGAATTTAACCTGGGTAAACATATAAAAATTGGCGGAACCATACAAACAGTTTTCTCTTTCGATTCATTACAGACCAAAAGTTTTTGGGGATATCTTAATCCGCTGATTGCTAATTATATGGAAATGCATGAATCCGGTCATGATGATAATTTGTTAGTAGGATTTGATTTTGTAACTTATATTAAACAGAGTAAGATTTATGGACAGCTTATGATTGATAATTATGAGTTTAATAAAAGACCAACCCGCCCACCTAATGCATATGGTCTTACGCTCGGTACTTATCTGCCCTGTCACCAATTTGCGATGCGGGCAGAATACTCAAAGATTACTCGCTATACTTATTATCATCGAATATTACATATTGCTTATGCAAGTTATTCGGTTCCATTGGGACATAGTTTAGGTCCAGATGCAGACGAATTGTTTTTAAGATTTGAATATTATCCAATAAATAAATTAAGGTTGGATTTGGTAGCAAGTCTGACTCGACGTGGTGATGGAAATCAGGGGAGTTTAGATAATAAAACCTGGGAAGACGGTGAACCCCGACCAACGACTTTTCCTTCGAGTCCGGTAGAAAAAATTACCTTGGTCGGTCCAGAAATTTATTATCAACCACGTTTTGATTTAACTGTTCAAGCCGGAGTTTATTATAATAATGATAAAAAGATAAACTCTTTTCTAAAATTAGAGTATCAGTTATAATAAACAAAGATTAAAATTTCAACATAAAGGATAAATTAATGAAAATATACGAATATCAGGCAAAAGAAATCTTTAGAAATTACAACATACCAACATCTAAGGAAAAAATTGCTTTTTCTTTAGATGAAGCAAAATCCGTAGCAAAAAACTTAACTTTTCCGATCGTCGTTAAAGCACAGGTATTAGTTGGCGGACGCGGTAAAGCCGGCGGAGTAAAAATCGCAAAAGATATTAATGAATTAGAATCTCATGTCAAATCGATTCTGGGAATGAATATTAAAGGCTTGACTGTAAAAAAAGTCTTACTCGCTGAAACTATTAAGATTGAAGCTGAATATTATGTCGGAATTACGATCGACCGCGAAAAACAGAGCGCGGTGTTGATTTCATCAGCATCTGGTGGCATGGATATTGAACAGGTTGCTCAGACATCACCCGAGAAAATTCTAACTATCGTGATTCCATCATTTCTTGGCTTAAAACCATTTCAATCTCGTAATGTTGGCTATCAGCTGTTTAATGATGCGAACTTAGTGAACAACTTCATTAGTATCACAACAAACTTAACCCGAATTTTCTTTGATTTGGATTGTTCTCTGGTTGAAATAAATCCTTTGGCACTTTACAGTGTAAACAATGAGAAAAAACTGATAGCGGTTGACGCTAAAATCGTATTTGATGATAACGCCTTATTTAAACATCCTGATATGGCGGCGTTGCGCGATATTGAAAGTGAAGAACCGTCAGAGGTTCAAGCTAAAAAAGCTGATTTGTCGTATGTTAAACTGGATGGCGATGTCGGGTGCGTTGTTAATGGCGCAGGACTTGCTATGGCAACAATGGATTTGATTAAACGTCATGGCGGTAATCCGGCCAATTTTTTAGATATCGGCGGTTCGTCATCACCGGAAAAAATGCGCGCAGCAATGAAGATTTTGACCGCGGATAAAAATGTTAAAGCGGTGTTAGTAAATATCTTTGGTGGAATTACAAGATGTGATGACGTTGCTCAGGGTCTTTTATGGGCGATGAAAGAAGAAAATATAGCGCTACCAATAGTAGCTCGGTTAGTAGGTACTAATCAAGATAAAGCAAAAGCACTTTTGACTGACTCACCAATAACTTTTGCCGAAACAATGACCGATGGTGTCAAAAAAGTTATCAAAGCGCTGAAAGGATAGAATTGTATGGCAATACTTATTAATGAAAATACAAAACTTGTTGTTCAAGGCATAACCGGTCGGGACGGTTCTTTTCATACTCAACAGATGATGGAATACGGTACAAAAGTTGTTGCGGGTGTTACACCTGGTAAAGGTGGTTCGGATGTTAATGGAGTACCGGTATTTAATACTGTTCGGCAAGCAAAAGAAGAAACTTATGCAAACTCATCTATCATTTTTGTGCCAGCGCAATTTGCACCGGACGCTATCTATGAAGCGGTGGATGCGGAAATTGATTTAATCGTTTGTATTGCCGAAGGAATTCCTACATTAGAAATGGTAAAAATCCTGACTTTTTTAAAAGGTAAAAAGACAAGATTAGTCGGACCAAATTCAGCGGGTATTATTTCACCTGGTTTATGTAAAGTGGGAATTTTACCCGCATTAGCATTTAAAAAAGGTAAAGTTGGTGTCGTGTCCCGTTCCGGAACCTTGACCTATGAAATCGCAAGCCACATTACAAAAGCGGGATATGGTGAATCGACTGTAATTGGAATTGGTGGAGACCCAATCATCGGTACAAACTTTGTCGATTGTTTACAGTTATTCCAAGCAGATAAACAAACAGAGGCGATTGTTATTATTGGCGAAATTGGTGGCACTGATGAAGAAAAAGCAGCTGATTTCATAATTAAAAATATGACCAAACCAGTATTTGGATTTATTGCTGGACAGACTGCGCCAGCTGACAAGCGTATGGGACATGCTGGTGCAATAATTGCCGGTGGTAAAGGAACCGCAAAAGAGAAAATTCAAGCTTTTGAAAAAGCGGGTATCACAGTTATTTACGAACCAGAAGAAATTACTGATAAACTTTCAAAAGTCATGTAATATTTAAATAATTAATCCAAATTATTTAATTTAGACCAAATAATTCAAATATATTTTACTTGTACAAAATCATTGACAAAAAAGATATTAGAGTTATGTTTTTATATATATTTTTATTTGAGGAAAAAAATGGCGAAATATAAGTTTTGGGTACTTATGATTATAATATTTTGTCTGTTTCCAATGTCTGCATTCGGACAGTATGTTAGTTGGATGAGAAGGTATGATGGTCCTGTACATAATACTGGTGAGGCAAGAGCGATGACTGTAGACTTGACTGGTAATGTTTATGTAACAGGGTGTAGTATAGGTTCAAGTGGTGATCCGGACTATGAAACAATAAAATATTACCAAGCCGGATCTAATGATGTTGGTGTCGACTCAATTATCTATCCCCCAAGTCAACATCTTGTATCTATGCCAATGACACCCTGTGCGCTTGTGAAAAATTTTGGTACAAGCACACAGAATAATTTTGCCGTCGTCTGTTCGATTATTGGACCAGATCGAAACGTGAGATATACAAACATTCAAAATGTCCTATCGCTCGCAAGCTACGACACGGTTAGAGTTTATTTCACTTCTTGGACACCAACAATTACAGAATCTTGTACCGTTATAATGCAAACTAATCTCCTAGGCGACCAAAATCTTCTCAATGACCGGAAGTCATCTTCAACAGAAATTACATATTCGGTACTCTATTTGACTGAAGGATTTAATAGTACAGTATTTCCACCTACCGACTGGCAGGATATTGTTATCAATGGTGGTTATTACTGGGAAAGAAAAACATCCAACACAAATCCTACTTGTTCGCCTTATGAAGGTTCAGCAATGGCAAGTTTTCAATCGTACGATGCCCCAGCTGATTATATGTCAAGATTGATTTCACCTCCAATCAACTTAGGTGTTCAATCTAAAACATGCGAATTGAACTTTAATATGTATCACGATCCCGGAGCAGAAGGATCCCCTGATAGTGTAATAATTGAGTATTCAACTGATGGTACAAACTTTATTAGAGTTGCTGGTTTTTGTCGCTATGAATCGGGCACCAGCCATTGGTCAGAACATTCGGTTGAACTCGGTATTTTCTCAGACACTATCTATATCGGAATATTAGCATATTCCGGTTATGGCAATAATATGAATATTGATCAAGTTCAATTGTATGGAAATTTACCGCCCAACAATGATGTTGGTGTTGACGAAATAATCTGTCCTTTATCTACCCAACAAGCTGGTGTAGCTATAACGCCAACTGCTCGTATTAAAAATTTCGGTATACTAAATCAAACAAACTTTCCGGTTGTTTGTTCTATTATTAGTTCAAGTGGTATATTAAGATATACCAATACCCAAAACGTCTCCTCGCTAACATCAAGTGATACTGTTAGAGTAAATTTCACAGCTTGGACACCTATGATTGATGAGTTTTGTACGGTCAAAATTAAAACCCTGCTCGGTATTGATGAAAACCAATCTAATGACCAAAAATCTAAAACAACCATTATTACTACGGAACAGGTATTCTTATATGAAGATTTTAATGATATTGCATTTCCTCCGTCAGGTTGGCAAAGTATAATTTTAGCAGGAAGCTCTAATTGGTCACGAAGAACAAGCAATATTGAACCGACCTGTACTCCTTATGAAGGTGCTGCAATGGCAAGTTTTCCCTCTTATTCTTCCCCTGATGGTAGTATGGCAAGATTAATATCCCCTGCAATTAACCTTGGCAGTACTCCGATTCCCTGTACCTTAAAATTTGCGATGTACCATGACCCTGGTTATTCGAGTAATCCAGATAGCGTAAGAGTTGAATATTCAACCGATGGTATAAATTTCAACCGTGTTACTGCACTCCGACGGTATCAGTCTTACGAACGATGGGTTGACCATTCAGTCTATCTCGGTTCCTTCTCAGGAACGATATATGTCGGATTGGTTGCCTTTTCTGACTATGGTGATAATATAAATATTGATTATATTCGCATGGTTAAATTCGAGCAATATCCTAACGATATTGGTGTCGATGCAATAATTCAACCATCATCAAGTCATATAATAAATACTCAGATGACTCCTATCGCACGAATTAAGAATTTCGGAACATCAACGCAAACTACATTTCCAGCAGTCTGTTCAATATTTGGGACTGGTGGAATATTAAGATATACTAATACTCAAACTATAACATCGCTTGCTACCGATGAAACAACCCAAGTCAATTTTACCTCCTGGACACCCACTATAGCCGAACAGTGCACTGTAAAAATGCGAACCAATCTTATAAGTGACCAAAATCCATATAATAATCTCAAAGATTTGTTGACTGAAGTAACGAGTAATCAGGTAATTTTAACCGAAGGATTTAACGATACTATTTTCCCGCCAACAGGTTGGCAGAGTGTAATTGTTCAAGGAACGACAAACTGGGAAAGAAAAACTTCCAATCAAAACCCTGATTGCACACCTTATGAAGGCGCTGCAATGGCAAGTTATAATTCATACAGTGCAACAAATGGTAGTATGGCAAGATTAATATCACCGCAAATTGCTTTAGGTGGAACTCCTGTCCTCTGCTCATTAAAATTCTTTATGTATCATGACCCGGGTTATCCCAGCGATTATGGTCCGGATAGTATCATAGTTGAATATTCAACCGATGGGACGACTTTTAATCAGGTGACTACATTCAGACGCTATCAACCATTTGAAGGATGGACCGAGCATTCAGTTTATCTCGGAACATTCTCTGGTAATCTTTATCTGGGTTTATTAGCATTCTCCGATTATGGTAATAACATGAACATCGACTATGTTCGTGTTTCAAAAACCCTCCCATTATCAAATGATGTTGGTGTTGAAAGAATTGTATCTCCCGGCAATTTACAAATCTCCAATACTTCAATCACCCCTGTCGCACTGGTAAAAAATTATGGCATTTTCACGCAGACTAATTTTCCTGTGGTCTGTTCAATTTTAGGTTCAAGTGGGGTATTAATTAATACCGCTACGGTAACTGTTGGTTTACTTGCATCGTATGATACAGCAAGAGTAACCTTTAACCCCATATTAGTTTCTGATTCAGTTATAACAGTCATAATGCGTACCAATCTTACCAATGACCAAAATCCCGCCAATGATAGAAAAGTACAAGCAACACATATCGGTACATATTTTACACTATTATCTGAAGATTTCAATAACACAACATTTCCTCCTTCCGGTTGGCAGAGTATTATTGTTAATGGTAGCTATAACTGGGAACGAAAAACATTTAATGAAAATCCGTCCTGTTCACCTTATGAAGGTTCAGCAATGGCAAGTTATCCCTGCTGGGATGCAAATGAAGGGCAAAAAGCACGATTAATATTTCCAGCAATCAACTTTGGCACAGTTCCGATCGCATGCAGTCTAAATTTCTTTATGTATCACGATTCTGACTACTACGATTGTTATGATTTTGTTAGAATCGAATATTCAACTGATGGAGTAAATTTCATTCCGGTTGATTCATTTTTACGTTACGCACCAACTCCCCCTGCGTGGGCTCAGCATTCGATATACGTTGGAGCATTTACTGGAACTGTTTATTTCGGGATTTTAGCAGTTTCCGATTATGGTAATAATATGAACATTGATTTTGTGACCTTAACTGGTCGTCTTTATGCTAATGATGTTGGTGTTGATGCTATCGTCTATCCATCTGCGCAGCACGCAATAAATACCGCAATGATACCAATCGCTCGGGTTAAAAACTATGGAGGTGTAACACAGAATAATTTCCAAGTTATCTGTTCAATCATCGGTACCGAAACTGAGAAAGAAAGACTCACATCGAAGGACGCACAAATATTTACAGATGATAATGCAAAGCTAAGTTTCAACAGAGCAAAATCTTATAATAGTGAAGATGTTCAAAATTCTAAATTCAAAATTATAAATTCTGATGTTATACGTTATATTGATACCTTACGAATTACTTCTTTAGCTCCGGGCGAAACAGCACGAGTTAATTTTAGAACCTGGACTCCAACCGTTGCCGAGCTGTGCACCGTAAAAATGAAAACCAATCTAACTGGTGACCAAAATCAAACAAATGATCGTAAGACTCGTACAACTGCCATAATGTCCGCAATGACAATTGTTTCGCCTAACGGTGGTGAAGCTTGGGCGGGTGGCAGTAATAAAACTATTCGATGGCGCTCGCCACAAATCATTGCTCGATATGTATTATTACTTTCAACCAATAGCGGTGCTTCTTATGCGGACACGATTGTTAATAACCTGTCGCCGACTGATTCTACTTACAACTGGTTAGTTCCTATGTTGAATCTTAGAACTTGCCGTGTAAAACTTGTAATTCTTGATGGTAGTGGCACTGTTTTAGCTCAAGATGCCAGCGATGCGGACTTTACAATCGACTCACAATTGCCATCTGCACCGATACTAATTTTACCGGCAAATGGATTATACACCCGCGATAGCTTGCCTCATTTCTGGTGGTACCGCTCAACCGATTCAGAAGCAGATTCGAAGATTGAAAAATTAGAAGATTCAAATACTATCAATGTTATTAATACGAACCAAGCGAATTTCCTTAACAAATCTTCCAATCTGCAATCTTATAATTTTGTAATAGACTTTGCATCTGGTATAGCCAATTATCAATTACAATATGCAATGAATTCAAATTTCACTGGTGCAGTACAAATAAATATCGCGGATACAAATTATCAGGTTACGTCAGTTCTTTCTGATACAACCTATTACTGGCGCGTAAGAGCAGTGGATAGTGCAGGGAACCAAGGCAACTGGTCTGCAGTTTGGAATTTTGAGATAGATAGAAGCAATCCTAACGCACCAGTATTAATTTCGCCAATCAATGGGACATGGCTTACAAATACAAGTATCATATTTAACTGGTCGCAGGTAGCATTCGATTTAAAGATTAAAAGATTCAAAGATTCAAAGATTACAGAACCTTCGAATCTAAAATTTTCTAATCTTAAAACTAACGATATGTTTGCTTCCCCTGTCCACTATATTCTGCAAGTTGATACAATTAGAAATTTTCTCAATCCAATCATTGATACAACTGGATTGCAATATGACACACTTGCATTAAGCCAGGCACGATATTTCTGGCGAGTTCGAGCTTATGATTTTGCCGGTAATCAAGGGATAAATTCAGCGATTGATAGTTTTGGCATTGATAATACTCCGCCGAGCATTCCAAATCTTATCAGCCCCGCTCAAAATGCTATTCTTACTGACTCTTTTGTACGATTCTACTGGAATCGTTCATCGGATAATGTAAGCGGTGTTAACAATTATCTGATTAACATCGCCAATAACTCTAACTTTACTGGTGCTTATGATACAATACTCTTAGATACAACCATATTAAGAAAACTTAGAGACACTACTTATTATTGGCGAGTAAGGGCAACTGACCATGCAAATAATCAGAGCAGTTGGTCAACTGTCCGAAATTTTATTGTCCGAACGACCGGTATCGAGGAAGAAAAATACAACAATCTGCCATATATTACAATGCTCTATTCGCCTATACCAAATCCGGTCACAAATCGTATAACTCAAATCTCATTCAGTATCGCAGAACCAAACCCGGTAGCAGTAAAAATCTATAATGCGTCAGGTAATCTGACAAAGGTATTAGTTGATGAATTTAAGAGACCAGGAGTTTATAATATTAGTTGGAATTGTCAGGATGAATATAAGCGGCGAGTCGCTGAAGGAATTTATTTCTATACACTTGAAACACCAAAACAAAAATTTACCAAAAAGCTAATTCTGACTCGATAACACATTTGAAATCAATCGGGCTGGTATTAAACCCAGCCCGTTTTTTTTATTGACTTACAGCAGTTTTGGTGTAATAATTTACTATATATCTTAAATGGTGAAAGGAATGTTTTAAATGAAAAAATATCACTTGTTAGTTTTATTTCTTTTTTTATCCAGTTATTGTTTTGGACTTACCGGTGCAAAATATCTGATTATCACGCCAGACAATTTTGTTTCAGCGGTTAAACCATTAGCCGATTGGAAAACAAAGAAGGGTGTTAAAGCGATGATTCTGCCAACTTCTGTAGTCGGCAGTTCCTCATCGCAAATTAAAAATTATATTCTCAATGCTTACAATACTTGGGATATCCAACCAGAATATATTTTGATTGCTGGTTCCAGCTCATATGTACCTGTTTCCGGTAGTTCTGATGATTATTATGCCGATATGGTTGGAAGTTTTCGGATTGAATTAAGTGTGGGACGTTTTCCCTGTTCATCGGTCAGCCAAATTCAGAACATTGTTGCCAAAACTCTGGCATACGAACGAACACCAAATTTAACTGACCCAACCTGGTATATGAAAGGGACAACTATTGTCCATGAAGATGGATCAGTCCCACCCGATGATGTTTATTGGGAAAATGTGCGATACGTTCACAATCTATGGCGGCATGCATACTATACACACATAGATTCTTTATCAAGTCAAAGAGGCAATAACTCGACCGATGTTAGTAATGCGATAAATAATGGGAGAATATTTGTTTTATTCCGCGGCGAATCAGTAACCAACTGGTGGGGATTTACAATGACCCCGGAAAATCTAACTAATGGTTACAAAACACCGGTTGTAGTGTCTGGTGCTTGTGCAACATCATCAATGAACACAACTGGTTATCTGGGTGACCTATTTATTAATGCCGGGACTGCAACAACCCCCAAAGGAGCAGTAGGATATTTTGCTACAACCGTTGTCGCCACTGGCACCAATCTTGGTTTGAACCGCGGAGTTGTTTCTAAAGGATTCTTTCAAGCACTTTTTGGTGGTGGGAAGCTGACAATGGGAGATGCGGCTAAATTTGCGAAACTCATCATTGATTCAATCCAACCACCAAATTATACTACAACCAGATATTCGGAATGGGAGTTGTTTGGTGACCCGGAATTAAACATCTGGACTAACACTCCTCAATTATTAACTGTCTTACATGATACAGTAATTACTGCTCAACCTCAAAACTATACGGTTACTGTAAGAATTGGTAATAATAATCTGCCCAATGCATTAGTTTGTCTTATGATGGATTCAACAATTTACGAATACGGTCGAACCAATAATTCAGGAGAAGTTACATTTAGTATTTCTCCTCCGGTTCTCGGCACGATGTCTGTAACAGTAACAGCCCAAAATGCTATTCCATATGAAAAAGAAGTAATGATTATCGGGACTGGTGTGAATGAAGGACAAGTAAAACCAGCAAACCTGCCAAATATCACTTTGCTTCATACGTCTAATCCCAATCCGATTACCAATGGTTTTACCCGTATTTCATTTACAATTTCTGAACCAACTAATGCGGCATTAAGAATATATGATGCAACAGGAAAACTGGTAAGGACTTTGGTTAATGAGTTTAAGAATTCGGGAACTTATATTGTTACCTGGAATGGCAAAGATGAATATAATAGTCAAGTTGCCGATGGTATTTATTTCTATGCACTTGAAACACCGAAACAGAAATTTACTAAGAAACTGATTCTTACGAGATAAAATATCTTATTTAGATATTAGGGCTTTGAAATTTTCACGTACGTATTTTATTTTTAATATTTGATTTTTATCATTCCTGTAATGTCTGAAATATGTACTGTTTAACTATCTTTTATTAACTCTGATATATTCTCTTATAAAATCCTTGATTGAATCATGATTGGATTCTAGACAACACTGTTATTTAGCTACTGATTTAGAAACTTAATTATCATCCAAATTAGTTTCTGACCTGAAATCCGAAATAAAAATCCTACAAAATGTTCTTTTTGCCTCAGAACTATAAATCGGCTTATATAGGGGGAATTCCTCCCCTATCCTAAGAGAATTTTGCATTAAGAATTTGGGGGTTAGAATGTTAGAGAAAAAATTTGCTCGATTTTTATTCTACCTGCAAGTTGAATTTTAAATGATTAAAATATTAATAGCACTCGGAAAAATTTTACATTAACTTCGACAAAAAACTATTTTACCTCAAAATAGGTCTGCGAAAGAATTAGTTTACATCTAGGCTATTGATAAATATATCTCTCGATTCGTGAAGTAATCTAAAACAAGCGTAATGAAAAAATCGTTCTATTTACAAATGCGTGAAAACATCGATTAACTATATAAAGCTTGACAAGTATTAACTTAAGATTATTATTTCATTATATTTGTCTCATAATTTAGCGAGTAAATAATGCTCAAGGAGGCATTTATAAAAAGCAAGAATGAGGTTCGCATCGTTTGTTTACTTGTCAGATTAATTATTAGTAGTATTTTTACCGAAGAATGGGGTGTCATAGCAAATCCTAATGAAAGGTCTATTAGTGCAGTAATTATTGATAATATAAATCAGCGAAGGAAAAATTTATTTTAGTTAAGTAAAAATTTAGTATCAAATTATAATATAAAATGATTATTGCTTGGATCTTAGGAATAGCCACAATTGCTGGTACGATCATTGCGGTTTGGCATCTCATCCTTTTTCTCAAAGAAAAAAAGAAACCAGCTCTTACTGAACACGATATAACGAAAATAATTGAGGAATTGGAACACCGGGCAAATGTAAAAACTTATCTTGGTGGTCTCCCAGACGCAACCCGAGATGTACGAAATCCTTTTGATGATGGCTTGAAAGCAATGGAAAACTATAAGTGGGACGAGGCAATCGGACATTTTAAAAAAGCGCTGGAAAAAGCAACCGGTACTGAACTCGTGGCGCTTTTCAACTTTATTGGACTATGCCATTATACCCCTGGCAGATTAGATGATGCTTTAAAAAGTTTTGAGAAATCCGCAAGTCTTGCCGAAGAACTGAGCGATAAAAAAGGACAAGCAATCGCGCTTGGGAATATCGGCAGAACTTATTTAATAAAAGGTGATGTGAACCAAGCACTAACATTTGCACAGCAGGCCCTAAAAATATCGAAGGAGATAGGCGACCAAGTCGAAGAGGCAAAAGAACTCGGTAATATCGGAGTGATCTATAGTACAAAAGGTGATTTAGAAAATGCTTTAAAATATTACCAAAATGCCTTATTAATTTTGGAAAAAATTAACAATAAGGAAGAAGCAGCAAAACAACTCGCTAATATTGGGGTGGTTTATCATACACAAGGAAACTTAGACAAAGCTCTCGAATACTACAATGCAGCCTTAAAATTGCACAGCGAGAATGGTAAAAAGAGTTATATCTCAACGATTCTCGGTAATATTGGTTGTATACATCAACTCAAAAAAAACTTTGATAAAGCCCTTGAATATTTCGAACAGGCAATAACAATCGACAAAGAAACCGGTAATAAAAAAGGCGAAACAAGTCAGCTGTGTAATATCGGATTAACCTATTGGTACAAGGGTGATTTAGACACCGCCCTTAAATATCTTGAAGAAGCAATTGTCACCACTCAGACAATCGGGATGAAGGAAGAACAGGCAAGACAACTCTGTAATATCGGATTAATCTACTTGTCTAAAAACGATTTCGAAAACGCGCTGAAATTTTTCAAAGATGCGGAAACATTAAACAACACACTTGGCAGAAAAAAAGGTGTAGCGATTAATCTTTATAATATCGGCGAGACCTATCAGAAAAAGGGTAATTTTACACAAGCATTGTATTATTATAACCAGGCTTTGGAGCTGTATAAACAAATAAGTGCCAAACGGGAAATTGAACTTTGTCAGGAAGCTATCCAAAAACTAAATGTATCGCAATCTTGACAACCCACATTATTTAAGCATAATACTTTTTATGAACATCTTAGTTATCTTCGTTAGCAATAATACCTTCATGCCATGCTCGCAAGCATGGCGATAATCTTTTTTATTTTCAGTACATAATTTATAATCGTTTTTTCTTGACAATCTGATATATAGTAGCATAATAACATTTAAATAAACTGCAGAAACACAGTAAATTCTGTGGTCAAAATTAAGAATAGGATTAGAAAATGAAAATTTTAGTAACAGGTGCTTTACCATATGCTAATGGTGAGATACATTTAGGACACCTTGCCGGTGCTTAT
Source organism: Caldifarciminota bacterium (assembly GCA_903865935.1). Taxonomy (GTDB): domain Bacteria; phylum Hydrothermota; class Tepidihabitantia; order Tepidihabitantales; family CAIPLT01; genus CAIPLT01. The sequence continues at coordinate 33,201 of CAIPLT010000014.1, forward strand.
CTGCCATCTGACATTTATGTACGTTACCAGCGACTTAAGAGCCGTGATGTTATTTATATATGCGGTTCGGACGAGCATGGTGTTCCTATAACTCTTGCTGCAGATAAGCAAAAAGTAAATCCGCAAGATATCGTTGATAAATATCACAAAAGTATCAAAGAATCGTTTGAGAAATTTGGTTGCAGTTTCGATAATTATTCTCGGACCTCACTTCCGCTCCATCACAAAACTGCCCAGGATTTTTTTACCAAAATTTATGATAAGGGATATATTTATCCCAAAACAATTAGCCAGTTCTTCTGTCACAACTGCAATATGTTTTTAGCTGACCGTTATGTTACCGGTATCTGTCCTAATTGTGGCAATGATAAGGCGCGCGGCGACCAGTGTGAGAGTTGTGGTCGGTGGCTTGAACCATTTAATCTCATTGAACCTAAATGCAAGACCTGTGGCGAAAAACCTGAAGAACGGCAAACAACCCAGTACTTTTTCAAACTGAGCCAGTTTCAGAACACTTTACAAAAGTGGATTAGCGAAAAGACTAACTGGAAAGATAATGTGAAGCGGTTCTGTGAAGGATGGTTTTCACAGGGATTGGAAGACCGCGCAATTACCCGTGATTTGACCTGGGGTGTTAAAGTACCATTAGCCGAAGCACAGAATAAAGTCTTGTATGTATGGTTTGATGCTCCGATTGGCTATATCTCATCTACCAAAGAATGGGCAGAAAAAAAAGGTAAACCGGATTTATGGAAAGACTATTGGTTAGACCCTAACACGAAACTTGTCCACTTTATCGGTAAAGATAACATCGTGTTTCATGCTATAGTCTGGCCCGCAATGCTGTTTGCCCATGGCGAATTTATTCTGCCATCTGAAATACCGGCAAATGAGTTCTTAAATTTGGAAGGTAGAAAATTATCCACTTCTGAGAATTGGGCAGTCTGGTTGCCCGATTACTTAAAGGAGTTTGAACCTGACTCGCTTCGTTATGCTCTGGCTGTTAATCTGCCCGAGAACCGCGACATCGATTTTGCCTGGCGGGATTTTCTTTCGCGCAATAACAATGAACTCGCCGATGTGTTGGGTAATTTTATCAATCGTGTCGCTACGTTTGTTAATAAAAACTATAATAACAACATTCCGGATAATAGTAAATTCAGTGAAAGTGATAATGAAGTTTTAGTAAAAATCGAAGAAACAACAAAAAAAGTCGGGCAATTGATTGAGAACTTTCAGATTAAAGAAGCAATTCGTGAATTAATGACACTCCCTGGCTTGGGTAATCGCTATTTCGATTACCAGGCGCCATGGCAGAGTTTTCGGGAAAACCGACCGAAATGCGATACAACGATTAATGTCTGCTGTCGGGTGATTGCCTCGCTTTCCATAACCTTAGAACCATTCTTGCCATTTACCGCGGAAAAGATAAAGAAACTTGTCCAGATACAAAACAAGAATTGGGACGACGCAGTAAATCCAGCATTCGGAAAAACTTTGGGACCAATTTCTATTCTATTCCCGAAAATTGAAGAAAAAGTAATTAATGCCCAGATTGAAAAATTGGGCAAACCAAATGTTGAATCACAACCTGTTACATCGCAGGTAAAAGAAAAGGAGAAACAAATGGAAATAACATTTGATGAATTTAAGAAAATTGAATTAAAGGTAGCAAAAGTTCTATTCGCTGAACGTGTTGCTGGTACTGACAAACTTATCAGAATGGAAATTGATTTAGGAACTGAAAAACGCCAAATTGTTGCTGGCATCGGTCTTGCATATACACCCGAGTTCTTAGTCGGTAAGAATATAATCGTCGTTACCAATTTAGCCAAAGCTAAAATACGAGGCGTCGAATCCAATGGTATGCTCTTAGCCGCAGTCGATGGCGCTGATATTTCACTCGTTACTCTGGAAAAAGACATTAAACCCGGAAGTCAGGTATCATAATTCACGATAAGTCTATTCCATAATCATATAATTATCTGATATAAAATGGTACTATTTGATTCTCATTGTCATCTAACTGACCGCTCTTATATTGCCAGTTTGGATGATGTGATTTCACGTGCACAAAATAGCGGTGTACAATTTATGCTTACTGTCGGACTGAATATCGACGATTCGCTCGCTTCGATAAAGATTGCCAATAAATATCCAGACGTTTATTGCAGCATTGGTATCCACCCCCATGATGCCAAAGGCATGCGTGATGGTGATATGGAACGTCTGGAAAAGATGATTTCGGATACCAAAGTAAAGGCAATCGGTGAAGCTGGGCTGGATTTCTATCGCAACTATTCAGACCGAGAAAGCCAGGAGCGAGCGTTTCACAAGCAGATTGATTTAGCACAAAAACTAGGAATTCCAATGATAATTCATATTCGTGCCGCCTATCCTGAAGCAAAAACCATTTTATTAGAGCATAAATATTTTAACGGCGTTATACACTGCTATTCCGGCGACGATATATTCGCTCAATGGGCAGTTACGCAAGGTTTCTATATCTCATTTACTGGATCTATTACATATGATAATCCCAACTTAAAAGATATTGCCAAAAAATTACCACAAGATAGAATTCTAATCGAGACCGATGCCCCATATTTAGCACCAGTTCCGATGCGAGGAAAACGCAATGAACCATCATACGTTAAATATGTCGCACAGACTATTGCACAGCTTCGGAATAGTACTGTTGAAAATATTAGTGAGCTGACGACAAAAAATTCTAAAAAATTATTCGGCATTTAACGATTCCAAAACCATTCTCTATTTACTCTATTAAAAGATGATTTTCCCGAATGGCTTCAAACCGAAAAAATCTTTAGGTCAATCATTTCTGATTTCTGATAAAATTGCCGACCGATTGGTTAATGCCCTAGAAATCCAGTCCGCGGACAATGTGTTAGAAATTGGTGCCGGTCTTGGTATTCTTACGACACGGCTTTGTCGACGAGCCCGAAATGTCTATGCAATAGAAATTGACAAACGGCTTGTGCCGATTTTACAGGATAAAACCAAGGATTTTCGAAACATCGAAATAATCAATGAGGATATATTAAAACTCGATTGGCAGAAATTTGGCAAATTAAAAATTATCGGAAATATACCGTATAATCTATCAACTGAAATACTATTAAAACTATTGGAATGCATTAATGTGTGGGATATTGCGGTTTTAACAGCTCAGAGAGAGTTAACCTATAAACTCTTGGCATTACCTGGTAAATCCGGATATTGTGCGACTACAGTATTATTTGACTTTTATACCGAGCGCAAAAGACTATGGCCAATCCCCGCATCATCATTTCGACCATCACCTAATATCACTTCGATATCAGTTCAAATAAAAAAACGACCTTCTCCTCTATTTACTGATATCGGTTTTGATATATTCTCTGAAGTCGTTCGGGCATCTTTTAAACAACCACGTAAGACAATTGCCAATAACCTATCCTTATTTTTAAATATAGAAAAAACCCGTATTTTACAATTAACCAAATTGGATCTAAATCGTCGTGCTGAAACATTCTCAACTATTGAATTTTGTCAATTAACCAAAGATTTTATGAAAATAATTCAAATTTTTGATGAAACATATAAAATTTAATAATACTCTGCTTTACAAATGAATCTGTTGTTAGTGTTTTCCTGGACAAATCATGACCGGTGAACTTGCGGCATTAGTAACTGCTTTTTTTTGGTCTTGTTCGTCAATATTATTCACGTTTGGTGGTAGATTTGTCGGATCAACTATTCTTAATCGAACTAGATTAGTGATCGGACTTTGTTACCTGTCTGTTCTCCATTTTTTTATATATGGAAAATTTCTACCAATTACGGCAGATAGTCACAGCTGGTTTTGGTTCGGATTATCTGGTATTATAGGATTAGTGCTTGGCGATTCGGCTCTTTTTCAGGCATTTGTCCTAATCGGACCACACTTATCCATGCTTATTATGACACTCGTCCCAATTATCGGAACTATATTCGCATGGATTTTCTTAGCTGAAACTCTAAGTTTTATAAAATTGGCTGGGATTATTTGTACAATCAGCGGTATTATCATGGTGGTTCTAAACAAACATGAGATGACGATGCTCAATAAAAAAGAATTTATGATTGGTATTTTATGTGGTATTGGCGGGGCGATCGGTCAGGCAATCGGACTGATTTTAGCCAAAAAAGGGTTTGTTAATAATTTTCCAGGTTTATCTGCTACTGTTATTAGAGTTTCTACTGCAACTATAGTAATTTGGCTTTTCACTATAATTAGTGGTCGTACTAAAATTACTATAAGTAAGGTAATGAATCGGAAAATACTTTTAACGATCGCTTCCGGTGCATTCTTTGGCCCTTTTTTGGGTATTTGGATGTCAATGGTCGCTATTAAGTGGACTTATATAGGCATCGCCTCAACCATAATGGCGTTACCCCCAATAATACTCTTACCTGTTTCGTATTTTATATTTAAAGAAAAAATAACTTGGAAATCGATTATTGGAACATTTATTGCTGTTTCTGGAACTGCAATTATATTCTTATTTTAGATAGCTAAACCTGCTTTTAAACAATTTATCTCGATTGGTGTTATAATCTTCTATAGTAGATTATTCGACTGTCACGCTTTTTGCCAAATTGCGTGGTTTATCAACATCACAGCCTCGCATAACAGCGATATGATAAGCTAGCAGTTGTAAAGGGATCACATTCAATATTGGTGTCAAATAACCTCTGGTCTTTGGCACATAAATTACTTCTGATGCTAATTTCTTCATTTGGTCATTGCCTTCAGTAGCAATCGCTATAATATTACCACTCCTCGCTCTTACCTCTTCTATATTACTTACAACTTTTTGATAAATTAAGTCATCAGTATCAGTTGCAATCACCACAACCGGCATATTTTTATCAATTAGTGCAATTGGTCCGTGCTTCATTTCTGCTGCTGGATATCCTTCAGCATGAATATACGATATTTCTTTCAATTTTAGTGCGCCTTCTAATGCGACTGGGAAATTGACACCGCGACCCAAATAAAGAAAATTATTAAACTGAAAATATTTTTGTGCAATCTGTTTTATTTCATCTTGTTTAGTCAGTATATGTTTAACCTGCGATGGTATTTCCTGCAATGAATCAATAATTTCTTTGCGATTCTGGTCTGACAAAGTATGTCGCTTTTGGGATAAAAATAAACTTAAAAGTGTCAAAACAATGACCTGTGAAGTAAACGCTTTGGTTGAAGCCACTCCGATCTCGGAACCAGCATGTAAATAAACTCCAGCGTCAGTTTCGCGTGCAATACTTGAACCTACTACATTAACAATACCCAATACAACCATGCCGTGTTCTTTAGCTTTTTTTAAAACTGCTAATGTATCCGCGGTTTCTCCCGATTGACTAATTACAAACATTACAGTTTTAGCATCAGGGAGCATTGTACGATAACGTAACTCTGACGCATATTCAACTTCAGTGGGAATTTTTGCCAATGCTTCTAAAAGGTATTCGCCAACTAATGCTGCATGCCATGATGTGCCGCACGCTGATATAATAATCCTTTCCGCTTCATTAAGAAAATCGGATGCTTTCATATGCTTTGAACCCACAGTGATTTGTGCTTTTAATCCTCCAAGACGTACAATCCCATGTTCAACTCCGAGTCTGCCACGTAATGCATCGTTAATTGTCTCTGACTGTTCAAATATTTCTTTGAGCATAAAGTGTGGATATCCACCTTTTTCAATCTGAGCCAGATCCAATAAAACATCTTCGGTATTCTTTTCAATTTTCTCATTAGCTAAATTGGTAATTCGATGACCTTGTGGTGATACAACAGCAATTTCACCGTCAGCAAGATAAGTAACTTTTCTTGTCCAGTCTATTATCGCGCTAGCATCAGAAGCAACGATGTATTCATTGTCCGGACAAATACCTAAAATTAATGGGCTTCCATTACGAGCAACGACAATTTTATCGGGTTCTAAAGTACAGATAATAGCTAGACCATAAGTACCCTCAATTAATTTTAAAGCATGTTGTACTGCCGTAAGAAGATCCCCTTGGTAATACTGTTCAATTAGGTGAGGAATAACTTCGGTATCGGTCTGCGAAACAAATGTATGTCCATGACTGATTAACCATTGTCTTAAAGTATGATAGTTTTCGATGATGCCGTTATGTATAACTGCTATTTGCTTTTTACAGTCAAACTGGGGATGAGCATTAATTTCATTGGGAACCCCGTGTGTTGCCCATCGGGTATGACCAATTCCGACGCTTCCTTTAAATGGTTGTTTGGAAGCGATCTCTTTTAATTTTTGAATACGCCCAACTGTTTTATGGACATTAATCTGTTTATTTTCAATAACGGTTATGCTGCATGAATCATATCCCCGATATTCTAGGCGTTCCAAACCCTTAATTATAATCTCGTTTATATTTCGTTTACCAACATATCCGATAATTCCGCACATAGTTTAAATTTTAACTGCGAATTTTAATCTGGTCAATCGTATCTCTAATTAATTTTGCGGTCAGATTTCTATTGTTACTTTCTGCAATGATACGCAAAATTGGTTCGGTGTTTGATTTTCGTATCAACAGCCAAAAATCTTTTCCTATGACTTTTAGTCCATCCTGATTATTGAATTTAACATTAAAGCCATCAGCAAATTTTTTTCGGATTGATTTCTGCCATTCATCTCGATATTCTTTAATAATAGTTTTACGCATAAAATATACTGGTAATTCCTTTCTGATAGTTGATAATGTACTCTTTCTCTCATATAATAATTTTAGAAGAATCGCAGTTGCCACTAACCCATCTCTGGTACTATTAATTGATGGCACAATTACTCCGCCATTACCTTCTCCTCCGACAACTGCATCAACTTCTTGCATCATTTTTACAACATTTATCTCTCCCGTTTTTGAACGATACAATGGGACGCGGTATCTTGTACATATATTATCAACTGCCATTGTTGTCGAATTATTTACAACAACTGGTCCCTTATGTCTCTTTAATATAAACAATAAAGCTAATAGTACCGTCGATTCTTCAGATAATGGCACTCCGTGCTCGTCAACACACGAAAATCGGTCACCGTCCGGGTCGAATGCAATACCCAAATCTAGTTTATGCTTTCTTATTGCTGAACTCAGCTTTTGCAGATTCCTGCTGTTTGGTTCTGTACCTCTAGGAAATCCTGCTCCTGATGTTTTTAGCGATATCGGTGTTGATCCCAACATTTCTACCATTTTAACTGCTGCATCTTCTGCTGCTCCGTTACAACTATCGATTCCAACTCTAAAATTTTTATTTGGAACTTTCCTAAAGTAATCACTATCAGCAATATGTTTAACATAAGTATTAATAATTTCGCATTTAGAAAGTCTCTTATTGTAAGCATCATTACTGAATTCAATTTCTTTTTTAAAACTTCTTTTAAATTCCACCAATTCCGACGGAAAAAGAAACCTGCCTTTACCAGAAATAAATTTTAATCCATTCCATTCTTCCGGGTTGTGACTAGCTGTAATCTGAATACCCCCATCAAAACGTAATTTTTTTGTCATCATTACGATTGCTGGAGTTGGACAAATACCAAAATCAAAAACATCACATCCACAATCAAGCAACCCCGCAACTGCTGTATGGAACAATATTAATCCTGAGAACCGCGTATCACGACCAACAGCAATCTTCTTTGCACTAAGGTAAGAGGCAAAGTGCTTTGAATACTTCATCACTAATTCTAGAGTTAAATCTTTGCCAAAAATTCCACGCAACCCGGAAATAGTAAAAATTGGTTTTGCCATAAGCAGATTTTACTTTAAAATTATACTCAGTCAAGTATAAAACAAATTTTATTATACTTAAATTCATCGAACGTCTAATCTCACGCTTTCTTGACACTTGCTGATAATTGTGTAAAATGAACTTAATTAACTACTTGATATTATGAAATCTGCTGCTATAGAAATTATTAAAGAAAAAGAAAGTAGTATCGATTTAATTGCCACTCTTGCACACGAGTTAAAAACACCGGTAACTTCAATTAAAGAAGCAATATCATTATTATCTGACCTTAATAATGATATACTAAATATTAAAAACAGGCGTATCATAGCTATTGCGCAAGAGGAAATTGACCGGCTTGTTAGAATGATTGACAATTTCCTAAAGGTCGCGTCGATTGAATCCGGTAAAACGCGTTTGGAAAAAACGGAAGTAAAAATTGAGGATATTATTAATTCAGTTTTGGACACATACAGTCTGAAGATTCGGAACAAAAAGATGCATATAATAAAACTTTTTTCTAAGACTCCTTCATTGGTCTTAATTGATAGAGACCGTATGTTCGAAGCCATAGCTAATATATTGGACAATGCGATCAAGTTTACTCCGACCGGTGGAACAATTACAGTAAAAACAAAGGTCACTTCGAAGTATGCCGATGGTCTATCTAATCATCATTCAACGAACAAAAACAACGGTCTGTTAGTTACGATTTCCGATACCGGACCGGGTATTTCAAAAAATAATTTGGAACGTATCTTCAAAAAGTTTGAGCGGGTAAAATCAACCAAACATATTAGAGGTATTGGACTAGGATTAACAATTACTCGTAACATAGTTGAGCTACATGACGGCAAAATCTGGGCATCGAACGTAAAAAATCGGGGGGCAGAGTTTAATATTCTTTTGCCCTTAGCAAAAAATATCAATAGATGAAAACAATTTTAATTGTCGAGGATGATGCAAACCTTTGCGAATTAGTGAAGCTCAGATTGGAAGAACATGACTTCAATGTAATTGATGTACCTGATGGTATGCAGATGTTTAAAAAAATGAGAAAAGTTAAACCCGATTTGATTATTTTAGATGTTATGTTACCCAAAATGGACGGCTATAAATTATGTTGTTTACTTAAAAATTATGACCCATATCAAAATATTCCGATAATTATTTTTACTGCCCTAAGTGGTCTAGAATCAAAAAAAACTGCTAAAGATATGGGCGCGGAAGCATATATTGCTAAACCATTTGATGCAAAAGTATTAATTAATAAGATTAACGAATTATTAAGAGACCATGATGCGCAGAGCGCAAAAAATAATCCCTAATATATTTATATCTAACCCTTCTTATAAAAAGATATAGAATTAATTATCGCCTGTCAGAACCAAAGCAATATTAGAATTTTTTTCTTGATAACGAACTAATCTTCTTGGTTCCTGCTGTTCATAATATAGGTGATAGGTTTTCTGTAACGACACCAAAGAAATCCGCTCGCATTCAAACATACCAGCTGGTGTCGTTAGTGTGATTTTACCGGCATAGCTAACCGTGATTGGATTCACTTGCAATGAAAATGGCATAAAGACATTAAATGAGTACCTTTTTACTTTGGTAAATCGTACCGACCGTAAAAGTGTTAATATCATCTCATTATCAAAGTATGGTTTTCTTACGGTAAAATTAAAAGTTTTTATACCATCAATCGTTTCTAACCAAATATCCGCTTTATTGCCACTATAATGTGTTTCAATAACAGTATAACCTAAGTTTGTCACAACTTTCCGCCACGCCCGTACTGGTACAAAATTGTCGCGACGAAAATAAACTACCGAGGAATCCCATAAATTATCTCGGTCCATCTTTGTAACAGTTAACATGTTGAGTATATAAACTGGCATCTCTCCTTCGACATCAGTATATACTGAATAATCAACTTGCCCAATAGCTGTATCGTTTCTAGTAACTGCGTATTTTAACTTCTCAATATTTTGCCAATTCGGCGCGACGATATCGTTTGTAATATTACGAGATTGTTGGCAGTTGATGCAACAGAGAATCACAATTAAAAAATAGTAAATTTTTACGAATCTCATGCTATTCCTCAATAATAACAATCGCAGTTGCATAATTTTTAGTATGCGAAATGCTTAACAGCGCTTTTCTTTTGTTCAAGATAGTATTTGCTCGACCATATATTTCTAATTTTGGTCTGGATTTTTCATTATCGATAACCACAATATCCCGCCATGATACTACACCCCGTAAACCTGTTCCAAGAGCTTTAGAAAAAGCTTCTTTACTAGCAAAGCGTGCCGCGTAGGACTGAAATTTTCCATTTCGAGATTCACAAAATTCTTGTTCCGATTTTGTAAAAATACGTTCTTTAAACTTACCCCCAAATCTCTCTAATGATTCCTGGATTCTCTTCACTTCGACAATATCAATCCCAACTCCAAAAATTCCCATTATTATATTTTAGAATTCTCGTTATCGACAATCTTAATCACATCATAAACATCATCGATATCCCAGTCTGCTCCAGAGATTTTAGTCCCAAAGGTATCACCGTAACGCGCAAAAACTGTTTTCATACCTAATGGTTTTGCTCCGACGATATCACGCTCCGGCCAATCGCCAACCATAATTACATCTTTTGGTTTTAATTTTAACAATTCCAATGCTTTCTTAAATGGTTCAGCATCCGGCTTGCGTTTACTCGTATCGTCAAATGTAACAACTACGTCAAAATAATTATGAATGTTAAGAGCACATAACCTTAACCAAGCCTGCAACCGTGGGGCATCGGATACCACCGCTAACTTTAATCCGCGTTTTAGTAACTCGAGTAACGTTATTGTTACGCGGGGATACGAAACAAGCACACTCTCACGTGCGCGTCGATAGGCAATTACTCCAGCGGCGAGAATTTTATTATCAACATTTCCGATCGCATTAATTAAAAACGTATCAAACACTTGCTGATATTCAATTCCTTTTGCATCATAAACTTCAAATATCTTGGACTTTGCCACTTCTTTTTTCATCGGCAAACCCGCATCAATCATCGCATCGACTGCCGCATCAATCGCAACCTCTTTCATTTTCATAAAATCAACTAATGTGTTATCTAAATCAAAAATAATCGCTTTTATTTTAGGCATACGATTATTCCATTAGCTCTAATTGCTTCTTTAATTTATTATAAATTCTATTCAATGAATCATTAATAATTTTAGTATCACCGACAATTGACATAAAATTTGTGTCCCCTAACCACCGTGGTATAACGTGGAAATGTACATGGCTTGGCACTCCTGCTCCGGCAACTCCACCAATATTGGCGCCAATATTAAATCCATCTGGTTTAAAAACTTTTTTCAATATCATGACACTTTTCTGAACCAATAAAAACATTTCCGATGTTTCCTGTTCAGTTAATTTTTCGACAAACCCGATATGCCGATATGGCAAAACCATCAGATGACCGGAATTGTATGGATATCGATTCATCATCACAAATGAATGTCTTCCTTTTAATAGAACAAGATTTTTCACCATCGATCCTGAACCGGCGGCACATAAAAAACATTTTGTTTTCGATTTCTTCTTTTGATTTTGTTCAATATATTCTAAACGCCACGGTGACCAGATTTGTTTCATAACACTAAAATAGTTTCATCTGATTTTGCTCTTGTTCATTATTTTTGTTGCTCTGAGATTTAGTCTCAGATAATAAAATACTGATTTTACCAAAAACACCGTCATAACCAGGTGCAATATTAATGTTGCCTTTGCGCATTTGTTCAACTCCATAAGCAATCCGCTGGTCACTATGTGCTGCGATATCATCAATCGGAACTTTTAACAAAATATTAAATTCGCCACCCAAGTCTTTTACTAATTTCAAATATTGATTTCTGACCGTTACGCTGTCTCTGCCAATGTCTAGTACTTCTGCGATGATTTCTTCTAAGGGGACTATATTCTTGTAAGGAATCGCATTATCTGGTACAAAACCATCTTTTCGGTCAGCTAGGAAATGTACCCGATGTGCTACACCAATCGTCAACTGCTTGCCGCAAACCGGACAAATATCATCAATCGCTTCGGATTGTTGCGGGTTCAGAACAACATTGCAGTTTCGATGCCCGTCATAATGATATTTTCCTTCTTCCGGAAAAAATTCCAGCGTATATAAAAATCTTGTCTTATCCTTAGTTTTTAAGATATCACGAATATCAAAAAACGATATCTTGCCTGAAAAAACATTCGCTTCGCGACCCATGCGTGATGGTGAGTGGGCATCCGAATTAGATATCAGGGTATAATTATCCAGTGCGGATAGTGTCCAGTTCATTTTTGGATCAGATGATAACCCTGTTTCCAGAGCAAAAACCTGATTACTAAGTTCTCCAAAGCATTCGTCAATCGAATCAAAACCCGACTTTGAGCCAAACAGAGAAAACCAGGGTGTCCAGATATGCGACGGCACAACAAAACTATCTGAATCTATTTCCAGAATTTTCTCAAGCATCACTTTTGAATCTAAACTTAAGAGTGGCCTTCCGTCTGATTTTAAATTACCGTATTTCGCTAAATATTGACTGATTTTTTCTGCTGATGAAAACCCCGGCGTGAAAATAATATTATGGATGCGTCGCAGCTTGCCATTCTTGGTATAAATATTATTCACCTCAGATGTCAGGATAAAATGCGTATTATTATAGATGAAAGTTCCGTTGTCTTCTTCAGTCAAATCATTTCTCAGCATCTCGAGCCACTGCGGATGAGTGAAATCGCCGGTTCCGACTAATGAGATGCCTTTCCATTCTGCTGCTTCGGCAATTTTGGGTATAACCATATCACCACTGGTCGCGCGGGAAAATTTTGAGTGAATATGCAAATCTGCAATGAATTCCATCGCTCAATTGTATGAAACATCATTATGAATGTCAAGACCTATACGAAGGCGCGGGGTTGACATTTAAGTATAAATATGATAAATTTAATTAGTGATATCTTCGCTTATCGTCTTAATCGCAGTCAATGCAATCAATCTCGGAATTGGTTTTGGACCGAATATTCCGGTTGGTGGTATCGCACAAAACTACAAAACCACGACTACCGGAACAATCTTCTGCACGGTTAATAATTTAGGTATCGATTATGCTTATTCCAAATTTACCAACAAGAACACGAATATCGACCATCTATCAATTCATTCCATAACTATCTCGTATCAATATCCATTATTCAAGAAAGAGACTCATCAAATGGATATCATTCTTGGCGGTAATTATAACCGAATAATACATAAATTCGAAATTGGTGCTGAAAATAGTTATGTGTTTGGATTAAGATACGGCTTAGGTTATCAGGAAATTATTCAAGGCAGTCAGCTTATTGACCGTATAAAACCAGCACTATCAGGTAAAATTCTGGTAAACCAGTACATCCAGATCCGCAACTGGAATTATACGCAGATTACTTCATCTAATTTCACATTAGCATTATTAATCGGTATCAGTTTTCGCATATTATGAAAAATAAACACTGGCTGATAATTTTATTCGTATGTTTGTGTATTATTTCCTGCAACAATAATGATTGGATTTTATTCCGCGCCAGTAACAATTATTTTCCTTTAACCACTGGTGACCGCTGGACCTATGAAACCAATGGTGCAAGTGAATTAGTTAAAGTGATTAGCGATACAAATGCGTATGGCATTTCCTGCTCGTATCTGACCCGAAATTTCGCGGATGAATTTTGGACTAAGGATAACAATGAAGTAAAAAAATTGGTATTAAGAACAGTAAATTATGGCGGCACTGATTATACAATACAGCAGGTTTGGACTGTCCAATATCATTTACCCTTTGTTTTAGGAAATTACTGGTCAAATACTTATAACGATACAACAACAGTTTTGGGTGACACCTTTTATACATCGCAAACCATAACCCGCAAAGTAGTGGCGGTCGAAGATATAAATGTCCCTGCCGGTTCATTTTTACAGACCTATAAACTTGAATATATTGAAAATGTCACGATTAACGACTCAACTGAGCAGTATTCTGGTTTTGAATGGTATGCACCAGGACTCGGTCTGGTTAAGAAAATTGTCAACAACACTGAACAGGTCTTAATTGACTACTCAGTCAAATAAAAAACAAACAATATTTATAATATGTGTTTCAATTGGCTTTGTCCTTGGTAAGAATTTTGAATTGTTTAAACTGAAGTATTCCCTTATAAATCCCCTTGTTAATGACCTGCGATATGTGTAGTAGTTCACAATTTCGGTAACAGATTAGCAATAAAAGAAAGCTTGTCAAGGTGTACTTTCTAGACATCACATAGTTGTTTAACCGAGGAAAAGGTTTTCGATCTTTTCTGCGTAA
>CAIPLT010000015.1 GCA_903865935.1 Caldifarciminota bacterium
ATCACCTCCGGGTATACATGAGGTTAAGTTTAAGGATTATATCAAGGGTGATAAAACGTTGGACTGGGCAATAATCGCTGATATTTATAAAATGAAAAGAGAAGTATATGATCAGCAATGATGTGCGGAAATGATTAATTGTTATCCGCTGATCTGGAACACAAAAAAGATAGTGTGTTGTTCCCATAAGAATCCCAGCCGGGAATTTAGATCAGGAAAGTCTTTTTTTTGACACAAAACGGAAGTCGACTTAATTAATAATTTCGCTAAGATATTGAAAAAGTGGCGCGGGTCCATAGTTCGGGTAGTAGTCGACACTTTTACCTGATAATTTTTTCTAGTATTTCCTCTGTGGTTAAAACAAAATAAAAGGGGCAGGGAAAATCCCTGCCCCAGTCTTATTGTTTATAGTTTATTGTACAATGAGCTTTAACTCACTCGAATTTGTCGCATCGCTGTATTTGAGAAAGTAGATACCTTGAGGAATTTCCAATTTCCAATTTCCAATTTCCAATGTATATAAACCGGCATTGTGATATTCATCGGCAAATGTCTCAACTAATTTTCCAGTCGTGCTGTACAATTTAATCATTACTTTACCGGCAACTGGAACAGTATATTGAATTGTTGTTTGTTTGGAGAATGGATTGGGGTTAGCGGCAATTTGGGCATTGAGCAATGGGCATTGAGCGGATAATTGTTCTGCTGTTTGCTCCGCGTTATTTGCTATTTGCTCTGTACTCTTCGCTCTTCGCTCTTCACTTTTCACTGATGACGGCACATACTGCCAGAACTCAAGTTTGTTATTTCCTTTTAATAAATAAATGCTGTTATTGGCAAACGCCATCGCCGCGCCGGTCTTGGGTACCGATTTTTTATCGACAACACGCGGTATCGTTTCCAGCGCTTCCCATCCCGCGCCGCCTGGTGTATATTGCCAGAACTCCTGTTTGCCGCCGCCTTTGATTGCATAAATTATCCCGTTGCCGCTTGTGATTGCAGCGCCGTCCTTGACCTTGTATTTATGTTTACCTAACAACGGATGAATTAACGGAATTGTTTCACGCTCGGACCAGCTGTTAATATTGATATTATACGCATAAAAATAATTATGTTTGCCGTTGCCTTTCAAAGCGAAAATCGTATCGCCAAAAAGTGCCAGACAACTCCCGTCTTTGTATGCCTTGCCATCCGGTGTTAATAATGCCTTGCCATCCGGTGACCAGCTGTTAGTTGCGACCTGGTATACGAAAAAGTTGTCCGCGGTTACTGGCTGCCCGCCGGCTAATAAGAAAATTAGGCCGTCGTAATAAACAAGGCTGCTGCCACCCTTTAAACCTTTTGCCGACTGCACAAATTGTTTAGCGGTCCATGTTCCCTGGGTAATATTATAAGCCCATAATTCAGTAGTGTTATTGCCTTTCATTGCATATATAATATTATCGCCATTCCAAACCAGTGCCGCACCTTTACCGATTCTCTTCTTATTTATTCTCGTTGGGTCATACTGTTTATAACCGTACGGTATCGATTCTTTACGTTGCCATTGATCACTCGCAATACTGTATTTATAGAATTCGTTCGACTTATAACCACGGAAAGCATATAAAACCGTATCCGCTGCAACCAGCGAACCGCCATCTTTGACGTTTTTTCCTGTGAGAGTTAATATATCATGTTTTCTTACCCATTCGAGATTTACAAAAAATACCATTTCCGAAGACCAGTCCGACCAGTTGCCGACCGAATCTTTTGCCTTGACCCGCCAGTGAAAATTACCCCGGTTCAGTTCAAAATTACAGGCGGTGTCCGTTACAATCGAGTCTTTATTATATCGGACATTGACTTCGTAATTTGCTGCACCTGTTGCTGAATGCCAGACAAAATGCGATACCCGGCTGGTGACAACTGCGCTGTCCGCTGGCGAAATCAGAATCGGCACTGCGGGTGGTGTTATATCAACTGAATAAGTCCGCGCATCACTGAAATCACCCCAGTTGCCTGCCGCATCCCGACCGCGTGTCTGCCAGGTATAATGACCTTCGGATAAGCTGTCGGATGGCGTATAACTTGTATCGGTTGTTACGATATTAACCGCATCGGTTTTTGCGCTGGTTACCAGAAGATTATATTGAGTTGCATCACCAACCCGGTGCCAGACAAATACTGGCCTCGGATTATTGCTGTGCTGATTGTCGGCTGGCAAAACCAATATCGGAGCATTCGGACCCTGGGTATCAATTGTCAGAGTCCAGTTACTGGAATACGGGTCAGCAGGACTTGGTTGCTCAACGCGAGCATGCCAGTAATACAACCCATCCGCAAGCTCATTCCCGGCCAAAACCTGCCATTGAGAAATAGTTGTCAGTTCGTCAATTACCGGTGTATTAAAATTGATATTGTCTGCAACCTGAATACGATATTGGTTTGCACCCGCTATGTCAATCCAGTCAAACAATGGCGCATTATTATTGGTTAAAAATTCGTCAACCGGCGACAAAAGCGTTAATGTTATCGGCTGGACAATAAAATCTTTAATCATCATGTTGTTGTATGGGTTTCCGTCATCGGGTAATGTTGTATATGATTTGAATTGATAATTACCGTCAACCATTAATGTGCAAGGTTTAAAATAAACCTGCGCCGCTGCCCGTCCATTGGCAACTAAGACCGTGTCAAAATCCTGATACACCAAACTCGGCGCATTAAAATTTACTGAAACATCATCAAGATAAATCGTGCCCTGATTAAGGCCTTTATTGACAAATGCAATATATATGTTCTGGTTGGCATATCCGCTGAGCGAGATGATTTTTTCCGAGTAGGCAGTATTGCGGATACCGAACGCATCTCGTCGGATGGTAAAGTCACTAATCGCATTGCTGGTATTAGAGAGCCATATCTCAATTGAATCGTTACCCGCAACGCTCGTCTTATACCAGAAATGCAGTTCGCCATTGACCGGCACCGCAATCTGCCGGGTTACCAGCCAATCATCATTTCGCAAGCCCGGTATTTCGCTGGCGCATGCTGCACAGGTAGTTCCGCTCATCGGCGTTATTGTATTTTTCTGCCACTTGGCACCGCCACCGTCATTATTATAAATTGCCCAGCCGGTTGGCGGGAAATTACCGCCTTCAAAACCATCAGCGAAACCACTGCCTGGTTTGTAGATTTCTGCAGTCACCGGCACTGATTCGGCCTGAGTGCTGTTATTGACCACGGTCACCTGCGGGGTAAATCCAACCCGTTTCCATTCGGTTTGCGCGGGTCGGCTGATTGCACTGATCATCACGTCCGAAACTGAATATACTGCGACACTATCAACAAAAATATTATTGCCGTTGTCATTAAAAGCATGGAAGGCAATCATTGCTGTATTGCCAATGCTGTTGTCCAAAGAAATTATATGCGCCTGCCAGCCATTGGTCGGCTGATAACGGATAATCTTATTATGCCTCTGCCAGGTCAGACCATTATCGCCTGATGTTTCAATCAAGATACTGTCGTCACCCGCCGCATTGTCATGATACATATAAAATTTAAGTTGTGCCTGCGCTACATCAGTGAAATCAATCGGTGGTAAGACTAGTCGTGCATTGGCACCGATCACCGGATAATCGGAATTGTATTGTGCTTCGCCCGCCCCATGATATGGTGCTTGGGTTGGGTTAGTTCCGGCACTCACTCTTGTCCAGTTCGAACCGCCGCTGGCAATGACCTGTTCGGTCCAGCCAAAAGGCGGGAAAGTTGTGCTGTCAAACGACTCGGCAAATGGTAATGTAATTGCCGGCAAGGTTGTCTGGGTTGCCGATGGCCCATATCCGGTTTCAATTCTATTATTATTACGGGCTTTGGCATCAAAAGTGTAAACCATATTCGGCATCAGACCATTAACCGATTTTCCGCTGGCACCGCCAAATTGAGCATAGGTCGCCCAGACCGCAGTATCAACCAAAACGCCGTTGGGATGAAGATATTTTGTATCATCTCCGTTGTCCGCTGTCCGCTGTCCGCTATTTTGCGGTACGCGGTTTACGGTTCGCGGTTCGCGGTAAACAGCTGGTTTATTAACAACCGAACCGATTAATATTCTGATTAAATATTGAACCTGAGTCGAATTGGATTTTGGCTCCAGTTTTACTTTCAGCGCGGTATAACTCATATTTGACAGATATGGTAAACCTGGTGTCTCAGCCAGAGTACTGGTATCACGCTGGGTAAAATCAGTTTCACCATACTGGTCAAACGCCGATACCCGCCACCAGTAATGCGCGCCTGGAATCAGGTTATTTACGGTATATGTCGTCTCATTAGCACTAACCGAATCTATTAATGGAAATTCATTTACCGTCGTCGTATCAAAGCGGATATAAAATCCTGTCTCGTCCGATGAATTATCCCGCCACGACAATTTCATACTGCTCGTCGAAACATTGGATAAAATCAGGTTTGATGGCGGAGTTGGTAAAGTAGCGGTTTGAAACAACCAGATTGATGAAACGGTCGCTGCGTCAGTTGGACCTGCCCCGCCCTTGCGGGCGATGGCGGGGTTTGTATCATTCCAGGCAACAATCTGCCAGAAATAATTTCTGGTTTGTAATAAATGGCTATAATGATAGAAAGTATCGGCCTGGAGAGCACTCACTTTCTTATTTGGCGGATTAATCGTGTCTAAATAGACATCGTAAAATTCGGCAGTAGTTGCTTTGTGCCACATTAAATTACCGTCAAGTCTTTGCCAGGTCGAACTCGAGTCCGGACTGATTAGACTGAAGTTACCTGGCGGGTTGGGCAGATATTCATCCGCGCCGATATCCGGATGGACCGGATGGCGGTAATCGTTATCAATATCGTTATTAATTCCCGAAATTGGCACTCCTTTTCGGTCAACATTTATGGAATTGGGATTGATGTGCAGATTACTTGCACTCTGAAAATCAGGGGTTTTATTGATGCTATTAGCATCTTGTGACGAAGCGGTTCTCCATGCAATTAGATTTTTACATAAAACTCCGCCCCAATAACCGACATAACCGCTGTCATTCGGAGCATAAAAATCATTATAATTAGACACAAGACCCGCTCCGGTATTGGCACAATAAATCGCACAATGTTTGCCCGTCCCCGCACTATTTATCCGGTTATTAAAAATAATATTATTCTTAAGATTAATTATTGACTGATAACCGCGATAGAATCCGTAGGAATTAAAACTCATAGTATCAGTGCCGCCGATATAAATCGTATTATCATAGATATCGAATAAATAACCAACGCCCGATGCTTCGCAGATGCCATAGATAGTCGCCGTTCGATGATTCCTTATTGCATCGATTGAGATAAAATTATTGATGATTCTGGTCACCCGGGTGGTTGAGCCAAAATAGAGATGAATGCCGCGGAAAGTTGGTGTGGCGTATGATGTCCAGAAATCGCGAATCGTATTACGCAGGATTTGCGTACCGCCAACCGTTGCGGCACCCAGCGCAATACCCTGTAAAGTCGAACTGGCCTGTTGAGTCAGGGTAAAAATTTCATTGCCGTCAATAACCGTGTACAGAGCATTGTTCACCAAATAAATACCACAACTGCTGAAATCATAAATCCGACAACCGATAATTGAATCATAGCGGTTCTCATTTGGATTTGCTGAACCATTGAAATAAACACCATATGCCGGGGCAACGGTTGACGAATGAATGTCGCACTCACTGATAACGTTACCATTATTGCCGCCGATCGAGAAATATATCGCTCCGGTTGAAGTATTCGCCGCTTTAAGATTACACTTTCTTATCGTATTATTACAAGCACCGTTAATAAAACGGATCGCCGGAGCACTCGAAGCATTATTAATAATTACTATACTATCAATGCGCAATCGGGCAACTGCCTTAATATCAAAAATTGCCGTCGAATTCGAACTCTGAATCAGCGGCATTGCGCCTTCTGGTCTAATGGTCAAACTCCAGTTGCTGTTTTGATATGCAACCGGCAAACTACAAACCAATGGATAGATTTCTGAAGGATAAGCTGTATCCAACAGACTAAACATTACATCGCCGATTATTACCGAATTTTTCCATGACGCTAATGCATCGGTAATTCGAATATAATCACCATCAACACCGACCGAAAAATTGCCGGCGAGCGTGTTATAAATCGAGATAACCACGGTCATCGTATCATCACTCGGATACTGTTCATCTCTTAAGCCGAGTGAACAGCGAATTGCTTTGTTCCCAGCTGATGAAGGATAATATTTATGTCGAAATACAAAATTAACCGTATCGCCGTATGCCAAATTTATATAACAGGTTTCACTAACCGTTGCTTTATCCAGCGTTTTATAGAACACCGGAATTGTATCCTGTGTGTAATACCCAAGATTAATAATATGCAGGCCGACGGTAACTGAATCATGAACTGTAACTAAGCTCGGCAACAAGTTTACTGCAGTAACTGCAACATCGTTGTTGAACATCGTCCTTTGCTCATACTCATATACCGACCGGTTACCGGTGATAACTATTTCGTCGGTATTAGGAACACCGCTTGGCGGTCGGTACCTATTAACATTGCCGACCGCAACACCATAAGTCGTACCGCCGGTTGATGGCAAAAACTTATAATACCAATTAGCGCCCGTCTTCCAGACTACGACCGGATAATTATTCGCTGACGTACCACCTGCAACCGCAACAATCTCATTACCGTCATGCATATCATAGACATTTCCGACTGTAATCTCGCCCCGACCTTGCCAGGCAGTGTTATAACAGGCAAGCTGGGCCAAAGACCATTCTGTCCCTTTTCCCCTAAAAATAAAAATATTGCCCTGAGTTGAATAATTGTACCCATTATTGACACAGATTTCGTCTCGGTAATGGTCTTTTTCAAAGTCACCCACCGCAACATCAAAGAAACTGTCGTTGCTGCTACGAAATATCGTCATCGTATCCCAACCAATTATTGCTTTTGACAACTTCATAACCCGTCCACCGCCCGTAACCACGACAACTTCGTTACCAATATGCGTAGAATCAAAATCGCCGACTGCTACACCATAGCATATGGAGCCATCTCCGCCCCAAATTGAATCAATAACAAAAGAATCAGTGCCTGCCCAGCTTGCTCTGAACAAAGCATTCCCGCTCGGAAATATTATATCATTCAATCCATCATTATCCGCATCGGCAACTGCTATATCCAGTATTGAAGCGACAAATCGTCGTGAATGTAGGTTTTTGGACAGTGTTTCGGTTTTCCAAGTTGAACCATTCCACCATGCTCGATTTATCATATATGGATCACCAGTTCGAGCATAAATCATATCTGTTACCCCATCATTATTAATATCACCAACTGCTACCCCATGAAATCTACCAGAACTAATACCCGCACAAGAATCAATCCAACGACCATTTGCCCCGTGTCGCTGCCAACCCAATGAGTCTCGCTTTAATGGTGGAAAGTGTGTTGTATCATTAATGAGTAGAGCATATCCGGGTAGTGCAGACATAACCGTAAAAATTCTTGTTGTTTCGTCAGCTGAACCCTTGAAAAACTTACCTACTGCAACATCACGAATAGTTCCGGTTAACGATGGTGGTCCGAAAATTCGGGTTGTATCAAAACTAATCACTGCGTCAGAATTATCGACGATTATCGGTGAGAACACATTACTTGAAGCAAAAATCTGCAAATACAATAAACAAATAGCAACAAATATTAATTTATACTTATGCTTAAAATTTATCCTAATATCAATATATCACCTCGACCATATAAAAAATTAACTAAAAACCATGATGGTTTATCAATGCACTCTGTCATACTAAACACCTATACCCTTCAATATTATATATAGTCAGCAATTATGATAGAAATAAAAGATTTTGTCAAGAATTAAATATCTGTTGTGCCTTATTATAATCTAATAAATACCGCGAACTAACTGACTTTTTCTAAATCATCGATTTTTCCTACTGAAATAACGCTTGCATTTGGAGCGATACGTTTCACTAGTCCAGCAAGAACTCGTCCTGGACCAACTTCAATAAAATCAACATAACCTAAGTTTATTGCACTGGTAATTGTCTTGGTCCACAGGACCGGATTTATCAATTGTTCTTCTAAAGCTTGCCGGACTACAAATAACTCAGAAGTTACCGTTCCCGTGCGATTGGGAATTATTGGAAACTTGGGCCGATTGAACTCAAAAGTTTGTAGAAAGTTTTTATAACTCTCGGCTGATTCGCGCAATAACGGTGAATGGAAAGCACCACTTACCGGCAGCATCACCGCTTTCAGAGCTCCTTTAATCGTCGCCTGATCACAAACCGCTTTTACTGAAGACGGTTCGCCCGAGATAACAATCTGCCCTGGCGCATTAAAGTTAGCTGGCACAACAACCCCTTTACTATTTTTACACAGTTCGATTACTTCGCTTTCCGATAAACCAATAATTGCTGCCATCGCTCCCGGTTTTTTTAAACCTTCAGAAAACATCAGTTCGCCGCGCTGTTTTACTAACTTGAGGACCGACTCAAAACTGAGAACCCCCGCACAATACAATGCTGAATATTCACCTAAACTATGCCCGCAAGCAAGTGCCGGTTCAATGTTTCTGTTTTTCAGAATTTCAAAACAAACTATTGAATGTATTAAAATCGCTGGCTGCGTATTATTTGTATTTCGAAGCTCTGTGTCGGGACCTTCAAATGATAGCTTTTTTATCGGAAGATTTAAAATTGTTTCTGCCTGGTCGTAAATTTCTTTTGCATAGAGATATTTATCATAAAGATCTTTGCCCATGCCAACATACTGCGACCCCTGACCTGGAAAAATAAAACAGTATTTTTTCATATCTTTAATTTTATAAAAATAAATAGAAACGTCAACAGTTTAATGCGTGAAGCGTTGAGCGTGCAATGAAACTGGTTTTAAAATAATACTTGACATATCTGGTTTTTTTGTTACATTATACCGTTTTTGTGTAAGTCTACGCCCAAACAAATAGGGCGGGATAAAGTGAGGAGGCACAATGAGTAAAAGATTAGTGGTAGTAATGTTAGGCGTAGTCCTGACAGCAATGGTCGCTTCGGCTATTGTTCCAGTTTCAATTCGCATGCGCGGAATGGGCGAAGGGTTGGTTGGTATTGTTGACGATGAATATTCCGACCTGTTCTTTAACCCTGCCGCAATCAACCGAATTACCGGCACGCGGGTTTATACAAACCTGTCTAACCTGCACAATGCAGGTTCGGATTTAATCTTTGACCCTAAATATTCGCCGGATATGTATTACAACCTGTTGGGCGGTATCACAACCGTCAAATATAATAAAATCGGCGCGCTCCTGGAAAATGGCGGATGGGATATTTCGAGCACATCAGAAGAGTTTACGAATAACGCGAGTGGTAATGAGTTGTCATCAGATACAAACAAAATGATGATGCGGTACAAGAATATTAACACTGAACTTGACCTGTTTTGGGGTAAAAAGATTGATAAATATTATGTTGGTGCGATGTTCGGTCCGAAATCAATGAACGGTTACATGGAAAGTAAATACACTGAGATTAGTTATTTCTATCGCAACGATTCGCAGTTGTCCTATGAATTTGATGAAATGGATTCGGTCTCAAAATCCCACGTTATGGCGTATCCGTTTACTCTGGGCGTGATAACGGGCACCCACGAAAATGAAAACTCCCTCAGTTTTGCATTCGGTTATGACCGTCAGAATGGCATTATCCCGACCAATTTCATCAACTCGATTGTCACAGATTATATTTCAACTACGCCGTGGTCCAATGAAACCGGATTTGAGAAAATGCAGGAGAAAATCGCACAGGGTGGCTTTTTTACATCTCTGATGGGACGCAATAAACGGCGAACCGAAGACCACGCAATTTCCTATCTGGCAGGAATAACCTATATCCACGAGCCGATAACCTATGAGGCCTTTGATACCGGTTACAGTTATTACACACCGGCAACCGGTCAAACTGAAGAAGATATGTGGATTGACCAGATAAAAGGTTCGGGCGCAATGAATTATTTTGCTCTGGGTGTCGGTATCGGCGCGGAAAAATATTTCAGCCCGATGGGCGCGAAAAGTATGTTTGCGATTGGATTCATTCCGTCATATATCAATGGCGCAAACAAAATCAGCTACAAACCCGAAACCTATTATGAGCATTATTCACACAATTTCCCGCATGAAGGCATGCCTGATACGCTCGATTACACCGATGACTGGGTCTCGGGTGAACATTACGATGTTAAAGAAACCTTTGGTGGTTTTTCACTCTCTTTGCCAGTCGGATTAGAAACCCATTTGACCGACAAGTTGGTATTGCGTTTGGGTGTAAGCGAAGATATGATGCTCACTTTCAAATACTCGACCGATGAGATGATGACCGACAGCGGTTCAACCGAAACCTTTCACCAGACACTGCCTTATGACACAACAATTGTCACCCATAATCAGGATGAAATTGACCAGCAGCACAATACATACACCGATAAGCTGCACTTTGTCAACCAGACAACCTATAATTATGGTCTTGGTTACAAGATTAACGACAATATCGAACTGAACTTCTTAAACTATGGCCAGCTGACCGACCTGCGAACCTGGGTATTGGGCGTGAATATCAAATTCTAATAACAAATTAAATAATTTAAGGGTGTAACCTGATTGGGTTGCACCCTTTTTTATAAAAGCCTATTGACTAACAAACATTAATACTCTATATTAATATCAATTGACTATGGGCGATTAGCTCAGTTGGTTAGAGCGCATGCCTCACATGCATGAGGTCACCTGTTCAAGTCAGGTATCGCCCACTCTCTTGATTACTAATATACCGATTAGAAGATTAAAAGATTTTAGAATAATGACAGCTTGGTCGTCCCGGTTCGCTCTCCTTCAATATTTAATCGTAAAAAATAAACTCCTGATGATTTTGCTGTCTTATTGATATCTACTGAGCTTACGCCGCCAATTGACTTTCTCAACGGCGTAGACTCCAAAATCCTTCCATTAATATCATATAACTGATAAGAATAACTTCTGCCTTGCGGTATTGATAATTTTACCAAGACGCCATCGTGTTCATATTCGACTGCAACGTAATTCTGCTTAGCCGTAATTTCTTTATTCTCTTCAATGCCTAACGGAAGTCCTTTGAACGCATAAAACTGATATGGTTGGCTGTTCTGGTCTTGTAAACTAACCAAAACATCTGGATGACCATCACCATCAAGGTCAGGAGCGCCCGTAACGTCATATACTCTATCAACAAAATTGTAATACCACAATACTTCACCAGTTGCTCCATTCATCACTTTAACATCTCTACCATTAACTGCACCGCCGACCACTTCTGGAATCCCATCACCCGTTATATCCGATAAAGTATCAACATTCCAACAATCACCGCCGACGGTCTGTGACCAAAGCACGGCACCGCTCTGACCTGACAGAACCGACACCAAACTTGACCATGATCCGACAACCACATCATCAATACCATCGTTGTTGATATCACGAATTTTCCTGAGATCGTAAATTACCCTGCCCGTTCCCAAGTTATTTTGCCAAATTAAACTGCCATTTGTTCCGTCAACACAATAAACCGTATAAGCCCAACCGCCTCCGACTACATCTTTTGTCCCGTTATTATTCGCATCATCAACCGATGCGACAAATTCAACTGAATTTGCGGTAAGATATGACCATATCTGATTTCCAGTCCTGCCATTAAGACAATAGATGTGATCATCCGTACTATTACCACCCGCCGCAAGAATTACTTCGGGTACGGTATCGCTGTTCAAATCAACATGTGTGGCAATGCACATCCCGGCATCATTTGACTGAAACGCCCAGATAGAATCACCGGTATGCCCGGAAAAACAAGCAGCCAGACCGGTTGGGTTGGTGGATGAGGTGCCAACTGACGCCAGGACTTCCGGATAACCGTCGTGATTAATATCGACCGTCGGCCGCACGCAATAAACCCAACCGAAGTTGACCGGATAATACTGATGGCTCCAAATTGTCGCCCCGGTTAATCCATTGATCGCAAAAACTGTCCGGCCAGGAAATATTCCGCCCGCTGTTCCCATAATCAAATCCGCTATCCCATCACCGCTGATATCATTGATGCTCGATAAACCGCGTGTGCCCCAGATACCCTGACAATCGGTTCTTGACCAGATTGTATTTCCATTTAATCCTGATACCAGAAACAGACGAATCGGCGGCGAAGGATAAGCACCGTAATATGCTGCCGCCGCAACATCCGGATGACCATCGTTATCATAATCACAGGTCGGTATCGAGCTGTAAATTCCGCCCGTTCCGACATGCGACCAGATAACCTGTCCCTGCGGTTGCATAATTACCAATGATAATATTAATGCAAGCATTTTAGCTCCTCAAAAAACAAAGAGCAGTAAGCATATAATAATACTTACTGCTCATTTTTGTTAAATTAAATTTATCTTAAAAACAGAGTTTTTACCGCTTTCGTTTCCGTGTTGTTAGTTTCTAAAACCACAAAATAGACGCCTGGTGCCGACATCACGCCGTTTTCATTGCGTCCGTCCCAGTTCATCCGATATACACCATTAGTGCTGGTCATCGAATTCATGGTCTTGACGACATTACCAGTTGCATCATAAATCTTAATCGCTCTGAAATTTGTTGGATTGACCGTGAAATTAATTAGGGTTGTGGTCGAGAATGGATTCGGGGTGACTTCCAAGTTCAAAGTTGTCTTCATATTTTGACCCGGTTCTTCTTCAATCGCAGTCACCCGGTCAAAAAATGCACTGTCCGCGGCAAAAGTACCACCCGCCGGTGTTGTGCTTGTACCATAAGTGCGGATTAGAAAATCTGCTAGTGCTGCACCAGTCGGTGCGGTATCAGTCGCCGTGCCTCTTTCCACAACCTGCCAGCTTGATGAATTAACTGTATAAGCAGTTGACCATGAGCTGATAAATGTTCCGGAAGAAGTTCGCCAGGTAATCGTCATGCCACCGCTACAGCTGTCCGTATTATCAGAAAACCGCACGCGCGCAATATAACGACCTCGACCAGGAATCGCAACCTGCTGCAATAAACCTTTATTATTCCCGGTTCCAACCTGAAGACGCTTCATTTTTACAGCGTATGTACCAGCAAAAACTCTTGTGCTCTCTTTGTATATTCGCGCATAGTTAGTATCTTCGACGGTCCAGCCGGTCGGCTGATAAAGACTAGACCAGGTTTCAAAATTCGGGTTGGTCAGTAAATTAACTGCCTGGGTTGGTTTGACAAACATTACTAATGCGGTAATTCCAAAAATAATTAATACCCATTTTTTTGACATTATGCCTCCATAAGCTATATAATTTTATTCCAAAGGACGGTAGTTTATTTTAGTCACTTCCAACTGTGTTAACGGTTGCTTGTGTCCTTGTAACCGACGATACTTTTTGCGGCGGATAAACTTGAACGTGGTAACCTTTGGCGCGCGGTTATGCGAGAGTATTTTCACATCAACTGATGCACCGCCGACTTTCGGATTACCAATCACCGTTTTATTATCGGTTTTAAGAAATATAACATCATCAAACGTAGCAGCTGTGTCCGGTGCCATATCCAATTTCGGGACGGTCAGACGCTCGCCAACTTTGGCAAAAAACTGAAATCCTTTAATCCGTACAATCGCAAACATTATTTACCTCCTGGAGTTGTCTGTGGAACTTCGGTCCCGGTTGGCAAAGGGGATTGTTGGGTAGGGGTCTGTTCTGTTGTTCGTGGCGACGCTGCTGGTCTGATTCTCCGTGCTGACAGCAAAACCAAGGTTAAAGAAGTAATCATGAACATGATCGCTATGCCTGATGTTAACCGTGCCATAAACGGTGCTGCCCCGCCGCCGCCAAAAAATGAGTCGCCACCGCCGAAAATACCGGCGACACCACCCTTTTGTGGCTGCTGAAACAAAACAACTACTATCAGCACAACACAAACTAACACATGTAATAAAATAACTAAACCAAACATATTTCCTCAACAAATAATAACAATTTTTCTCAAAATGTCAAGATAGATTTAAAAAAGAAAAAATGTGAAAAAGATTATTTAATATTCTAAAATTACTTTACCATAACAACTCTTTCAATAATCCTTTTTGACTCGGTTTGAAAAGACAGAAAATAAACACCGGCAAAAAGAGTTTTAGTGTTGATGGTCATATAATAGTTGCCAGATTTTTTATTCTCATTAACCAATGTTTTTACTAATCTTCCAGAAATGTCGCATAGTTGTAATGTCACTTTACTTTCAGCGAGAAGCGAATAACGAATTGCGGTTAGCGATTTCACTGGATTGGGAGAAATTTCCAGCGTATTGCATTTAGAGTTAAGTATAGCGAATTCCTCAATTCCTGTTGTTATTATTGTAAAATATCCATTACTATAATCATAAGATATAATTGAACTGCTTGAATCAATCATTTGCACCATAATTATACAACGATTAGAATTTATTGTCGGGATAGTCCAATTGTACGTCGTCTCATCAGGTGAAACATTGTGCGCAATGGTATCATTAAAAATATAATTACGAGCAAAAAGAATTCGAAATCTTGCAAAACCAGTTCCGATGGTTTGCCATCTTATCATCTGCTGACTTCCCCCTGGTAAAGTCTCACCACCGTTTGGAAAAACAACAGTTGGAGCAGTTCTAATTGAAAAGTTTGCATCACTTGCATCTTGAGATATCACCGACCCAAATCTATCCAAAATCTGCACCATTAACCGGCAGCTATTTGAGTTTATCGGTGGTATTGTCCAATTGTAAGTTGTTTCAGATGGCTGAGTATAATGGATGATTGTATCAAAACAACTTGACCCGCTATTACGTGAAAGAAGCAGACGAAAACCGGCAAACCCAATACCATCAGCTCTCCATTTTATAATCTGTTCACTACCGCTATTCCAAATCTCGCCGCCATTTGGAGAAACAATCGTCGGTGCGGTTCTTATTGTAAAATTCATATCACTTGTATCTTCCGATATAACCGATTCTGACGAATCTAACATCTGAATCAGAATACGACAAGTAGTAAAATTAATTAATGGTACATTCCAGTTATAAGTTGTCTCACTCGGTGAAACATTATCTGCTATCAAATCTTGGAAAGAAACTCCGCCGTTTTTTGATAGAAAAATACGATAGCAGAAAAAAGTTAGATTTGGTGTCTTCCACCACTTGATTGTCTGATAGCCTCCGCCATACCAAGTTTCACTGCCATTTGGAGTAACAACTTTTATCGTTCTAACCGTAAAATTACTGTCACTTACATCTTGTCCGACAACAGTATTGTTTGAATTTAATATTTGCAATAATATTCGGCATGCAGTAGAGTTAATTAATGGTATGGTCCAATTATATGTCGTTTCGGATGGCAAGATGTTGCTCGCAAGCGTATTAGGATATGTAAGACCACTATCTTGCGAAAATAACAACCGATAACCAAAAAAACTATCTCCAAAAGTACGCCATTTTATAATCTGTTGACTTCCCCCAGGCCAGAATTCACCACTATTGGGTGTCACTAAATTAAAACGAACGCCTCTCGAATACCATACATCATTTCGATACCCGTAATAGGTAAATCCACCCATCAAGAATATTTTATTGTTATAAATGATTGATGTGTGTCCGTTTCTTATTGGCCAAGGAGCCAAATTTATCGCGCATGTCCAGTTTATTCCATTATATGTGTACCACACATCATTATTATAACTTGTACCAGACCCGCCCATTACCCATATTTTATTATCGAATGTGACTGATGTAAACAAACATCTTGCCGACCATCCGGCATTTGCAGTCGCTTGTGCCCAATTTGTTCCGTCACTTGAATGCCAAACATCATTCTGAGATCTTTCATAAGGTCCAGCGTAACCTCCGAATATCCATAACTTATTGTCAAATATTGTTGACGCAAGACCATACCTTGCCGACCATCCGGCGGCGGCGGTTGCCTGTGTCCAGTTTATCCCATCAGTTGAAAACCACACATCATGAAACCGCCCAGTAGTATTATTATAACCACCAAACACCCACATTTTATCATCGAATACTTCTACCGCAAATTTATCTCTTACTGGCCAAGCAGCTGAAGATGTAACGCAAGTCCAATGCGCACCATCATATGAATACCAGACATCATTCTTATAACTACCATCAAAACCACCCAATAGCCACATCCGATTATTAAAAACAATTACTTTATGATCACGTCTTGCTGTCCATAATGCATGTTCAGTTGCTATAGTCCAAACTACACCATCATATGAATACCAGACATCATTCAAGTTTATCTCATTATAACCATATCCACCTATCACCCATAATTTACCATCGAAAACGACTGATGCATGGCTTGATCTGGAAATCCAACCAGCAAAATCGTTTGCAAGAGTCCAATCCATTGAGCCCTGTTGAGCATAAGTAATAACTGGGGGCAAATAGCAGAAACTAATAATTAGTAAATATAATAACTTAGTTAGTTTCATAATATTTTCGTTCGTAAATAAAAATTTTGGGTGCTCTTTATTGATATGGTATCAGATGATGTAAATAAGCTAATGACTAAAATAATCGCTAACATATTCATAACCTCATCTAAATCAGATTAATCCTAATATTGAATATGTCAATGATTTTATGTAATAGGAGAATTAAGTGTGCGATAAAATTTATACTGTCAATATAACAAAAAATCTGACAGAATTTTAATCTAACAACTTAAATATAATATTCTTAATTCAATATTCTCCTAAACAGGGGGTAGTATTCCCCCCATTGGGTATGAATTCGAAAAGGAGAGTAGTTATGCGTTTGTTTTGCGGATTGGTTATCCTATTTATTACAGTATATAATATGGAAGGAATTAACCTATTTATCATAGATGTTATTTCTATATCTATAAGCAAATCTATCACGAGATTTATCGGGAATTATTGCAGGACACAGAAAAGGGAATATAAAATATTAAAAATTAAATATTGTTTGAATATTTATTATGTATTTTAAATTTTACTTAGACTGAAAGTTTATCAACCGTAAAAACGCATCCAATTTAAGACTTGCCCCGCCAACCAAGGCACCGTCAATATTTTCTTTCGCCATTAAATTATCGACATTCTCCGGTGTAACACTGCCACCATAAAGAATACGTAATTGAGATGCTGTATCTTTTATGTATTTATCTGAGATACTTTGTCGGATATAAGCATGGACTTCATCTGCCTGTTCTGGTGTAGCGGTTTTACCAGTGCCGATCGCCCATACCGGTTCATAGGCAATAACAACTTTATCCAAACTGGCAATATTTACCAGTCCGCCATCAATCTGCCGTTTTATCACGTTAAATGTCTGGTTTGATTCCCGCTCCGCTAAAAGCTCGCCGACACACAAGATTGGTTTCAATCCCAATTTTAAAGCCGATAGCATTTTTTTATTGACAATCTCATCGCTCTCGGCAAATAACTGCCGACGTTCAGAATGACCGAGAATAACATACTGGCAGCCCAAATCCAAAAGAAATTCACCTGATATCTCGCCGGTAAAAGCACCTTTGGTTTCCCAGTGCATATTTTGCGCGCCGACTTGAATATTAGAACCTTTCAGAACTTTGGTAACTTCGCTCAAAGCGGTATAGGGCGGGCAGATTAAAACTTCAACATTTGAAGAAAATTTGGAATTTTTAAGCTGCTCGGCAAATACTATCGCCTCGCTTGGTAATTTATTCATCTTCCAATTTCCTGCAATCAATGGTTTTCTCATTTTACACCTTATCCTTTAAAGCAGTGATGCCCGGCAATTCTTTACCTTCCAGGAATTCCAGACTGGCACTGCCGGCTGTTGATACAAAACTCATCTTATTTTTCAATCCGAATTTTTTCAATGCCGAACCAGTATCGCCGCCGCCGACCACTGAAGTCGCGCCAGCGCTGGTAGCATCAGCAACCGCTAATCCGATTTCTTTACTGCCATTGGCGAATTTATCAATCTCAAAGATTCCGATTGGACCAGCCCAGGCAATTGTCTTGGCATTCTTAATAATTTCCGAATAACTTTTAATCGTCTCTGGTCCGATATCAACTCCTGACCAGCCCAATAAAATCGCATTTGTGTTTACAATTTTAGTATTAGCGCTCGCATCAATTTTATCGGCAATCACAATATCAATCGGCAGTTTTATTTTCTTCTCGGATAACAGACTTTTTGCCTCCGCCAGCATCTCTGGTTCAAAGATTGACGAGCCGATTTCATAACCCTGGGCTTTAATAAAATTAAAAATCAACCCGCCGCCCAATAACAGATAATCAACTTTGGGTAACAGGTTCTTAATTACCCCGAGTTTATCGGTAATCTTTGACCCGCCAATGATTGCAACATACGGGTGCTTGGGCGACTCGGCAACATAACTCAAATAGTCAATCTCTTTTTCCATCAAGAATCCTGCAACCGGTGTTTTAAAGAACTTTGTTATCCCTTCAGTTGAAGCATGAGCTCGGTGCGCGGTCGCGAACGCATCATTGACATACAAATCTCCGAGCATTGCAAGTGACTTGGCAAAGTCCGGGTTATTTTTTTCCTCTTCGGCATGAAACCTTAAATTTTCTAACAAGACCACATCGCCCGGTTTTGCCTGCTGAATTAGATTTTCTACAATTGAACCGATACAATCATCAGCAAATAAAACTTCGCGATTGATAAGTTCGGAAAGCCGTTTCGCCACTGGTTTTAAGGAATATTTCATATCTAGTTTACCTTTGGGTTTGCCAAGATGGGACATAAGTATTGTAATGCCGTTCTCTCTGATAATATACTCGATGGTTGGCAAAGCAGCGCGGATACGGTTGTCGTCACTGATTTCACCAGCTGAAGATAATGGCACATTAAAATCAACCCGCACTAAAACTTTCTTATTTTTAATATCTAAATCTCGAATTGTCAGTTTTTTCATAGTTTTCTAAATTCGATTAGATGAAGAACCGCTTCTTCACACCACTTTTTTACCAATATATTCAAGCAGGTCAATCACCCGGCAGGTATAACCGTATTCATTATCATACCAGGCAAAGACTTTGACTAATGTTTTATCAGTCACGGTTGTAATATTTGCATCAAAGATTGCCGAATGCGGATTGCCGGTAAAATCAATTGAGACCAGCGGGGTGGTTTCATATTGAATATATTTTTTCATTGGTCCTGAGCACGCTTTTTTAAATGCAGCATTTACATCGTCTTTGGAAGTCTCTTTTTCCACTACGCAGGTGAAATCAACTAACGAAACATCTGGCGTCGGCACCCTAATTGCACTGCCGTCAATCTTACCCTTCAGTTCCGGAAAAATTACGCCAACCAGTTTTGCAGCACCGGTTGAGGTAGGAATCATTGACATCGCCGCGGCTCGAGCGCGCCGTAAATCTTTATGCGGTGCATCCAGAATTTTCTGGTCATTGGTATATGCATGAATCGTTGTCATATAACCGCGTTTGATTTTAAAGTTTTCGTGCAAGACTTTTGCAACCGGAACGATACAGTTGGTCGTGCAGGATGCGTTGGAAATAATGTTGTCGGTCTTTGGGTCATAAATCGATTCGTTTACGCCCATCACAATCGATTTTATTGGTATCTCGCCTTTGGGCGGAGCGGTAATCACGACCTTTTTCGCACCCGCATCAAGATGCGGTTTACACTTCTCATATGCAGTAAATATGCCGCTCGACTCGACCACTATATCAATGCCTAAATCTTTCCACGGCAATTTTGACGGGTCTTTTTCTGAGAATGTTTTAATTTCTTTGCCGTTGACTAGAAACGATTTATCCAGCGCTTCTACATTCTCCGGCATGATGCCATGCACCGAGTCGTATTTTAATAGATGGGCGAGTGTTTTTGTATCGGTAATATCATTAACCGCAACAAAATCAATATTCTTGCTCTTTAAACCGACTCTTAAAACCAGCCGGCCAATTCTGCCAAAACCGTTAATTGCAACTTTTAATGCCATACTGCCTCCTGATAATATAATATATAAATTTTCATTGTATTTCTGAGCTTACAGAAATCTTATAGTAATTTTAAGTATAATAAAGAACTGCAGTTGTGTCAACCTATTGACAAAGCTGTAAATAGTTTATTATCATAAGATGTGATATTTAGAAAACTCGCCCCGTATCGGCAATTGTTATATTTAGCTTTTATTATAACAATGTTTTTCAACTGTGCTTACTACAATACATTTTATAATGCAGAAAAATATTACAATGAGGGGCTGGAAAAACAGAAGACCAGCGCAACCCAGGCAAAAACGAATTTTGACAAAGCGGTTGAAAAATCCGCGCTTGTTATCAGCAAATATCCGCGTTCTAAATTTACTCCCCAGGCATTATTCATTATCGGAATGTCATACTATTATCTTGGCGACTATGCCAAAGCAATTCCTAAGTTCGAAAACCTGCTTCTGGTTTTTCCCAATTCTAAGTTTGTTAACGAGGCCAAATTATACTGGGCTCTGTCATTAATCGCAACCGAGGATTACAACAATGCATTAGTAAAATTAGAAGAACTCCGCGCCTCCTTTCCACAGCATAAAGCAAGCGATCCATTTATCGAGCTGGTACAATATAAAACTGGCGAGATTTATTTCTCAAGAAAGGATTTTGACCAGGCGATTCAGGAATTTCAGGTTTTTACCAATCAGCATCCGAAATCCGACTTGTATAATAACGCTTTACTCTTCTTGGGCGATGCGCATCGTGCTTTGAAACATTATCCGGAAGCGATAACAAATTATGAAAAGTATTTAGCTCAAACCAAGGTAAAAACCGACGACCCAAAGGCTGATACGAACAGCGAACGAACCAATGTTATTCTGCGGGTTGCCGAGTGTTATATCGAATCCAATCAGGAAGCACAAGGACTGAAAATTATTGATGATATAGTGAAAGGCGATACAATTAAATCAATACAAAAATTGGACAGCAAGTCTTATCTTGATTTGGGTAAACTTTTCATACAAATCAATGACCTGACCAAAGCGCGTACCTACCTTAAAAAAGTCAAGGACGTTAAATATTCGGCAGAGGCGTATTACCTTTTGGGAAACAGTTATGAGAGCGAAACTAAATTTGATACGGCAAAGGCATACTACGATAGTATTGTTATTAAAAATCCTACGTCCGATTTCAGGGCATTAGCCGAAAGCCGTATTACGCTCTTGCAAATGGTCGTTGAAAAACCGAAGGAAAAACCAAAAACCCCGAGCCCTGATACATTAAAACATGAAAACAAACCAGAAGAGAAGGCACTTGACACTTTAAAAATACCGGAAGATACAATACAACCGCCGAATGAGCTTGATACGATGAAATATACGGTTGAGACCGATACATTTAAAAACCATATGACACATGACACAACCAAAATTAATGTGAAACCCGACACGACTAATAAACAGGCTATACCGGATACCTTAAAGAACATCAGTAAAGCTGAAACCAACGCGTATGAAGATTCTGCCTCAAAACAATTTCATATTGCGGAAATCTACAATATGAATCTGAAGAAATATGAACAGGCGATTTTAGAGTACGAAAAGGTCAATATCCTGTTTCCAAAAAGCCCGTATGCGCCAAAAGCCCTGTTTGCCAAAGTTTGGATATACAAAAATATTTTAGGTGCGCAAGCCGACACCAGTCATTACAACCCTGACTTTAAACGGGTATTAAATAAGATTATCATTGAGTATCCGAATACCGAATACGCCAATGCCGCAAAAGATATGCTCTTAGAAAAACCCAAGTAATTCTGTGATTAGAAAACAGGCGGTCGTTTACGGAAAAGAAGAAATCGGACCTGGAATTTATTCGATGTGGCTTAAATGCCCTCAAATCGCCAGAACCGCAAAGCCCGGACAATTTGTACAGATCGCAGTGAATGATTCGTATGAACCGTTTTTGAGCCGACCGCTTTCAATCGCTGATACCACCAATAACACGATACGAATAATTTATCGGGTCATCGGCAAAGGAACCGAAATATTAAAAGCGAAAAAGGACGGTGAAACATTATTAATATTAGGACCTTTGGGCAAGGCGATTACTCCAGTAAAAAATAAAAATATTGTGCTGTGCGCAGGTGGTTTAGGTATTGCGCCTTTATTATACTTAGCCAAAAATCTAAAGAAGAATAATAACCTTATCTTGTTCTATGGTGCAAGGAATGAGTCGGAACTGATATTACTTAAAGAATTCAAACCATTGTGCGATAAGATATTTTTGTCAACCGATGATGGTTCCAAAGGCAGAAAAGGATTTGTTACTGATATATTATTTTCGGCTCATGATATACTTGCTAATGCATACTGTTTATACATAGCCGGACCATCCGAAATGATAAAGAAAATTTCCAATTATAAATTTAGACTTTCTCATTTGAAATTATTCGGTTTTCTCGAAGAGCGGATGGGTTGTGGCTGCGGTATCTGCTTTGGCTGTGCAGTAAAGAAAAGAGGAAATGGTTATCTTCGCGTGTGCACTGACGGACCGGTATTTGATTTATCCAAAGTAGCGCTATGACCAAAATAAAGATAAAAAATCTCGAGTTTAAAAATCCGCTTGTCTTAGCATCCGGCACATTTAGTTTTGGTGATAAGTTTATTTCAGTGGCAAATCAGATGGGCGGTATTGTAACCAAAGGAATAACCCTTAAACCGCGCATGGGTAATCCATCGCCACGAATTTATGAAACCGCATCTGGTATTCTCAACTCAGTCGGCTTGGAAAATCCTGGTGTTGATAAGTTCTGCACCAATATTTTACCTGAATTAAAATCTTTAAAAACCAATCTGATTGTTAATATTTCCGGTAACAGCCCGCAAGAATTTAAAGCTTTAGCCCAAAGATTAGACGACACAGAGATTGATGCCTTAGAAATAAATATATCCTGTCCTAATATTAGAGATTGTAATAAGATGATTGGTCGGGACCCAAAGCAAACATACAAGGTTGTTCGGGCAGTCCGCAAACAGACCAAAAAAATAATCATAACCAAGTTGACCGCTAATTTTATTGACCCCCTAATAACCGCCCAAGCCGCCAATGATGCTGGAACCGATGCAATCTGCTTAATCAATACTTTATATGGAATAGCGCTTGATACAAAAACCGGCAAACCATTTCTTGGTGGCGTAACCGGCGGGCTTTCTGGTCCGGCAATAAAACCATTTGCCTTATACTGTGTCTGGTATGTTGCATCCAGAATTAAACTGCCGATTATCGGTTGCGGTGGTATCGTATCAGCACAAGATGTCAAAGAATATTTACTTGCCGGTAGTAAATTAGTTGAAATCGGCTCGGCTAATTTGCGTAATCCGTATGCCGGGCTTGAAATATTAAAAGAATTAAATAGATTGAGGGGGTAAAATATGACCCAATTAATCCTTGCAGTTCAGGGCGATTCAGCACAAAAAGCAAAAAAGATTTATAAAGAGACTCAGGGTTGGTGTGATGTGTATAAAATCGGCATCGATTTATTCACCCATTCCGGCACAAGATTAATCAGTTATTTTAACGATAATGATGCCAAGGTATTTCTCGATTTGAAGTTCTGCGATATCCCGACCGTGGTTGCGCGCACTTGTGAAATCTGTGCAAAATTCAAGGTAACAATGT
The DNA here is from genome assembly GCA_903865935.1 of Caldifarciminota bacterium. Classification (GTDB taxonomy): domain Bacteria; phylum Hydrothermota; class Tepidihabitantia; order Tepidihabitantales; family CAIPLT01; genus CAIPLT01. The sequence goes on from CAIPLT010000015.1 coordinate 23,764, forward strand.
TTACGATTCACGCAATGGGTGGTATTGAAATGATGAAGATGTGTGCTGAACATCTTAATGAGTTCTGTGATAAAAAGCATATTAAGCCCAGACCATTAATTTTAGGGGTAACGATTCTCACCAGCATTTCCGACACAGAGTTTGCCCAAATCTGGGGAACGAGTCAAAAAATTGATATGTCCTCACACATCACAAGACTTGCAAGCTTAGCCAAAGTTTGCGGGCTTGACGGTGTGGTCTGTTCAGCTCACGAAATCACCGCAATTAAAAAGGAATGCGGTCAGAATTTTCTGGTCGTGGTTCCGGGTATCCGTGTTATTCCGCCTGCTGGACCGGAAACCGAAGGTCTGGAAGGAATGAAAGTCAAGCATGATGACCAGGCGCGGTCGGATACGCCGGAAGCGGCAAGCCGTCTTGGTGCAGATTACATTGTGGTCGGCAGACCGATTATTAATGCTTTGGACCCAGTTGCCGTGATTGAAAAAATCCGGGAAGATATTAAAAAAGGCAGCAAGTAGTTGATAGCAAGGAGAGCAGATGGATATTGAAAAAATATTAGAGGAAAATAACGTTCTTAAAACCGGTCACTTTTTATTATCTTCAGGACTTCACAGCGCAAAGTATTTTGAGAAGTTTCGCATTTTGGAAAATCCTGAACTGGTTGTGATGTTTGGTAAAATGATTGCCGAGTATTACAAAAACAAAGGCATTTCGATTGTCTGCGGTCCGACCACCGGCGGTGTAATTATCGCATATGAAGTCGCAAGGCAGATGGGACTCAAATGCATCTTTGCCGAATCAAAACCTCCAGAAGCAGGTCGGGTTATTCGAAGGGGCTTTACAATTCCCGAGGGGGCAAAGATTCTGGTAGTTGATGATATTCTCACTACTGGCGGTTCAATCAAAGAGACACTTGATGCCTTGAAATCATTTCCCGGCAAAGTCATCGGAATTTCAGTCTTGATTGACCGGAGTAGTGAAGCGATTAAATTTAATGAGATGGTTCCAGAAGCTGAATTTTTTGCCTGTTACAAGATGGCGGTAAAGAATTACGAGCCTAATAATTGTTCATTATGTAAAGTCAATATTCCACTCCAGGCACCTGGTCGCGGCGGTAAGAAATAAAGTAATATATCTGCTCGATCGCTTTTTCTTATGGTGTAGTTTATATGCTGATAAATTCCGTGATAAATGCCTTGGTCAATGGTCTGAAACATCTCCTATTATACTCCTTGATATAATTTGTAATAGATTTGCTTAGAGATAGATAAATAACACCTGTGATAAATAGGTTAATTCCTTCCATATTATGTATTGCAATAAATAGGGTAATCAATCCGCAAAACAACCGCATAACTGCTTTTCTTTTCGAATTAGCACCCAATGGAGGGAATACTACCCTCTGTTTGACAGGTTTTAGGGATTAATAGTTAGAGGTTAGTGAGTTAGATTAAAATTTTGTTAGTTTTTTTATTATATTCACAGCATAGATAGAAAAAGGGTAGTTTTCTGGTTTGTATCTTGCTTTTACCATTGCGCCCCCGCTAAAGCTATAGCGACACGCGGTTGACTTTTGAGTTTTGACTTATTTCTCGTCTGTGCTTGCCCCGCACCTATTTCAAACACAGTATGAAACAGATGTTATTATTTGAATGTCTTTTCGCTGTATCTAAAAATAGGTGCGTGGGTAATTCTTTGTAAATACAAAACTTGACAAATTGATATTAATTTGTTATTTTGCATAAAAGGGGATTGTTGTACGTTGAATTAACTGACGAGAGAAGTCAGCAGGGTTTATATAAAGAATGCTGAACAAAAATTTGTCGTGTCCCAGTTTATTGTTTGGGATTAAAAACTGGTATAATCCAGCGATGTCGATTAAAACCTTAGGGCAAAAGAACTAATTGCATCATAACTGGTTTGCCTTCGGGCACAGTGCCAGTGGCACAAAAGCATTGCCCAAAATTAAAAAACGATGGAGGAAAAATGAGTAAAAATAAATATCTGCTAATATTGGTCATTTTAGGACTGATCAGTTTTGCTTTCGCCACAAACATTGAAGTCAGTCAGCCAACTCAAATTACTAGCAATGAATATTACGAACGGGGAAATAGTGTTGTAAAAGATGGCAGCGGTAATTATTGGGTTTTTTATGGACGGTCCGATGAATTTACCGGCAATTATTCGACTGGTTCTCCGGATAATGATCATTACTCAATTTATTATAAAACCGCCACTTCGATAAATGGTTTAGTTTCCGCAATACCGCAATTGCTTCCCAATCAACCAACTGGAATCGAGAAAATTTTCCAGGGTCAAACTGCCGCAACGGTTTTGGGCGGCGATGTATATGTTTTTGCAACCAAAAGCATCGGAACTGAAATCGTATATTGGAAATTGCACGAAGGGACATGGTCAGCAATGCAAAATAGCGGTTTTGTTGGATTTCAAATTGATGTTACAACGCACGGTGGAAAAATCTGGCTTAGTTATATTTTCGTCGGTGCGACGAATACCTATGTTGCATCGTATGACGGGAGCAGTTGGTCTTCGGAATATGCAATTCAGGGCACGGGTTCGATCAACAATCCGATAACACGGTTCTATGAAAACTCGGCCGGAAAAATGATTCTCTATTTTATAAATGGTTGGGCTATTGTGCCGAATGTGTACTATTTTTACGAGTATGACGATGTAGCGGGATGGCCCTTAACACCTACTGCGACGCTTTCAATAACCGAACCAGACACTGTCCAGGGCTGTGATCCGCTTTTAACTCAGGTTAATGGCAACGGTGATTACTTTTTCGTCAGGGCACCTTTAGATAATGTTCATTTTAATTATCAATGGTTATCCTCAAGAAGAGCAGCAACTTTAGCTGACTTGCAAACCGCAACCACAAGACAGTTGACTAATGGCGGATATATTGGCATGCCGATGGTTGATATGTGGCCCCGAACTTTGACCGATGGCGGTAATGTTTATATGTTTTTCGGATCCGAAAGAGCCGCGGGCAATGAAACCGAACGGGGAACCGGAAATATCTGGATGTATAAACTCGATTGGAATTTATCCAATGACCACTCTGATTACATCCAACCGGCAATAAATTTTGCCAGCACCGGCGATGCGGTTGGGGTGGCAGCCGGAGTATATAACGAGAATGTAGATGTGAATAAATCGATTACCCTCGCCGGTGCAAGCAGCGCGACCGTGGCTGTGTACGCAAAAAACGCAAGCGCCCATGTTTTTAATATTACTGCAAGCAATGTGGAAATTACGGGATTTACGGCTATAGGTGCAGTTGGTACAGGCACAATGTCCTATGCTGGGATGAATTTTACCAGTGGTGTGACGAACTGCAACATCCACGACAATATACTAACAGTTAATGAATATGGTATATTGATAGTTGACCCAGAAAATACCGCTGTCCCTGGTAACAACATATTTACGAATAACATTGCTGCAAACAACAGTGTTTCCGGCATCGAAATGCAACACTCGTACGGCAATATATTCACGAGAAACCGTTCTAACTCGAATACTAAATACGGCTTCAAACTGGACGGTGTGAGCCACAATACATTCACCGGCAACACCGCAAACTCGAATCTTGATAAAGGTTTCTATCTGGTTCAAGGGAGTAGCACAAATGGGTGCGAATACAACACGTTCACGAATGACACGGCAAACTTAAACACGAGGCACGGTATCCACTTAATTGGTTTGAACGACAATATCGTTTTAACGGGCAACACTTTTGATGGAAACCTCATAACTGGCATCAAGTTGCAAGACATTGTTACTAACCTTACAATTCGTGGTAACAACATTACCAACAATCCAACTGGTATCAATATTGATGCGAGTGTAACTGGTATCGCCACTTGGACCGTGACAAATAATAATATCGCGGGTAACACCACCGGCGTTACCAATAACACGGGCGCTAAGACTCTCGTCAATGCTGAATACAACTGGTGGGGAAGTAACACGGGTCCGTATCACGCAACACTTAATCCAACTGGTGGTGGTAATGCAGTCAGTGATAATGTTGATTTTATTCCATGGTTACCACCATTAGCACCAACTTTAATTTCGCCGACCGATGGAAGCCATACTTATGACCAAACACCAACATTTTCCTGGAGTGACGTAACAGGAGCAGCTTCATTTAATTTAGTAGTAAGTACCGCCACCAAAACTGATGTTATAAATATTGTCACCGCTGATTTGTCTTATACTCCAATATCTAATATCCCTGGAGGCACGTATACATGGCAGGTTCGTTCCAAAGGACTGTTTGGTGATTGGTCAAGCTTCTCGGATGCTTGGACTTTAATTATAAGTCCATTCCCAGCTGGTTGGTCACAAGCGGAATCAATGCCTTCTCAGGTTTCAGGCAAATACGTAGCTGACGGTGGTGCATTAGTCACAGTTGGCGGTACCAAAGACGGTGATGTAATATACGCATTCCGCGGCAAGTCAAGAGAGTTCTACAAGTACATACCCGGTACACCTGGTGTCTGGACCTGGCTGCAGAATGACAGCATACCAAATGGTGTTAAGCCGACCGACCCGCTCAAAATCAACAAGAAGGTCGTGGCAAAGGGTGCATCAATGTGTTTTGACGGTAATCATACAATCTATGCGACGAAAGGAAATGGTACCAAGGAATTCTGGGCATATAATATTTCAGAAAGCACCTGGACCGCCAAAGCATTCGTTAACGTGCCCAAAGGACTCAAGGGCGGTACATCAATCATCTGGTTTAACGGCAAAGTATATCTCTTGGCTGGAAACCAGAAGAAAACCGACCCGAGTAACTTCTTTATCTATGACCCGGTTGGCGACACCACCAATGGTTTACCATGGACCGCACTTGCTTCACTTGGTCTTGGACCCAAGACCAAGGTCTGGAAAGACGGTGCCTGTATCACTGAACTCAATGGCGTAATCTATGCGATGAAGTCAAATGACAAGCCGAACTACTTCTTCGCCTATGACACGGGTTTAAATACCTGGACGGAACTGGTCAATGATACGATACCTCCATTCGATTACTTATTGACCAATGGCGTTGGCAAGCTGAAGAAGGTGTATGTGAAAGATGGTGCAGCAATGGCGAATGATGGCAGTGCGATCTATGCGACTAAAGGTGGCGGTTATAACTTCATGTGGAAGTATATACCGACGGCTGGTTGGTCAAGAGTAGAGTCGGTACCAAGGCTATGTAAGAAATCGGTAATCAAGACCGGCGGTGCAATGACTTATGCCAACGGCGCAATCTGGTTACTCAAGGGCAACAAGTCTCCGGAATTCTGGAGATATGTACCGACGGCAGAAATGTCAAAATTCAAAACTCAAATATCAAATATAAATACACAAGAAGAACTTGTCCTGAAACAAATTCAGGATGACATATTACTTGTTGTTACTCCTAACCTATTCTCGAATCTGACGACCATTCATTATACCGTACCGATTTCAGGCAGAGTTACAATTAAACTTTACAATGCAACCGGTCAAGCGGTTAAAACAATCAATGATGGTTATCTCAATATTGGCACTTACACAGCAAATCTATCTGCCAATTCATTTGCTAAAGGTGTTTACTTCTTGCGCTACTCAGACAACACAAATCAGAAAGAGATTAAACTGATTGTGGAATAATTATAAACAAATTAAACAAAGGGCGGGGTTATCCCGCCCTTTTAATTTTTAAGTGTATATGGCTACGTCTAATTATATAAAACAAACCCTTGAAAAATCTTATAATTTCTATATAATTATCTCTGGTCAGACCGACCAAATTCTCGGAGTGCATAAGCACTCTCTGTCATAGGAGTAAACACAGAACTGAATGGCAAATAAAATTTGCCGGTATTAAATAAGAGACTGCAGAAAACATATCGTAAGGATTAATTTATTGGTGTTTTCTGCAAATGATAATATGATAATGAAGAAGTTTGTCGTAGCAATTGATGGCACTGCCGCATCCGGCAAAAGCACAACCGCCCGTGGTGTCGCAAAAGCGCTCGGATTTTTTTATCTTGATACTGGCGCAATGTATCGGGCAGTGACTTATAAGATTATCCAGGAAAAACTTGATATTAAAGATATACCGGCACTGAAAGAACTCTTAAACCGCACAACAATTGAGTTCAGAAAATCAAATGACAATAAAAATCTGATTTCCCTTGATAATAATGATGTAACAAGACAAATTAGAATGCACGAAGTCGATGCGATGGTTTCTCCGGTTTCGGCAATACCCGAAATCAGAGAAAAAATGGTCGAGGAACAGCATCGTATTGCCCAAGATAAAAACATTGTAGTTGAAGGACGTGATATCGGTAGTGTTGTTTTTCCTGATGCCGACATTAAGTTTTACTTAGATTGTTCAATGGACCAGCGGGCATTACGCAGAGGAAAAGAGCTGCATAGAAAAGGCGATGAAATTTCTTCGCAGTCGATTAAAGATAACTTGGTTCGGCGCGACCAGATTGACTCGAACCGGCAAACAAGCCCTTTAAAGCAGATGCCGGACGCGATTTATTTAGATACTACTAACCTGACTATTAATGAAGAGATACAGTTTGTGGTTGATGCAGTTAAGAACAAAATTGCGATTCAGAATATAAAATGAGATTACGCTGGAGATTAGGCAGAGGCATAGCTTACATTTTAGTCAAACCATTTCTAAGGGTTCGGGTTATCGGGCAGGACAATCTGCAAAAAGACTCGGCTCAGATATTAGCAGCAAATCATTGCTCGCACATAGACCCGGCATTGGTTGCGCTCGCATCTACACAGGAAATTTATTTTATGGCTAAGGAAGAACTTTTTCACATTTCCAGATTCTTTAAATGGCTGATTTTATTCTGGAATGCGATACCTTTGCCCAGAGGTACTGGTGCATCCGAAGCATTAAAGAAATGCTCTAGCCTGTTATCGCAGGGTAAAACCATCCTGATTTTCCCGGAAGGGACAAGGAATAAATTTGAAGAACTATTACTGCCATTCAAACCGGGTTTTGGTTTTCTGGCGGTGGTTAACCAGGTACCGATAATACCGGTCGCGATAACCGGTGTACGGGAAGCATGGAACGGAAAACTCAGTCAGTTTATTGACAAGGACATTAAAAGAGAAAGGTCAACAGTTAAAAGCAATAATGGAATAACTGTTAAGTTTGGTGAACCAGTGTTTCCAAATAAGATAGCGAAGAATCGAGATGGTTACGAACAGATTGCTCAAATAGTTCAAAAAGACATTGAACAGTTATTAAAAGAGTCATATGCGGCATAATAAAATAAAAGTTACGGTCGGCAAACCAACCGGATTTTGTTCTGGTGTCAAGCGCGCTATCGCCTTGGTTAAACAGCAGGCACAGCAAGCTAAAAATGGCACGTCCGTGTATACGTTAGGACCGATAATTCATAATTCGGAAGTCGTCGCCGAGCTTAAACAGCTTGGGGTAAAAACGATAACCAATATTAAAGAGCTTAAGCCAATTGCAAACAGTAAATCGATTGTCATAATTCGTACGCATGGCTGTGCTCCAGAGGTTATTGCCAAAATCAAAAAATTAGGGTATAAGGTTATAGATGCAACCTGCCCGTATGTTCGGCGGGTGCAGAATTACGCATTAAAATTTAAGAAAGATGGTTATACAACAATCGTGGTCGGTGACAAAAATCATCCGGAAGTGAAGGGCATTATGGGTTACGCAAAACCATTAGCCAAGATCTGTGATATAAATTCCAAATCCCAAACCTTAAACCCTAAATCCATTAGTAATCGTATTGGTATTATCGGGCAAACCACAATACCGTTTGAGTATTTTCAAAAAGCAATTAATTCATTTAGTGTCGGCGATTATCAGGAAATCAGGATTTTTAACACCCTGTGCAAAGAAGCACTAAACCGGCAGAAAATCTGCAAAAAGATTGCTGACAAAGTAGATTCGATGATTGTGATTGGTTCACGCACCAGCGCTAATACGCGTCATCTTGCTGATATTGCTAAAACGAGCAATGCACATGTGCATCAGGTGCAGGATAAGAGTGAGTTGCGATTAGATTGGCGTTCTAATTTGCAGCGCATTGGTGTTGTTGCGGGGACTTCTACACCGCAAAGCACCGTTTTTGAAGTTGTAAAACAAATAAAAAAAATCTCAAGACCAAGGGGGAGCTACGCTCATGGATAATAATATAACAAAAAAACCAACTAACCGCGGAAAGGCGGAGAAAGGAGCAAACCTTAAGAAAATATACGACGAAGCATTTCCCGAACTTAATGTCGGGGAAATCGTTAAAGGCAGAATCGTCCGCAGTGTTGCGAATGGTGCCATCATCGATTTGGGACTGAAATCCGAGGCATTCTTACCGCTCGATGAATTTGCACCGGGTGATGAGATTGTCGAAGGAAAAGAAATTTCCGTCTTATTGGAATCAATCGAAAACCGCGAGGGTGTCCCGGTTATTTCTAAACGCAGAGCCGATTTTCAGATTGCCTGGAATGCATTTGAGGAAAAACTGAAGACCACTGAAACAATACCGGCAAAAGTTATTAAAAAGGTCAAAGGCGGATTAATTGTTAACATCATGTCGCAAGAAGCATTCCTGCCCGGCAGTCAGATTGATGTTAAGCCAGTATTTAACTTTGACGCCCTGATTGGACAGACACTCGATGTAAAGATTCTCTCTTTAAATCCTTCGAAGAATAATATTGTCGTATCCCGTCGGATAATTTTAGAAGCGAAAATCAACGAAGCGCGACAAAGGGTATTCTCGACCATTAAAAAAGACGACATTGTTGAAGGCACGGTTACCAACATCGCAGATTTTGGAGTGTTTGTTGACATCGACGGCGTTGATGCCCTGCTTCACATATCGGATTTATCATGGGATAAGGTTGTTCATCCCAAAGAAGTAGTCAATATTGGAGATAAAATTCAGGTAAAAATCCTAAATCTTGACCCCGAAACATTTCGCATTACGGTCGGACGAAAACAGCTGGAAAAGCATCCCTGGGAAGAAATCGAACAGAAATATTCGATCGGCTCAAAAGTAAAAGGCACGGTCAGCGCGCTGGCTGAGTATGGTGCATTTATCGAACTGGAAAAGAATATCGAAGGATTAATTCATATCAGTGAAATGTCCTGGACCAGAATGATACATCACCCGTCCCAGATTTTAAGAGTTGGGGATGTTGTCGATGCCGTCGTATTAAATATCGACCGTGATAATCGGCGGATTTCGTTAGGGTTAAAACAGGCATTTCCTGACCCATGGTCAGTAATTGAAGACAAGTATCAAGTCGGACAAAAAGTAGAAGGACACGTTCTATCCTTAAAAACTTTTGGTGCATTTATCGAGATTGAACCAGGCATTGAAGGTCTGATTCGTAATGCTGACCTTTCCTGGACAAAACGGGTGCACCATCCGCGTGAAGTAGTGAAAAAGAACCAAAAAATCGATGCAATTATCTTGGAGATTGATAAAGAGAACCGACAGATGGCGCTTGGTTTAAAACAGACCAAAGAAGACCCGTTTTATCGGGTCAGCACCGAGTTTAAAGTTGGTGACCAGATTTCAGGACGCATCGTTGAATTGGCGAGACTCGGAATTATTGTATCTTTACCACATGGTATTGAAGGATATGTCCCTCGTTCCCAATTAATCAGTAAGTTTGTTAAAAAGGAAGATGAAAAAGAGGGAGAGACTTCAAAATATCAGATTGGCGATAATATCGACTTAAAAATCGCTTATATCGACCTTGATATGCGAAAAATTGGTCTCTCGGAAAAAGCGTTATTAGCTCCCGAAGCGATAAAGGAAGAGGAGCCAGTAGTCGAAAAAGTAAAACCTCGTCGACCGCGCCGAAGGGTAATCGCGCAAGAAGAAGAAATGGCTGAAGATATAAGAGAAAGCACCCGATTTACCTTTGAAGATCATCTGAAAGATATATCAAAAATCAAAGGAAAAAGGTCTAAATAGATAATCTGTCCGTTGGTTATTGATTTGGTTAAAACAAGAACTTAGGTCTTGAGAATTTATTTATGGTTCGAGTTATAACAGTTGGATGTCGCCTTAACCAAGCCGAAGGAAACCGATTGGCAAATTTAAGCCCGGTACTTGAGCAAAGCTCGGTGCTGGGCTCTAATCTTATCATCGTTAACACCTGCGCAGTTACGCGAGAAGCTGCAAGCACTTCATGGAAAATGATACGACGATGTATTAATAACTCAAAACTAAAAACTAAAAGCTCAAAACTAATTGTCACTGGATGTCTGGCAACGATTGAACGTGATAAGATGTTATCAACACCAGGAATTGATGCGGTAATTACCCAGAAAGAAAAAGTTGATTTACTTGAATTAAATAAAAGTCCCGCGATGATGATTAACAATAATCGCAGTCGTCCGGTTGTCAAAATTCAGGATGGATGCCCTAATCAATGTAGTTTTTGCATTGCCTGTACTATACGCGGAAAACCTAAATCACTTGTACCGCAGGCTGTGTTAGATGAAATCACCGTACTTTCTAATGCTGGTTATCAGGAGATTGTTCTTACTGGTTTAAATCTCGGTTCTTATGGAATTGATATCGATTATTCGCTTGCTGAATTGCTTGAATCGTTTGATTATAATTCATATCGAATTCGCTTAAGTTCGATTGAGCCCGAAACAATAACCGACGAACTGCTTGATTTATGGCAGACTAAAAGACTGTGTCGGCATCTGCATATACCATTACAATCAGGTGATGATAGAATTCTGAAGCAAATGCAGCGGAAATACACAGTTGATGAATATCGACGATTATTTAATAAGGTTTTCGATAAAATTTCCGGTGTAAATATCGGTGCTGATGTTATCGTCGGATTCCCTGACGAAGACGAACCGGCATTTAATAACACATTAAAACTTATTGAAGAATTACCATTTGGCTATCTTCATGTTTTCCCGTATTCACCAAGACCGGGAACCGAATCGGCAAAATTTATTGACAACGTAGCACCTGAAGATAAAAAAGAACGGGTCCGTATCCTGCGAGAAATCAGCAACAAAAAAAAACTAGACTTTCACAAACGATTTATTAACCGCAATCTCGAAGTATTAGTTGAACAGAACAACTTTGGGTTAAGTGATAATTATATTCGAGTTTCAATCCCGGAAAGGTCAAATTACCGGAAAGGTCAGATATATAATATAAAATATTGGGGGGATTAATGAAAAAATTGTTTATCGCATTGGGTAGCCTAATAATTATGATAAGCGCACTCTATGCGGCAAAAGAACAAAAGGTCGGGTTTGTCAACACCGAATACATAATTAAAAACTACCGCACCGCAAGTGACGCCCAGCGGGCATTTGAAACCGAACTTGATAAGTATAAACGCAACGCCGATTCCTTAAAAACATCCTATGAGAATGGGCAGGCAGAATTAGAAAGCCAGAAATTAATGCTTTCCGACCAGGCGAAATCAGCCAGACTTATTGAAATCACGCAATTAAAGAAAACTTACGATGATTACCTGACCAGTGTCTGGGGAACCGGCGGAAAGATTGAACAGAAAAACCGCGAGCTCATAACACCGATTGTCCAGAAAATTCAGGGTGTAGTCGAACAGATTGCTGCTAAGGATGGTTATTCGCTAATTTTGGATGCATCGGAATCAAAAATTGTTTATGCTCAAAATGGTCTGGACCTGACTGATGAAGTATTAGACGAACTGAATAAAGATTATGCCCCGACTATTACACCGCCACAAATGCCCGAGAAAGAAATTTCTTTCGGAGTCTTCCCGATCTTTAATGAAAATCAGAGCGCTCAGGAAGATAATATCGGGGACCAGGTCAGGCAGGCAATTTACGATTTGATAAAAAGTATTCCGAACAGCCGCGACATCAGTGCCGCAGAGATAAACAGCGCACTCCTTGCTCGTAGCATAAATTTAACCAGTCAGGTATACGATGCTGATGCTTATTCTATTGGACGCACCGTCCAAGCTGACTATATCATTACGGGTTCTGCAAGTGAGCAGGGTAAAAAGATTGCCTTCTCAATAAAAGTCGCCGAGCCTTTAACTTCAAAAGTTATTTATCAGGGCTCAAGTGAATCGGCAAGGATTGAAGAAATAAAGCAGGCAATTGGTAACCTGGTGCAGCAGGCAATGAAGACAATAAGACCGACTATCAATAAATAGGTCACAGAAAAATATTAACATGGAGGTTATATGGATATTGATGAAATTAAGAAAATTTTACCGCACCGCTACCCGTTTCTTTTTATTGACCGGGTAATAAGTTTTACCGATAAAAAAATTGAAGCGGTCAAGAATGTAACGGTCGACGAACCGTTCTTTAACGGGCATTTCCCGGATTACCCATTAATGCCCGGGGTATTGCAAATCGAAGCGATGGCGCAAGCGGCCGGTATTTTAATCGCAAAAATCTATGGAATGGAAGTAACATCTCCTGATAAACTGCCATTATTTTTAGGCATCGAAAAAGCAAGATTTAGAAAAATGGTGAGACCTGGTGACCAGCTCAAAATTATCTGCGAAATTATTAATCTGAAGGGTAAAATCGCAAAAACCCAGGGCAAAATTTTTGTCGGCGAAGAAGAAGTTTGCGATGCTGAGTTATTATTAGGATTCAGTTCTTAATAAGTTTATATTTGATATTATTTGTAGAAATCAATAGCGGTTAATTTCTTTTGTGTCATCAGCCAACAAGTTTTTAGATTCATTAATTAACTATGAACGAAATACCACGGTTAATTATAAGTTTAAGCTTGATCGATTTCGCAGTTTTTTGCAATCAATTGGAAACCCGCAAAAAAACTTAAAAAATTGTATTCTAATTGCCGGCACTAAAGGAAAGGGATCAACTGCTGCATTTCTTGATTCAGCATTGAGAGCATGCAGATTAAAAACCGGTCTTTACACATCGCCACATATTTTTTCTTTGAGAGAGCGGATAAAAGTTAATGGCAAAGAAATTCCACAACGAGATTTAGACCGACTGGTCAACAAAATAAAAAAACCAGCCAGAAAATTCAATATTACATTTTTCGAAGCGATGACTGCGGTCGGTTTTTTATATTTCTTAGAAAAAAGGCTTGATTATACAATTTTAGAGGTTGGTCTGGGTGGCAGATTAGACGCAACCAATGTTGTAAAACCAACCGTTACCGTAATAACAAGAATTGGCTATGACCATATCAACATATTAGGTAAAACTCTTAAAAAAATTGCTCATGAAAAGGCTGGGATTATCCATTCAGGAAGTTATGTTGTTTTATCACAACAGCGACCGGCGGCATTAAAAGCAATAAAAAATAAGATTCAAACCGCTAAAACCAAATACTTTGATACGGCAAAAGAAATACGCATAATAAAAACAAAAACTGATATAACAGGTTCTTTGTTCACAATTCAAAATAAGGGCAAGTACGGAATTAAACTGTTAGGAAAACATCAGATTGAAAACGCCTGCACGGCAATAGGAGTTTTATCCTATTTACAGTCAAAAGATAGAAGAATCACAGAAAAATGTATTAAAAATGGGTTGAAAAACACTCAAATATTAGCTCGTTGCCAAATTATCTCAAAAAATCCGGTAATAATCGTCGACGGAGCACACAATCCAGAATCGGTCTCGGCACTTTATCAGATTATATATAATATAATAAAGAGGAAGGTTATTATCATTTTTGGATCAAGTCAGGGTAAATTGGTCAAAGAAATGTTAAAGATATTGTCTCCAGTCACTGAACAGTTTATATTAACCCAATCAAAAAACCTGCGTCATATTCCAGTATCCGAACTTGCTGACATTCTAAAACCATACAAGATTCCATTTGTAATAACTAATTCAGTGAAAAAGGCAGTTGAAAAGGAAATGGAGCTGGCAAAAAGAAAGACACCCTTGATAATTACCGGCTCATTTTATGTTGCGAGCGAAGCCTTAAAGATATTCAGAAAATCATCTCTATAAAAAATGTGAACTGTATCGCTTATAAAAAATACGCTATTTTTTATCTAACCTCTTAACAACCAAACACTAACCATAAATTACCGATTGACAGGGTGTATAAATCCCTGTATAAGGTATATCTTTAAGTCAAGTATTAAACAGTCCCTAAAATAGCACATACAATTTTATACATTATATAATATACGGCTCGATATACATCAAATAGCCTTGTAATATTTATATATGGATATAGTAAAGAAATTGGTGATTGATATCATGTAAATCATAGATTAGAAGACGATAATTACTATAAAATACTTCTTTGAGCAGTATATAACGGAAGGAATACATGCCTTTGAAGAAACTCACTTCAATATTCATTAATATGTTTTAAGTATAATGCTGAGTCTTGACAGAGAGTAAGTTTAGCTTATAATTATACCCATTAATTAAGTCTTTTATTTCATTTAACAACAAATGAATAATAATAAAGAAATAAAACCGCAAGTATCGGAGAAAGCTGAATTACGTCGCGATGTAACCGTCTGGGGCTCCTTTATGTGGGGCTATGCGGATGTTGGCGCCGATGTTTATGTTGCCTTGGGTCTGGTTATGGCGGCCGCACAAGGTGTTACCAACCTTGCCTTTGCCGCAGCCGGACTTGTTTATATCATGATTGGACTTTGCTATACCGAACTGGCTTCTGCATATCCAGTAGCGGGTGGAGGTCATTACTACACATTGCGTGGTTTAGGTGATTTTTGGGGATATGTTGCTGGTATTGCATTATTGTTGGACTATACGATTGATATTGCTTTATTTGCCTATGCTTCAGCCGGATACATAAATTTCTTTTTTCCGAGTATTGCTCATTTTTCAGTGTCAATCGGTCCATTCGCTAATATTAACCCAATCTGGTGCTTAGAAGCTTTAGTAATTATCACATTTCTGATTTGGCTCAATATTCGGGGTGTCCGTGAATCTTCTATGCTCAACGAAATATTAGGTATCGTCGATATTATAACCGAATCTTCAATCATTGTGATGGGTTTCTTGTTTGCTTTCAAACCAGAAATTCTGACTGACCACTGGATATACGCTTTGCGCCATTGGAATTGGCACAACTTTATGTATGGTTCTTCTTTGGCGATTATTTCTTATGTTGGTTTAGAATCAATTTCTCAGGCAGCACAGGAGACTCGCCGTCCGGCAACGATTATTCCGCGGTCATCGGTTGCTTTGATTTTTACGGTCTTTATCTTTGCCACCGCATTTTCAACTGTCGCATTGGGTATTCCGGGTGCAATGGAAGCGATTTCGAATAATATCGGGAACCCGGTCGCAGTTTTAGCCGAACGGATTCCTATCATCGGCGTCGTTGCTGGTCCTTTTGCTGCAATTCTGGGCGCAACGATATTGCTAATATCCTCGAATTCAGGTGTGATGGGGGCATCCAGAGTCACGTATTCAATGAGCGAGTTAAAATTAATTCCTAAATGGTTTGATAAGGTGCATCCCAAACATCGAACGCCGTTCCGGACAATAATTGTCTTTTCATTGGTTGCAGTAGTAGAGGTGCTTTTGGCTGCACTGACCCCCAGAGCGATGGATACTTTGGGTAATATGTATGCTTTTGGCGCATCGACTGGTTATCTTTTAGTTTTTATTGCGCTATTTGTGTTGCGATTTAAAGACCCTTATACACCTCGTCCTTATAAAATGCCATTAAATCTAAAAATCAGTTATCGTAAAGAGAAAATTGATTTCCCGATCTTGGGAATATTTGGGTTAATCGGAGTCAGTTTAATTCTATTTGAAGTCATCCTGACCCATCCAATCGGGCGAATTGCGGGTCCGGGATGGACAATATTTGGTATAATCATCTATTTTCTCTTTCGCCGATATAAGAAGTTACCGATTTTAGGCAGCGTAAAACACGACTGGGAACAAAAGCAGATTGAAGTTCTAACCTCCGCCGAAGAATATGAATTAGTGGAAAATTACAAGCAGGCACTTGCTGACCGGAACAAACGGCTTGCAAAACAGGCTAAAAATGATTGCGAAAATCATAAACCCAACGATAATAAGGAAACCCATGATAAATCTTAATCAAAGGCGACCCAGGCTTTTACCAATGGATTGGTATAAAATCGGTTCAAGTGCATTATTTGTTATTTTGGGCGGGTTCATTATTATTCGCTATCTTATCGCATCGCAAAAAAGATATTTTACCCCATTGATTATGGGTGGATTAATTTTCGCATACGGCTTGTACCGAGTGATTTCCGCTTATCGGAATCTACGTCGGTTACTACGCGAAGCCAAAGAATCTGAAAATAAAGGCATGATGCAATGAATCATATACCGTCCGCTCATATTACGTTTATCGGTGCAATGCTGGCAATAATTTTTGCCACAGCAATGGTGACTGTCATCCGATGGTTATTAAGAGTGCCGCCACCAATACCTGCAGTCGCAGCACATGCGAAAAGAGCTGTATCCGCAATTCGTAAGATAGTTGTACCGACCAATATGCATACATACTGGGAACGTGCGGTTGAACTTGCCTGTCGGTTGGGTGAGATACAGAAAGCAGAAATTGTTCTTATGTATGTTATTGAAATCCCATTTACATTATCGCTGGATGCCAGTATGGTAAAAGCCCAGAAAACCGGCGAAGAAATTTTGCAAAAAGCAGCTTCGATTGTCAAAAATCACGGGTTGCCAGCACGGACAATAATTGAGCGGGCGCGTCAAGCGGGTGAAGGCATTGCCCGTCTGGCAAAGGATGAAGATGCTGATTTAATAGTGATGGCAACTCCTAAAATAAGAAAGGGATTGCCCAGCGTGGTTACCCGCACTATTGAAATCCTCTTGCATCGGGCGCCTTGTGAGGTTATAATAGATGCGGTTACTGCTTCTACCGAAGCAGATGAAGAACCAGTGTTAGGTGAGCAATCAGTCGCCCAGCAATAATATTAAAAATGTAAATTACAAGGAGTTATATAGTGAAAATTGTTATTTGTGGTAGCGGAAAAGTTGGTACAAAAATCGCTGAAGCACTAGGTCAAGAGAATAATGAACTCGTTATAATTGACCGGGATGCCGATACATTCCGCCAAATTGAAGCAACCCTTACCAATGCTCAATTTATATCTGGTAACATTGCTGACCAGGATATCTTAATCAAAGCCGGCATCAAAGGTGCCGATGTTTTTTTAGCATTGACCAATGATGATAATGCTAATATTTTTTCCGCCCAGATTGCTAAAGAATTATTCCAAGTAAAAAAGGTTATCGTATGTATTAAGGACCCGGTAAGGGCAAAAGCGTTTACGGATGAATTGGGTTTGGTAACAGTCTGCGGAACCGACCTGATCGCGGACCAGATAAAGAAAAAGATGGGGGTAAAATAAATGTTTATTATTATTGCTGGTGCGGGCAGGGTCGGTTATAACTTAGCAAAAGGTTTGCTTGCTGAAGGATACGAAGTAGCGCTTGTGGAAAAAGACAAATCAAGATATCAAATACTAGATGATGAGTTTGGCGAAAGCGTGATTTATGGTGATGCGTCCGATACATATACTCTTAAACAAGCTGGTGCCAACCGTTGTGATATCCTTGTTGCGACCGCAGGAAATGACGAAGATAATCTCGTTATTTGTCAGATGGCAAAAATTATTTATATGACGCCAAAGACAATCGCACGCGTTAATGACCCCAAAAACGAAGCTTTATTTACCAAACTTGGGATTGACCAGACCGTCAATACAACCAATATGATTAGCGCTTTGATTGGTCATAAAGTCGGAACTGGTTTTCTTGCCGAACTCTTATCGTTCCAGAACGCTGAGATTGTTCAAATCGAAGTACCCGAAGGTTCCGAGATTATCGGCAAACCAATCAAAGATTTGACCTTACCAAAAGACACGCTATTAATAGCTTCAATTCGTAACGAGCAGGTTCTGGTGCTAAAAGGCGATAGCACAATCCTCGCCAATGATTCGTTAATTGCCCTGACCAACAAGGCTGGGGAGGAAGCACTGCGTAAGTTGATATAAAAAATCTATGTATTATTAGTACCCCCTAAAAAAACAAAATGCATAATTAGAAACAGGAGACTAATTAATAAGAATGAAACTTAGTCAATTATTAAAAGATGAGCTGATTGAAATCAATCTTACCGCTACTGAAAAAGATGCGGTGCTCGAATATTTAGTTAAACTGGCAACTCCCGAAATTAAAGCGACATCTTCGGTTGACCCGCAGGTAGTATTACAGGCTTTAAAAGACCGCGAAACCATGATGAGCACCGGCATTGGTAATGGCATTGCAATTCCTCACGCTCGAGTTGAAGGGTTAGATAAATTAATATTATTATTTGCTCGGTCTTCGGCTGGCGTAAATTTCCAGGCCTTAGATGAAGCGCCAGTAAATTTGATATTCTTGGTTATTGGTCCACCGACTAATGCTTCTGATTATATGAAGCTTTTAGCGGCAATTTCTGCTTTGCTAAAGAAAAAGAAAATACGCACTGCACTAATACAGGCAAAAGACAAAGCGGAAATAATCGCGGCAATTAAATCCAGCGAGTCAGATTAGATAAAGATTTTCTTGTTTGATTTGCCTACTTAACCGCTGGTTTTTCTCTTCGGAAATGACGGTAGAAAAATAGAAAAATACCGGTCAAAATCAAAATCCCGATTACAATATCCCCTTTACGAAAGTATTTTTCAATTGTCTTCCAGTTTTCGCCAAGGATTCGACCAACCCATGCCAAAGCTAAACACCATGGGACTGAGCCGAAAAAAGTGTACAAACAAAATCGACCGAATTTCATTCGGCTAATACCAGCTGGCAAAGAAATATATGTTCTTACAATCGGTAATAACCGACTGATAAAAATTGCTCCATTTCCATACTTAGAAAAAAATCGGTCAGCTGTGTCTAAATCGTGTTTGCTGATAAGAACGTACTTTCCATAGCGTTCAATAAATGAACGTCCACCCCAATAACCAATACAATAAGCGATGATTGAGCCGATCAAACAACCTAAAGCACCGGCTAAACCAACCCAAACAAGATTTAATGACGCCGGTCTTAAAACCCCGTTAATTAGCATACCCGCAGTTAATGTACCGGCAAACGGCATAATTATCTCGCTTGGTAAAGGGATACATGCCGATTCGATTGTCATTAAGAAAATGACACCAAAATATCCAAAGCTCGATATCTGCTGCATTATCCATGAGCCTATCGTTTCAAGTATTGTGTGAATCATAAGCCTCAAGCGTAATTAAAAAACCTGGGTTTGTCAACCCCACTTGATTTTTCGGATAATAATCTATGTATTTACTTTATCTAACGATGTTATAAAACTATTTTGTTTGTGTTAATGCCACCCGAAAACCGAGGTCGGCGTTTTGATATCCCTGCCCAATACCATTACGATTTGAACACCTCATGTCATATGCACCGGTAAACCATGAGCCACCGCGTAAAACCCTTGATGTGCCAGTTTCTGGTCCTTGCGGATTAGGTCCGGGATTTGTCATATAATAATATTCGCCGTATCGGTCAAAACACCAATCCCAGACATTTCCTGCCATGTCATAACAACCATACGGAGATTTACCCGTTTCATACGAACCAACCGGCGACATCGTTTTATAACCATCATTAATTTTCACATCACTCCATTTATAATCGGTATTCTGGTCAGCATAGTTACACCGGGCAAATCCTTCTGCCCCTGGTTCGTTTTTACCCCATGGATACTTACGTTTGTCATATCCCCGTGTCGATTTTTCCCATTCGGCCTCGGTTGGTAAACGAAGACTTGCCCAGTCGCAGTATGCTTTAGCATCGTTCCAGGTGACTAAAACAACCGGATATTTTGTCTTATCTTTAGAAAAGTAAAAACGCCAGCTTGCGCCTTTCTTTTCTACCCATTTCCATTCACCATTCTGTTGCTCGTAAACCTGCGCCTTACCCGCTTTCTCAACATCCGTCTTATAACTGGTCGCTCGCACAAATCGGTCAAACTGTTCATTGGTTACTTCAAACTTACCAATGTAATAAGTGTTAACCATAACTTTATGTTGCGGATGCTCGTCATTATCACCTTCTTTAGCTGGTGATCCCATCCAGAACTCACTCACAGGAATTTCAATCAAAATCGAACCGTCTTTCTTGTTCTGATATTCGCTATAACCTTTATCATTAGTACCGATAAACGTCAAATTAGCTGAATTGACAATAAAAAACAGACCAAATATCAAACTGATGATTAATAAAAATTTAAGGTGTTTCATATGCTCTCCTTTTCCAACTCTATCTCATAATACCCGAATTATATATATCGTCAAGAATTCTGTTATATATAAGGATGGGTTGACATGCAATAACTAGCTCTCTATAATGAATTATGTCAAGATGGAATGGACCTTTAGAAAAAATTGATGATTATCGTTTAAAAATCCCTAAGAGCTATAAATCACAGATGAAAGTTGATGGGATTATTTATATTGACAGCCGTCTTTTAGAAAAAGTTAAAGAAGACCAGGCACCAGAACAGGTTGCTAATGTCGCAACTTTGCCGGGCATTATCAGAGCATCGATGGCGATGCCTGATATCCACTGGGGTTATGGTTTTCCGATTGGCGGCGTGGCGGGTTTTGATATTAAAACTGGCATCATTTCACCTGGTGGTGTTGGATATGATATTAATTGCGGTGTTAGACTTTTACGCACTAACCTATTTAGGAAGGATATAACCACTGAAATCTTAGAAAAGCTGGTTCGTTCATTATTTCATAATATACCATCCGGTGTTGGCTCAACCGGTAAGATTCGAATATCTGAACAGGAAGTCAAATCGGTTTTAATAAAAGGTGCTCGCTGGGCATATGAACAAGGCTATGGTACAAAAGATGACCTGGAATACACCGAAGAACATGGTCAGATGCCGGGCGCTGACCCATCTAAAATCACCAGACGTGCTTTAGAGCGTGGCGTACCACAGCTTGGTACTTTAGGTGCTGGTAACCATTTCTTAGAAATTCAGGAAGTCGAAGAAATTTATGACCAGACCGCAGCCAATATTTTCAGATTAGAAAAAGGACAGATTACGGTTATGGTGCATACTGGTTCACGCGGACTTGGCTACCAGGTTTGTGATGATAATGTTAAAGACTTGGGCAGAGCCGTTCAGAAATATAACATTCCTTTACCCGATCGCCAGCTTGCTTGCGCGCCACTTGAATCAAGCGAAGGCAAAGCTTATTTTGCTGCGATGGTTTGTGCGGCAAATTATGCCTGGGCAAATCGTCAATGTATTACTCATTGGGTACGAGAAGCATTCGGCCAGGTTTACAATAAAACTCCAGATGAACTGGGGATGGAGTTAATTTATGATGTTGCCCATAATATTGCCAAGTTTGAAGAGCACACAGTAAATGGAAATAAAATGACGGTTTGTGTCCATCGTAAAGGTGCGACGCGGGCATTCCCACCTGGTCATTCTGCTTTACCCGAAAAATATAAATCGATTGGTCAGCCCGTTATCATTCCCGGTGATATGGGAACAAATTCATATTTATTATTAGGCACGCAAAAAGCATTTGAGGAAACGTTCGGTTCAACTTGTCATGGCGCAGGGCGGGTGTGGTCAAGAACCAGAGCGTTGGATGAAACTCGCAATCGGGATGTTGCTGGTGAATTAAAATCAAAAGGCATTTTAGTGATGGCGGCAAGTCGTGAAGTCTTACGTGAAGAAGTCCCGGACGCCTATAAAGATGTTGATGTTGTAGTCGATGTCTGTCACAAAGCAGGTATTTCTAAAAAAGTCGCCAAGATGAGACCTTTGGGAGTAGTTAAGGGGTAACGCCAATCCATATGTTCCCATTTTCTACCATTTTGTCCTAAACTATTATGTTGCCTGCTAAAAAAATTGATTTAGTTCCCGAATCTCCTGGTGTTTATCTTTTTAAAGACAAACGGGGCAGGATTATTTATGTTGGAAAGTCAAGAAGTTTAAAAGACCGGATTCGCACCTACCTGCACCCAGAATATCGAACGCAATCGCTTTACCGAAATGCCTTCGATTTTGAGTTCATTGAAACCAAATCCGAAGTCGAGGCGTTAGTTCTTGAAGATAATTTAATCAAACTCAACAAACCGCGTTTTAACATCAGATTAAAAGATGATAAAAAATTTCCATATCTCAAAATCACCATTCAGGAAAAATATCCAAGAATCTTTGCTACGCGTAATCTTAAAAAAGACGGTTCAATATTATTTGGCCCCTATACCAACGCGAAGAATTTAAGACGAGCGGTGAAAGCGGTAAGAAATATATTCAAGATTAGAACCTGCAAAAGAGATTTACCTCTAAAAAAAACACCAAGACCATGTTTAAATTACGCGATGAAAAAATGCCTGGCGCCGTGTCAGGGCAATGTTGTCGAAGACGATTATCGGGCGCGGATTAAGAATGTCATATCATTTTTATCCGGTAAGTCTATGAATCTGGAACAGGAACTCGAATCGCGAATGAAAAAAGCTGCCGAACATGAAGATTTCGAGACTGCCGCAACCCTTCGCAACCAGCTCTTTGCCTTAAGAGATATCAGCCAAAGGCAAGATGCGGTTTTTACTGACATTGTCGCGCGCGATATTATCGGACTCGTCATCGCTGATACATTCATTAAAGAAAACTTTGATACTCCAAAATCATATGCCAATGTTACATTAATGAAAATTCGCGACGGGAAAATCACTGGCAAAGAAAATTATCCGTTTGTTTTGTCTAAAAAAACCAGCCCGGATGAAATTATCGAAACCCTGCTCAGGACTGTCTATCTTCACACTTATGATATCCCGGACGAAATTATTCTGCCGATTGACCTGGAAGACAAGAAGGTTTTTATCCGATGGTTCAAAGCAGAAAGAAAGCGGCGGGTCAGAATTTATTGTCCCCGCACCGGACTGAAAAAACGGTTACTAAAATTGGCATCGACTGATGCCGATGTCGGTTTATCAGAAATTATGCCGGTCGCAAAAACCCCTCCACCGCTGCTCGAATTACAGCGCATCTTGAATTTAGCGACACCGCCCAAAGTAATTGAAGGGGTTGACATTTCCAATATTTCCGGGACATCGGCAACTGGCTCGATTGTGGTATTTGAGAATAATTATCCCAATAAAAAAGAGTATCGCATGTTTCGAATCCGCACCGTGCATGGACCAAATGATTATGCGATGATGGAAGAAGTCTTGACCCGCAGAATTAAAAGTCTAATTATAAAGGATAAACCATTAGCCGATTTGGTCTTGATTGACGGTGGTAAAGGCCAGCTCACATCAGCCGAAAAAGCCTATGCAACTGCTCCCAAACAAATTCCGCTACTCGCTTTTGCCAAGCGAACTGATATGTTATATTACAATGACGGTAGAGAAATCTCGATTCCTACTTATTCTCCAGCCCTGAAATTACTCAAACGAATACGCGATGAATCGCACCGGTTTGCGATTAAGTATCACAAAAAATTAAGGGGTAAAAAACTTATCGCTTCTGAATTGGATTATATTCAAGGCATTGGTCCGAAACGCAAGCAGATATTAATAAAACATTTCGGCAGTCTGGATAAAATTAGAGAGGCAACTACTGATGAAATCGCTAAAATAAAAGGATTCAATCAAAAGATTGCCAAAAAGATCAGACAGGCATTGCAACCAAATCAATGATATACCCGAAAGTCATTTTCTTTGATTTAGACGGCACTTTAACCGATTCTAAGCAAGGTATTGTCAATTCAATCCGCTACACCTTGGATAAAATGAAACTTCATAAGGATAATATTAATCTCGAACTACTTATTGGTCCTCCTTTGTCCGAATCATTTGAAAAATATTTTGGGCTTGATAACAAAACCGCCCGTTATGCAGTAGCAGTTTATCGGGAATACTATGCAGTTAAGGGTATTTTCGAGAATAAACTTTATCCGGAAATCGAAGAGCTACTCAAAACGTTAAAAGAAAATGATAAAATGCTTGCCTGTGTCACATCCAAAGCCGCATATTATGCAGAACAGATATTAAAACACTTTAAGATAGCTAAATATTTTACCAGGTTGGTTGGGAGTAATATGGATTTGACCTGCACCCATAAAATAGATTTGATTAAAATCGCTCTATCACATTTTCCTGAGCATAACAATAAAGAATTTATTATGATTGGCGACCGCGCTGATGATATTATCGGTGCCAGGACAAATAATATCGCTTCAATAAGTATTTTATATGGTTATGGTACTGCCGAAGAAATAAAAGTGGAAAATCCAGATTATATTGTCAAATCAGTTGGAGAATTAAGAAAAATCCTTATTCAATAAGTACAATTTTTATCCTGCCCCGGACGAACCGCCTCCGCCTCCGCCGCCTCCGCCGCCCGAAAAACCACCGCCTGTTGCCGCGGATGACGAAAATGAATTCATCATGCTGGTAAAATTACTGGCAAAGCTTTCAAAATGTCCCATTCCTTCAACAAAAGAACTGATAGAGGCAGCACCTTTTGTGGTTGCTGAATACCAGATAGGCAGCATCAAAACTGTTCCGCGTTCCAAAGCCAGATTCGTAATATTTTTCAAGAATTTCTGCGCCACACCCAGCACCACCGCATAGATAAAGTATTGCTCCCAGATTGGCAATAGGGTAATTGGTGCGTCTTTAATCGCAGAAAAATCAGTTAAAAACCTGCGGAAATTTTGCCATCGCTTTTGTTCCAGATATGCCGCTTCGTTCCATCGCAAAATTGACCGACCGCTGAACATAAATACAAAGAAAACTATCATGCCGAACGAAACCGGCAAGACAAATGTGACTGGTTTGGGAACCGCAAAGAATGCGGCAAGACTACTGCCTACCATAATCGCACCGATTAAAATTGCCGGGATGATATATAACACGAACGAATTATATGCTTTGGAACTTTTCGGGTCGATTAATCTTACGCCCAGTTCTTTTTCCCACCAGTCTCGGGTCTGCTGGAAAAGGTCATTTAAGAATACCTGAAATCCGCTTGCATGTTTTGCCGCATATTCTTTGAGCGCCTTGTCGGTCAGCATAACGCTCGATTCGCCAACTTCTTCAAAAAAGAATTTGACTACTTCCTTATTAATCGGCTCAAGTTTATCAACCTGTTCTGGTTTTTCTAAAATAAACTGGTAATGCTGGCTATGTCCATCTTTTACTTCCTGCACTGAGATTATACCTTTGGTGCACAAATCGAGCAGGCTTGCAAACATACCGCGAAAAGTATTTTGGTTGATTGCGGTTTTTTCTGGCTTCTGGTGTAAAATCGCCGGGACCGCAATCGGTGGTGCCTTGCGCGGTGGCTCGTGTTCATACTGAGCAATGTATTGAAGTTTTGGTTCTCGACCATATTTGTTATAATAGATTAACAAGAGCACTAATGGAAAACCAATCATCAAAAGTATTCCCAAGGGCAACAAGATAAATTTTCTCAGTGACGAGATTAGAAAATTATATTTTTCGTCGGCAAGGATTTTTTCGTATCTTATCTCGTTCTGCTTTGCAACTTTACCAAACATCGACTGCGAAGCAAGCATTCGTACTTCCAAAAAAGTATTGGCTGGAATATTTACCTGCACGATATCTGCCTGGTCTTTTTTATCGTTGAAAGTTAAAAGCCCGGGTCGGGACTGGGAATGAACATAAACTTTAAAAAGATTGGGCGATGGTTCGGGTAGGTATAGAGTAATTTCATTTTTCGATATTTTTTCGTGTTCGTCTTCAATTATTTTCCAATAGAACTCAGCAACATCCGCATACCGCTTTACCCCGCCGACAATTGTATAATCAAGCAAGAATGTCTTGGTCTCATCCTGCGCCGAATATCCCCAGCGGATGTATAATGATTGGGGCGAATTATTCAGTTCGGTTGGCTGTAATTGCTTCCAACCTTTATCGGTTTTTTCTGAAAGCTGGTTAAGAATAATATTTTCCGCACCCTGCTTCTTCAAATCAATAAATGCCCAGGAAAAAGAGCCGTTAAAATTATAAGTTCGTTCCTGAAGGACTCGGGCACTGCCATCCGAAGCAAAATAAATATTGGTCTTGATTTCTGGATAAAAATATGATTTAGCGAAAATCAGTAAAGGCAACAATAATACAAGTAGTAGATTTTTCCTGCTCATTTTCCCAATAATAATGTGGTAATTAGATTGTGTCAAGTTATGTAAAAATCTTGAATTTATAATATACTTGCAAGCAAATAAATCTTACTTGAAGCATAATTGGGGCTATTTATTAAAAACTAATCATTAATTCACAAAGGACACAGCGTTCGTCTAACTTTTCATTGTCCTCAATGTATTCTGTTGTCTATTTCCGTCAATCCGTTATCTTATGTTTTTTTATCAATTCGCTCAACAATCAAAGTGCATTTGGTAACAATGCCCGCAATTGCGCCAATCGCGACTAATGCCGGCGCGAATAATGTCAAAGCTGCTACACCAGCAACGCCGATTGTTAACGGAATTTCAAGCAGGGTTCGGTCATCCTGCTTGATGATAATTCTGCGGACATTGCCAGCTTGAATCAGTTCTTTGACTTTTTTAACCAACTCCGTACCTTCAATTTTGATTTCTTCTCTTTTAAAATCTTCCGGCATAATTCACTCCTTAAAAATTATTAGTTCGAAAAATTTCTGCTGTTACTTTCTGATACTATTTTGCTGTCACCTCAGCACTACCAAACACAACGTGTAAATCTATCAACAGGTAATTTTTCGTATCGGTTTGTTTTAATGCCTCGGAACGATAGGTGTTTTCACCAAACCCGACCATTGATTTATCGGGCATGCGGGCACTACCAAATGCGGATGACGCACGGATTTTCACGGGCATTGCTGAATCAATCTTTATCTCAGAACTGCCGAATACCGTATTTATCTCCACTCGTGTTATACCTTCTTTAATTGTGTGCCCAGTCAGATCAATAACACCTTTACCGAATATCACATCGTACTTGCCCGATGAACTGTCGGTCACGATTGTCTTCTCTTCAAAGATTGCCTGCTGTGGTGTTTTGCGATGCGACGGTCCGACTATTACTCTTATGCCAAGCCAGATTAAAAATAAACCAAAAACTAAGGCGAAAATCGGGATATTAGTGTGGAATATAACATTGATAATGATAATCAACCCGACAATGACTACTACCAGTCCCCAAAATATACCGCTAAATAAAAAGCTCATTCTCATGTTTCTCCTTTCTCAAAAACTATGCTTTATCCTAAAATATAATTCTGCGTTTGTCAATCTAATTCTTTTTATAATAGACAGGAAAAACTTATATTCTATTGTTCAGTCTTGACAAGGATTAATTGTTAATCTAATATCAAATTGGAGAAAATCTTAGAGCTTAATCATTAACACAGCTCTGGGGAGTAAATTATGCTTAAAATAATTGTTGTATTTCTTTTGGTCACCATAAGTTTTTTATATTGTCAGGCAACAATCAATAATATTTGTGATTCTGATACGTTTGGTTATTTTTATTTGGATAGCGACACTAATGTCGTGGGCGCGCCGGTCTTTCACTGGGTATCAATTTATAATCGTGGTACAAGAATCACCGGGCTTGATGATGATAATGTTAAGGGACCAATCCCTTTGGGATTCAGTTTTCCGTTTTATTGGGAGAATATTAATAATGTCGATATCGGTTCTAATGGTTATATTTCTTATGGCGATAATTTTTTATCTGCCTTTCCGTTCCAATCTTTGCCGTCAGTTTCAAGACCGAACAATATAATTGCGCCATTGATGTCAGATTTGGATTTTTCTACTGGTACTCCTTCTTGCTGGTACTGGACCAATGCCCTTGATACTTTTATTGTCGAGTTTGACAGCGTGCAATTCTGGTCATCAGTCGGTTTGAACAACTTTCAGATAATTTTTTCTAAGCGAGACAGCGCCATTACCTTTCAATATCTCAAAGTAAGCGGAGCTCCTTATGGTGGCTGGAACGCATTGAATAGTAACTCGGTTGGTATTGAAAACAATATCGGCAATGTCGGACTTACGTACTTAAAAGATGGTCTGCCCGCTTCGCATAATCTGCACGACTCGCTCGCAATCCGTTTTATCCGTACCATATTCAGTTCATTTGAGATGCATGATACCAAAGTCTTGTATGCCTTAAACAAACAATCGGGAGCTTTGTTTGCAATGCCCGGTAGTGTGATGAATATCTGGACCAAAGTCAAAAATATGGGAAACACTTATGAAGATTGGTATATGATATTGGCTCAAATTGCGGACCAGGATTCAAACCTATTCTATTTTCACGACGAAGACATTTTTTGTCGGGTACCGGGCATGACTGATTCGATCATGTTTGACACGACCTGGATACCTTCGAGCACTGGCCAATATTGCCTTACGGTGCAAACTGCTTTAACCAGTGACATATGTCCCAGCAATGATACCATACAAGTCGAGCTGAGAATTATCGAAAATAACAATGAACTTGCGTATGATAATGAACCCAAAGCCTTGTTCAGCTGGAACCGTCTGGCTGGTTTTGCCAATCAATTCGTACCTCCGCAATATCCGTGGTATGTCAGGGGTGCTAAAATTTATGCTTCTGCCCCATCACCGACTGATATTTTAGTAAAAGTTTATGACGATAACGGACCGGATAATTCACCCGGTGATGCTTTAACGCAAACTACGATAACCGTTACCAATCCCAACTGGTATTTTATCCAATTCCCGGATCCAGGAATAACTATTAATGACGGTTCATTTTTCATCGGAACGGTCTCACCGGTAGCTAATCAATTATCATTGGGATTAGATACAATCCCACCTTTTTCTCATCGACTCTGGGAATATACGGGCACATGGAATCTGAGTCGTTATTCTTTATCGCGCGAACTCTGCCTGCGCTCACTCACATTTGTTGGCATTGAAGAGCTGACAAGCGCGAACTCAACTTCATCTCAACCCAAAATCATTCCTAATCCTTTTAATAAAAGCACAGTTATTCGCTTTGCCAACCCGCTGCATCAGCACAAAACTTTACATATATATAATATAACTGGCACAATTGTTCGAACCATTACTACCAAAGAAGAAAATTTGGTTTGGGATGGCAGAAACGATGCCAGGTTACGTCTGCCAAACGGATGTTATTTTATACGGTTTACCGACGAACCAGTGAATTACATTCGAAAAGTAATTATCGCGCGGTAGTTGTTCTCACTCTGCGCAGCAGATCATTTAACCACCGCATAGTTGGAATATTACATAGCTGTTTAAACTCGACGAGTTTTGTACTAGTCCAATTTTTATGAATATAACTATCTTTTTCAAGAGTATCTAATGGCTGATAGCGCATCGCATAGGGATGTGCTTTCAGTGATGTGATTAAATTTACCCGATCCCATGCGTCTTCCGGTGTATCAGAAAATCCGTAAATGCAATAAATAATTATTTTTTCTGCTGGTTTAATTTGATAATTCTTAAGCATTGCCAAAACATTTTTTAAGGTTGATTCGTTTTTAAGACTGTCAAACGTAAATCGCCAGCATACAAGATTCAGTTTTTTAAAGAAAAGCTCGATATGCCAGGATTCTAACAGTCTCGCATCTAGACCGTGAAGAAAATCGACTGCCGGCAGCGCGGAAAGTTTTTCGCAAGAATTTATAATATGTTCTTTTGAGCAGGCTAAAAAATTGGGGTCTAAAACAATCGGTGCTGGAATAAAATCATGGATTTCCTTTGTTTTTCCCTCAATCAATGGTATCGAACAGAACTCGCAATTGCGGATACAACCGCGTGATGTATAGGTTGAAAGATACTTGCTTGGTTCAGAGTCAAATCGTGCATCCAGTCCAATTTTAGGTTTAATTCCAGTCTTGAGTAAAATATAATCGGCCATTACTGAAGCAGCTGGTCCGCCGATTTCAACCTTTGTACCAGCCGTAATTTGCTGCACCAGTTTTATCATGGCGGGAATGTTCCACGTGTATATCGCGCTTAAATATATATTATCGTATTTATTAATATTTTTTACATCAATCCCTGCTTTAGTAACATCATGACCATCCCGCTTGAGTCGGCTTGCAATCTTCTCGCAAGCGAGATTATAATCGCTGTCACAGTTTACTATTAGCGACTTCATTCAATTTCTCTCGTCGGATAGGTTTGAAAAAACTGTTTTAGCGGAAGGTCAATATCCGGTGCAGTTTCGATTGAGACACCAATTGAATCTCCTGCGTATTCTCGACACCGTTTAGCGAGAAAATTCTTGCGTGAGTCTGATAAAGAATTACTGATAATATAGATTTTAAGCAGGTCTTGTTTTTCTTGAACGATTTGATACTTTTTAATTTCCTTATTTTTCTCAATTATTGAAGTAAAAAATCCCGCTCTCAAAAACTGCCCATTAGGTGCGACAATTAAGTCGCTGACTCGTCCGTGTGTTATCCCGATTAATGGGAATCCGCTGCCGCAACTACATTTTTCCTTGATTAAATGACCCAAATCACTGGTTTTATACCGTATGAACGGCATAGTGTAATTATCCAAATCAGTAACAATAATTTCATTATCCGCTGCAAACTCGATAAAATATGAATCAGTAAAAACATGCAAACCTTTGTGCATTTTACATTCCTGGGCAATTGCGGGAAATTCGGTCGTGCCATATAAATCGAAAACTTCACCCTGAAATGTTTCCTCGATAAATTTGCGAGCCGGTATAGTCAAAACCTCGCCTGAAAGAATTATCTTTTTTGCAATAATCCCTTTGACATCCCACTTTCGGATATAAGTTCCCAGCGCAATAAGCGTTGACGGATAACTGTAGATTAATTTAGGATGATGTCGTCGAATTTTATCGAAGAATGTCTTAATAATCTTCTCGTCCGGTTGAAATTGCTCTTCCAATACTTTAGGACAACATAATGGGGTTCTGCCGAATGATAATAATGCAGCATCTAAAACCAGTCGTCGTGTTAAGTAAGAGAAAAACTTATTTTTCTTATCGCGCAATGGCACCAATAGCACCCACGGTTCGCCAACTTCCGTTTGGGCAAAATCAAAGATTCTTAAGTTTCTCGCCAGCTCTAATGCAAAGAAATCTTTATCAACATAAAACATGAACGCGGGTCCGGTCGTGCCCGATGTGGTTTTTTTTATTAATTTTCTTTCAGGTTTGACCGCTACCATCCCGGTATCTTTTAGCTCTTGTTTTGATAAAGTCGGGATGTCTTTTAATTCTTGGAGGTATTTGTTGCCAAACTTTTTCTTGTAGAATGGAATGTTTTTTGATGCATACTCTAATAGTTTCTTTATTTTATTGGACTGGATAATTTCTAATTCTGATTTTGTTAGTGTGTTGTTCTTTTTAAGCTGGTGATAATAATCCAAAAAAGGATTGTTGAGTATGTTTGCAATATTTTTAAGCATCGCATGTCGGTTAATCATTTTTACTAGTCCATGCTTTGATAGTTTTAGCAAACAATGATTTCAATTCTTTCGGAGAGTTGATTGCTTTTGCGATGCGATTTTTAAGAAACCTGGCATTGCTGGACAAACTTTTTATATTGCAGGTCTCGGCATATGTAAAAATCTCTTTGAATTGATTGTGCAGTTTTTTATAATCAGGTGATTCTTTTTGTTCAAAGGCTGTTGTTCCCGGATACGGTTTAAATATCGCAACCGACATTGTAGCACGAGTTTTTTCCCAGATATTTTTCATCATTTTAAAAGTCTGGTTTAAAGTCGTTTTGTTTTCACCCGGTAAACCGATGATAAAGTCAGCATGCAATTTTATCCCAGCATTTTTTACCATTTTCATCAAAGTTTCAGTTTCCGCAATATTAATACCTCGTTCGGCATGGTCTAAAATCGCTTGCGACCCGGATTCAAACCCAATACACAGATTTTGACAACCCGCCCGTCTCATCAGTTTAAGAACTGCCAAATCAAATTGCCTGTGAATATCAGCTCGGGCACAGCACTGCCAGCGAATTTTTAATCCTTTGTCGAGAATCTCATTGCATATCGCCTGCACCCGTTTTGGATCTAAGGTAAAATTGTCATCCGCAAAATTATAATCTCGGATCCGATATTTTGAATACAGATAAATAATCTCTTCTAAAACATTTTTAACCGAGCGATACCTTATTTTCTTTTTCCAGATTATCGGCGAAGAACAATACGCACATGAATGATTACATCCGCGGGAAGTGTGAATTTGCCCTAAAGCTGTTTTCGGATAGTTTGCAATATCGATTAATAAATCCCGATTATCGTATGGTATATCATCTAAATTTGTTATTTCTGGTCTTGCTTCAGTAACATTTATTCTGCCATTCTTCTTAAATGCTATCCCTTTCACATTGACTAAGTCGCTTTTGTTATGTATCGATTCAATAAGCTCTACAAATGTAATTTCACCCTCACCGTGTACTAAATAATCAAAGTACGGATTTATCAATGTTTGTTCAGGCATTGCAGTCGGGTGAATCCCACCGACTATTGTTGTAATTTGTTTATCAACTTCTTTGGCAGTTCTGGCAATGTCGATTGCTGATTGTAAAGCATCAGTCGGAAATCCAAGTCCTAAAATGTCTGGCGAGTAATTTTTTAATATATTTTTTACATTAATAATCGTATCGCCGGGAAAATCCGAAGAAATAAAACTTGCATTGTACGCTTTTACTTCCAAACCGTGCTTTCTTAAAAACCCTCCGATTGATAATAGTCCCATCGGAATTAGTATTGGAAGCTTTCTCGACAATGTAGACAGCGGAGCAATCAAAAGTATTTTCGCCGGTTTTGTCATTCAATAAGTCCTTTTCTTTTTGCCAGATTTTGATAAATAAACTCAAGTTGACCCATCATCTGCTCAATTGTAAAATGCTTTTTTACCCGTTCCTTTGCCGCCTCGCCCATCCGTTTTGCTTTTACTGGATTTTCTAAGATTTCGATTATTGCGGTTGACAGTTCGTTGACATTATTTGACTTCACAAGTATCCCGGTCACTTGGTCCTCAACTAATTCTGAAATACCACCAACTCTTGATGCGACAACCGGAATGCCATAAGCCATTGCCTCCAGAATCGACACCGGAAGCCCTTCCGAATTGGTCGCAAGCACAAAAACTGTAAGATTTGACAATATTTGTCTAATATCTTTCACAAAACCGTTCACAATGAAATGCGAAGTTAATCCAAGACTGCTGATAAGTTTAATATTTTTATCCATTGTTCTCCCGCTACCAACTAAGATAAAATTCGCTTGTGGGAAACTCTCTAAGATTTTAGGTGCGGCTTGAATTAATAAATCCTGTCTTTTAAACCGATTTTGTGCCGCAATCATACCAATCATAGGCAATTGTTTCTTGTTTTGCTTTTCTGTATTTACCCATGTCAAATCTATTCCGTTATGAATAACTACTATTTTATTTTCAGGAATTCGGTCTCTTTTTATCAGAAGTTCTTTTCCTTTGTGAAAAACTGAAATGTATAAATCGACCCATCGCAAAGTTAATCGATCAAGCCATGAATGAAAAGGTTTACGCCAATTATCCTCGGTTCGCTGCCCGCTTATAATAATCGGTGTCTTTGCTAATTTGGCAGCAATTCTGCCGCCGATATTAGTCCAAAATCCGTACAGATGAATAATATCAATCTTATTTTTCTTTAAGAATCGGGATAATTTAATGAATGCGGAAATGAAATGAATCGCATTTGTTATCTTAAATAATACACTTTGTGCCCTTCGTTTCTTTACTTCATTTAAAAATTCGCCACCGGGGAAGAATGCACCAACATATACCGTAAATTGTTGCTGGTCTACTTTATCCAGGAACCGCAAAATCATCGTTTCGGTCCCGCCTATATTAGATCCGGCATTAAGGTGCAACAGCTTTATTTTGTGCATTTCTTATTTTTAAATCTTCGATTAATTTCTGAATCTTTGTTAAATTAACTGTATCTGTGTTCTGATACTTGAGTAAGTTTTGAAATGATTGTATCGCTTTACCATATTCTCTTTTCTGGGAATAAGCCAAGCCGAGGTTATAATAAATACGAGACGGCTGATTCGTTAAGCTTAATGCAATTTCAAACTCTTTTATTGCTTCGTCATATAAACCTTTTTTCTCATATTCGATACCCAGATCGTTATGGGCTTCCCCTAACTTCGGATTTTGAAAGATTGCCCGTTGAAATTCGCTGATTGCCTGATCAGCTTTGCCAACACTTCGATACGCCACTCCTAATGAATAGTGGAGCGAAGCATCCTGACTGAGGTTGCAGTCCCGAATCGCAATTTCGAAATTAGAAACTGCCGCATCATATAATCCGGTCTTTTGTTCGACCATGCCTAATGCCGCATAACTCTCCGCTGACTTTGGATCTAAATTAATCGCGGTCTTTAGATTTTCTGTTGCTTTTTTGTTATCGCCAGTTTTATAATATGTGATGCCAAGATTGTAATATGGCTTGGCAAATGTCGGCGCCAGTTGTATTGCTGTATCAAATTCTTTAATTGCTTCTTGCGTCTTCCCGGATTCGAACAAACCAACACCGACATTATTATGTCCAAACACTGATTTGGGGTTATTTTTTAATGTTGCAAACCAAAGTGTGTACTCAGACTTGAAATCAAAATTTCTTTTAATTGTATTAAACGAATATAAAATAAGCATTATAACTAATATAAAACTTGATATAACTTGCGTTGTTTTTCTATTGTAGCATTCGGAAAACAACCAGCCCAATATCAAACAAAATCCCAACGACGGTATGTATAAATATCGTTCGGCAACAAAATATGTCTTGGGCAAAATATTCAGAACTGGTAACAAGCATATTAAAAACCAGACCAGACCAAAAGAGATAATTCTATAACGACGAAAAGTAATTATCGCAAGAAAAACAAACATAAAAAACAGCATCAAGCAAAAAAGGAGCCCATTTTGGAAGATTGAATTATACGCTGGAAAATAATAGTCAATATTTAACCGATAGGGAAAGATAAGTAATTTTACATATTGGGCAAACCCTTTAAGCTGGGTAAGTAGAATTGAAGCATAAGTCCGATTGCCGGATAAAGCATGACCGAACGAAACCGCATCATAACCGGAAATTTTAAAATTCCAGCGCGGTGACGGTAGGGAAAAAATGATTAGAAATAGCCCAAGCAGCACAAGATATGGAAGATAGTGCTTTATTTTGATTTTATTCCTTTCAAAATACAAATCATATAAAATCAGCAGTAATGGAAAAACAAAAGCTACCTCTTTTGAACTTAAAGAGATACCAAAAAAGATAACGCTTAACGCTAATGACCAGTAATTCTTAGCATTTTTCTGTTTAATATAGAAAATTAAACCAAGCAGCATGAATAACATCGCTAAAATTTCTTGTCGATGCGAAACAATTGAAACTGCTTCGGTGTGGACTGGATGCACTGCAAAAAGTAAGGCAGTCATAAATGCCAGAACTTTTTTTCGCAACATAATATTTACAAGAAAATAGATACTTATTGAAACCAATGTGTTTAATAATAAATTTGTAAGATGAAATCCAAATGGTTTTAACCCCCAAGTCTTATAATCAGCATATAGAGTAACTGTTTCAGTTAATCGATATCGGTGACAGGACGAAAAAAGATTACTAAGGTTTTGAATCCAATTATTGTTGACAATTTCCCAGGAGTCATCATACACGAAGCCATTTTTAAGTGTGTTAAAATAGACAATAAAAGATATAGCAATAATGATTAAGACGAATAATAAATGTCTTCTTACACTGCTCATTTTTGAATAATTGAATATAGGTTAGGAAAAAGAGATTTTCAAGTATTATTTTACTATAAAATGAATTAACGCTTTACAATGATTGCAATATAAATTGGACCTTTAGAATCAATGAAATCTTGAACGTGCCAATCCGTACCATTTAGCATCTTTTGAATCTCGGATTTGGCAGCTAACCAATAATTAAACCATGGCGATATATAATTCTGATATCTAACTCGGATGCGAACTTCACCGCCAAATTTACCCCTTAAACGGTTTTGCCTGTGGTATTGAGTATGGTGTAGCTCTTTAGTTCCGTACGGATCTAATGTTTCAGCAATGATTTGCGCTTTATCATTGGTGATATCGCTAATCCTTTTTAATAGATGCCTGCCGTGTTTTAAGTTCTCGAACAGCCCAAAGTTATTACCGAGCATCAGAATTGTATCAAATTTGCCGATTTTTGGGTTGAGCTGGTTTGCTGAAATCAGTTTAGTCTTTTTAAGACCGCGAAGTTTGCAAACTTTGAGTGCATAAGGTGAAGTGTCAATGCCCAAAACATCAAACCCTTTTTTCTGAAGATATAGAGAATGCCTGCCCGCACCACAGCCAATATCAATAACCCTGCCCTTAACATATCTCATCGCTCTTTTTATATGTTGAGACCAATCCTTATATTCGAAAAGATATAATTTTGGACCATCAGACGAATCAATGTAACCATCGTCTCTTTCAATTATTTCTGACACCTGCTTTCCTTTATAATAATCATACATCGCCCAACCTTGGGCATCTTGTGATTTTTTCAAAACACTCATGATTTTATCGCCTCGATAACAATTGATTGTGGAATTAACAAATTCTCTTTTAAATTAGGATGTACTTTCAATCCCTGTTTAGTCGGTTTCGGTTCATGGATACGGCTTATTAATAAATCCGCGTCGTATAAAGCGTTGGTATAATCAGAAAGAGACCGATGAAAACTGGTCGTTTTGAAATGTTTGGTTAATCGCTTCATTTTCCAATAGAGCGGATACGCTTTTGCGGTAAAATAGTCTTTGACTGTATAAGATATGCCGTCGCGCCCGACGTTTCTCTCAAAACAAGGGTGGGGCATCGCAAAAATAAACCGTCCCTGGGTCTTTAAGACTCGTTTTACTTCTTTTACCGCTTTCTTGTAATTGTTCATATCCTGCAAAGCCATGAAACAGACAACAATATCAAATGTGTTATTTTTGAAACGACCTAAGCGTGATGCATTTTGAATAAAATATTCAATGCCCATTTTATTATTATTTTCTTCTTCTTGGGCATATTTAATCTGGTTTTTTGAAAAATCAATACCCGTAACTTTAGCTCCTTTTTTAGCCATGATTCTTGAATTATATCCTTCGCCACATGCTAAATCTAACACTTGTTTCCCTCGGATATTGCCTAAAATCTTAAACATTCCAGGATTATTCATGTAATACCGGCAATGGTCTTTACCGGTTCGGACAAAATCTAACCAGGCATCAGCTGATTTATCCCATTCTTTTTGAATGAGGTGTTTTATCATAATTTTATTTTAAATTATTAAATGTGAAAGTTAAATTCTTATTTCGCTGGTCTTGTCAAAGAAGTGAATCTTTTCCGTGTCAATATAAAAATCTAACACCTCGCCGATTTTACCTGTAAACTGGCTATGGAAGCGCGCCGTGATGAGCTGTTCTTTGATTTTAAAATAAGCAATCGTCTCGCTGCCCATTGGTTCGATAACTTCTATTTTAGCACGAATGCCCGCTAAGTTTTGTCTTTCTTTCTCATACAAAATATCTTCTGGTCTAATACCAAGAATCACATCCTGATTAATATAACCTTTAAGCCGCTCATTCCACATTGCGGGCAAATCAATATTTAGACTATCATTGATAAATTTAAAACTCTTATCACTAATGATTTTACCATCTAGAAAATTAATCGGCGGTGAGCCAATAAATCCAGCAACAAATTTATTTACCGGCTTATTGTACAAAGTCATCGCCTGGGCAATCTGATGCAATCTGCCGTCTTTCATAACCCCAATCCGCTCACCCAAGGTCATTGCTTCGGTCTGGTCATGGGTAACATAAAACGTGGTCGTCTTTAATCGCTGGTGTATTTGTGACAATTCCGCTCTCATCTGAACACGGAGTTTAGCATCAATATTGGAAAGCGGTTCATCAAATAAAAAGACTGACGGATGTCGCACAATCGCTCGTCCGACCGCAACCCGCTGACGCTCACCACCCGAGAGCTCTTTGGGTTTTCTCGGCAATAACCGCTCGATGTTTAAAATCCTTGCCGCCTCCTGCACCCTGGTTTTGATTTCTGGTTTTGGAACCTTTCTTAATTTTAAACCAAATGCCATATTATCAAATGCGGTCATATGCGGATACAGGGCATAGTTCTGAAACACCATTGCTACATCACGGTCTTTTGCCTCAACATCATTAACCAGGCGGTCACCAATATAAACATTACCCGAGGTCGGTTCTTCTAACCCGGCAATAACACGCATGATTGTAGATTTGCCGCAGCCGGATGGACCGACCAGAACAAAAAATTCGCCGTCGGGAATTTCCAAATTAAAATTATCCACCGCGACTGTTTTATTGTTAAAAACTTTAACGATGTTTTCTAATAGGATTCGACTCATTCAACAAATTCTCTTTTTGGTTCTATTTCGGCTTTGCCTTTACCCCACAGCATGTCAATAATTTTAGTTAAAGTTGACCTGAGAAATTTCCGACTCACCACAATGTCAACAAATCCATGCTTGGAAAGAAATTCCGCGGTCTGGAAACCTTCGGGTAATTTTTCACCGATCGTCCCCTCGATTACTCTTGCTCCGGCAAAACCTAATAGTGCTTTTGGTTCAGAAATGATAATATCACCTAGAGAAGCATAAGATGCCAACACGCCGGCCATTGTTGGATTAGTGAGTATTACGATATACGGAATTCTTTCTTGAGCTAATAGCGCTAATTCCGCTGATGTTTTTGCCATCTGCATCAGCGAGAAAATACCTTCCTGCATTCGTGCTCCGCCCGAAGTTGCAATTATTGTTAAGGGGATTTTTTCTTCCCGAGCCAATCTAATTGAACGGGCAACTTTCTCGCCAACCACCGAACCCATACTGCCACCCATAAAATTAAAATCCATCACGCCTAAGATAATCGGGAAACTACTAATCTTGCCTTTTCCATAAGTAAAGCCTTCGTCAAGTTCGGTTTTTTTCTGGGCTTCAGCAACTTTTTCCGGATACTTTGGAAAATCTAATGGGTTTTGCGGTGTTAGGTGCGGGTCAAATTCTTCAAATGTATCAGCATCTAATAGAATCTCGATATATTTCCGGGCGTTAATCCTAAAATGATAACTGCAGCGCGAACAGATAAACAGATTCTGTTCCAGACTCTTGCGATATAAAATCTCACCGCAGCCATCACATCGAATCCACAAACCATTTGGAATTTCCATCTTGCTGTCTGATTTACCATTAGTCGGCATACCCAAAGTATAAAATTAAAAGCAAATAAGTCAAGACCCCTTGCTTTTTAGCGATACTAGAAGTTAATATCAATGACTCATTGAAATAAAATGCCTTTTTATCTTTAGAATCATTAAAATAGCTCTCATCTCTTTACTTTAGGTTTGTGCTGGGCGATAAAACAGGATGCTGCTTCGTTAATCGGCAGTTCCAAAATGTAAACTGTATCGCATATAAAAAACATGCTGATTTTTTCTTTAAGATTCTCGCTTCCATATTCTTAATTCAAAATTCCCTTAACAATTGGGTATAGTCCCCTGCTTTGAGTATGGTCTCTATTAGAAAAGCATTTACGTGTTTATTTTGACGATTATTTAATCCATCTATTCGACTGTTTAATTCGGCATAAATTAAGGAAGATATCAACCCATCTGTTACAGAGGATATTTTTCAATATGCCAGTAAATCAATTACGAATTATTTCAGAAAATATTTGAGAGGATATTTCTGGAGAGTAAAAAGGGATTTTATCACAGAACCTATTACTGGATTAACTATTCCATAGGACAAATTAATAAACAGGATGTCTTTTTAAGTAGCAAAGTTTTGAAAAAACAGAAAACCTCTTACCGGTTTACACTTTAACAAATAATTATATTGTATAATAACACTTGACAAATATATTATTTTGCTATTTAATACACTCGTAAAGATAGGAGGCATTATGCCATGTATGAAAAAGGCAAAGCCTAAGGCGACGAAAAAGGTCGCCAAAAAAGGCAAGAAAAGGTAGTGAACTCAGGGGGCTCGAATGCCCCCTGAAATTTTTTTATCCCATATACAAATTTCATAGATATCTGAACCAATCAAGAAAAAAAATATATTGAATTAAATGTTAAGCTTTGTAAAATATAGTTGTTAAATGGAAACGATTTATCAAAGATTTATCACCCGGCCAAAAACATCTAAATTTTTAGACCTGGTTAAAACCAGGTATCGGCAAATTCATGAACCAGGTCAATTAATTTCGGTCGAGGGTCTGGCTGGCGCCAAATCTATTTTGGCATTATCGCTTTTCAGAACTTTTAATGATAATCTGATTTATTTTGCTGAAGATTCAGAATCCAAGAACCATATTCATTCTGATTTACTTTCATTTTTACCCGAAGAAAATATTATCATATTTACTGACCCTGATGCGGCTGAGGTTGAGTGTTACAGATTATTTAATGACAAAGGACCGTTTATAATTATTCTCCAGCCCGACGATTTGAACATATTATTGCCCGATTATAACCAGTGGTCAAAATATAAACTTACCTTATCTAAAGGAAATGTCCTGCCGATTGAGCAGATTACTGATTGGCTTGATTCGGCAAGATACGAGCGTCTTGACCTGGTTTCTGAGCCGGGCGAATACGCAGTGCGAGGAAGTATTGTTGATATTTTCCCGCCTAAAAGTATTAATCCGATTCGCATCGAGTTTGTTGATAACGAAATTGTCTCTCTGCGTTATTTTGACACGATTACCCAGCGTTCAATAAACTTTATTTCCAAAATTGAAATATTTGCTCAGAGTCGTGCCGATGCGGAAAAAAGACCGCTTGCTGAGCTTCTTTCAAAAAACAATTTGGTTGTTTCGGAAACAGATAATAACAATTTTAATAATATTGTATTACTTAAAGAAAATAATGCGGATTTCAATTTCGGCTTTTCCTATCCGCCAGTCTATTTAGCCAACTTTAATCTCTTAAAATCAGAAATCGAATCTTTGCCGATTGAATATATTTTTGTGACGCTTCACGAATACCAGTACGAACGACTGACTACGATCTTTGGCGATAAACCGAAATATGTTATCGGCAGTCTGCATTCCGGCGTTTTCGCGCCAGACGACGGTTTCTGTATTATAACTGAAAAAGAGTTATTCGGTGCGCCGGTATCGCGACAACCGCGGCGTCATTTTAAAGGCCAGCCATTAGATGACCTCTTGGCATTGAACAAAGGTGATCATGTGGTGCATGTTGACTACGGTATTGGTCAGTTTTACAATGTTGTCCGTCTTAAAATCGACGATGTTGAAAAAGATTTTCTTTTAATTCACTATGCCAATGACCAGAAACTGTATGTGCCAGTAGAAAATTTGGGATTAATTGAAAGATATATTGGTGGTGATGCTCTGCCACCAACCCTTAGCATGCTCGGCACAAACCGCTGGCTTCTGACCAAAGTAAAAGTCGCAAGAGCAACCGAAGAATATGCCAAGGAATTAATAAATATTTATGCCCAGCGCAGTATTGCCAAAAAAACTCCCGCGACCAAAGATACGGAATGGCAGGAAGAATTTGAATCAACTTTCCCGTATGAAGAAACACCTGACCAGCTCAAAGCGCTCGCTGATGTGAAACGGGACTTGGAGAGCACTAAACCGATGGATCGTTTAATCTGCGGTGACACTGGTTTTGGCAAGACCGAAATTGCCTTGCGCGCGGCATTCAAAGCAGTGATTGGATTAAAACAAGTTGCTGTGTTAACACCAACCACAATCTTGTGTTATCAGCACTGTCATACCTTTCAGAAAAGATTTGAAAACTTTCCGGTTCGCATCGAGATGCTGTCGCGTTTTACGCCAACGAGCATACGTAAGAAAATAATTGCTGAATTGAAGACCGGCAAGGTTGATATTGTCATCGGCACGCACGCGCTTATCAGTCCGCGTATTGAATTTAAGGATTTGGGGCTATTGGTGATTGACGAAGAGCATAAGTTTGGTGTCCGGCAAAAAGAAAAGATTAAGAAGCTAAAATCAACAATTGATATTTTGACTCTCAGCGCCACTCCGATACCAAGAACCTTGTATCGTTCGCTGGTCGGTCTGGCTGACATCTCACCAATTCACACGCCGCCCGCTGGTCGCCGTGATATTGTAACTAATATTATCTTTTGGGACGACGAAGCCATCTTTCAAAGAATCAACACAGAATTAAAGCGCGGTGGTCAGGTGCTGTTCATTCACAACCGGATAAATTCGATAAAAAATATCGCCAAGCGCCTGCAGAATCTTAACCGCAACTGGCGGATTGCAATAACCCACAGCAAATTACCCGAGAAATTTTTAGCGCAAATCTATCAGGAGTTTTTGGACCGGAAATTTGACATACTGGTATCAACCGCGATTATCGAATCTGGGCTGGATATGCCCAATGTCAATACACTCGTTGTCAATCGCGCTGACCAGTTTGGTTTATCTGATTT
Source organism: Caldifarciminota bacterium (assembly GCA_903865935.1). GTDB lineage: Bacteria > Hydrothermota > Tepidihabitantia > Tepidihabitantales > CAIPLT01 > CAIPLT01. Next base: position 66,366 of record CAIPLT010000015.1, read on the forward strand.
GCACCAGTTGCGCGGTCGGGTCGGTCGGTCTGACCGACAGGCATACGCAATTTTTATTATACCCGATGTAAAAACGAGTCGCGAAGATGAAAAGGATGATACCGAACCCAAAGAGCAAGGTTATGAAAAGCGGATGTCAACAATTCTCGCTTATTCCAAATTGGGAGCGGGTTTTCGTCTGGCAATGCGGGACATGGAACTGCGCGGGGTCGGAAATTTATTAGGCGCGGAACAGCACGGCAATGTTACTCAGGTCGGGCTAAGTTTATATCAGAATATGCTCAAAGATGCGATTGCCCGTATCCGTGGTGAAAATATTAAACCGGAACCGATTTTATCCTTGGATATTGCTGCTTATATTCCGGAAGATTATATCCCTGATTCTTATGAACGGGTGGCAATTTATAAACGGCTACTATCCGTAGAATCTGAACAAGAACTGAAATCAATCAATGAAGAACTTAAAGACCGGTTTGGCAAATATCCTGACGTATTGGATAATCTGTTTGCAATCGCTTTGGTTCGATTAAAAGCACGAGACCTGAATCTTTTAAAAGTATCGTTAAAGAATAATAAAATTACTATTGTCCGCGAGAAAAAAACGTTCAATATGAGCGGCAATATAAATACCCTGCTTAATCTTTTATCAAGACACTTAACATAGTTCATAATTAAAAATTTTCCTTGACATAATTAAGTTTTTGAGTTATAAGGCTTTTAATGACAGTGTTAATTTATATAATTTGGGTCAGCACACTTGTATTTGCCAGTATTTCCATCCCTTGGTACATTAAGCGTTATCGAAAGGTTGATTTTGTGGTTGCATTATATGTAATCTATTTGGCATTGTCCCAGGTCATCGCTACCAAAATCGCTGCATTTCATTTAGTTATCGGGACATTTTATACACCCGCCGCAGTATTAATTTTTCCTTTTACCTTTCAGATTATCGATATTGTGAATGAGGCATTTGGGCGTTATGAAGTCCATCGCATGACCTATATTGCGCTCGTCACGCAGGTCATAATGGCATTTTTCTTCTGGCTTGCGGACTTACTCCCATCAGCTCCATTCTGGCAGTCTAATCCGGGCTGGCACAGTATCATCAGTTTAGTGCCAAGGATTACATTGGCGAGCTGGATCGCATTTATGATTTCGCAGAATCTTGATGCGTTTTTATATGCAAAACTGAGAGGTCTAACTAAAGGTCGGCATCTCTGGATTAGAAATGTAATTGGCGATATTATCAGTTTGGCAGTTGACAGTGTGATTTTTATCAGCTTGGCATTTTATGGTCTCCAGCCGATTGTACCGTTAATTGTCGGTCAGATTGTAATAAAATGGCTGGTCAGTATTGTTGATACACCATTGATGTATTTAAGCCGCAGGATTTTGTATCGGGTCCCCTATACGTACAAAAACCCGCTCGACAACTAACCCAATTTTATAATCTTCTAATCTTAGAATTTTGTAATCTTTAATTTTTAATTGTGTTTAGGTTGAATTAATGGTTTGGTCTAAATTTGGAAACAACTTAGTTTTTTCCTCTTCGGGTATTCTCTCATATTGGGCAAATTGCATCGAATGAGATACTCGCCCCTGAGTCAATGACCGTATCGCGCTTGCATATCCGAAAGTCTCAGCTAACGGCACAAAACCGTGAATAATCTTGTGTCCTTTGATTGATTCCAGATTCACAATCCGGCCCCGGCGCGCACTTAAATCGGCAATAATATTACCAACATAGGCATCGGGCGTGACAACTTCCAAATCCATGATTGGTTCTAAGAATGTCGGGTCGGCTTTCATGAATGCTTCCCGAAACGCCATGGTTGCCGCAATTTTAAACGCTAGTTCTGACGAATCGACTTCGTGAAATGCCCCGTCAAGGATTTCCACTGAAATGTTATTAATCGGGTATCCACCTAAAACACCCGTATCAACACTCTCTTTTATCCCCTGCTCAATTGCCGGATAAAATTCTTTAGGGATTCTGCCTTCTTTTATTTCATTGACAATATTAATACCTGATGCCGACGGTTGTAATTTTAAAGTCACCACCCCATATTGCCCGTGACCGCCTGATTGGCGGATAAACCTGCCTTCGGCAGTCATCTCTTTGGTAATTGTCTCACGGTACGAAACCTGCGGTTTTCCGACATGGCAGGTAATTCCAAATTCCCGCTTCAACCGTTCAACAATTATATCAAGGTGCAGTTCACCCATACCGGAAATTATCGTTTCGCCAGTCTCCTGATTCTGCCGAACCCGGAAAGTCGGGTCTTCAATCGAAAGTGCTCTTAAAGCACCGGATAATTTTGTTTCGTCTGCCTTAGTTTTTGGTTCGACCGCCAGAAATACAACCGGGTCAGGGAATTCCATCGGCTCAAATGCAATCGGGTGTAAAAAATTAGTCAGGGTATTGCCGGTCTTAACATCTTTTAAACCAATCACCACGCCGATTTCACCCGCCTGCAATTTTTCTACTTCTTCTTTTTGGTTAGAGTGCATCAACAATAACTTCATCACCCGCACTTTTTCCATTGTCGGTACAATTAAGACAGTACTACCCTTTTCAACTTTGCCGGAGTAAACTCTGACATAAGATAAAAATCCCTGGTGCGGGTCATTGGCAATCTTGAATACCAGAGCCGAGAAAGGTAATCGTGGGTCTGCCGCACGCGTCTCTTCCTGCTTGGTTTTAGGATTGATGCCTTTGATTGGCGGCGCTTCGGTTGGTGATGGCAGAAAATCAACTATCGCATCAAGCAATTTTTGAATACCCTTATTCTTAAATGCAGTGCCGCATAAAACCGGCACAATCTTTAATTGAATTGTTGCTTTGCGAATTCCTCGGATTAAATCCTCTTTAGTAATCAACTCACCTGCCATATATTTTTCCAGAATTTTCTCGTCATAATGGCTGAGTACATCAATCATCTTTTCATGATATTCTTTTACCCGCTTCTTGTCTTTTTCCGGAATCGCGACCATTTCGAATTCCGCACCCAATGTATCTTCATGCCAGATATAAGCATTTTCTTCAATTAAATCAATAACACCTTTAAATTCATCCTCACTGCCTAATGGCAATTGAATCGGCAATGCGGTGATTGGAAATTTCTCCTGCATCATTTTGATGACACGGTAAAAATCCGCGCCAGTACGGTCCATCTTATTGACAAAGGCGATTCTTGGCACATGGTATTTATCTGCCTGATGCCAGACCGTCTCCGACTGCGGTTCGACTCCGCCAACACCGCAGAAAACGACCACCACACCATCCAAAACTTTAAGCGACCGCTCAACTTCCATTGTAAAATCAACATGACCCGGTGTATCGATGATATTAATCCGATAACCGCGCCAGTAAGTTGTAGTTGCCGCTGCGGTAATCGTAATACCGCGCTCTTTTTCCTGTTCCATCCAGTCCATTGTTGCCGAGCCGTCGTCAACCTCGCCAATCCGATAGATTTTACCAGTATAGTATAAAATCCGCTCGGTTGTCGTGGTCTTGCCCGCGTCAATGTGTGCGGCAATGCCGATATTTCTAATTTTTGTTAAGTATTCCATAATTTTATTATATTATTTAGACCACTAATTCAATTTAAGGGTTTGCCAGAAATGTTAGTTGGTCTATTAATAATACACGCTAATGGAGATTAGTCAACCCCGCACCTTACCGCTACGCAGAAATTGCAATTACGCTTTATAAGTCTTGCGATTTTTCTCTGCGGTGTCGCAATTCAGTTTGTCGGTCTCTAATAATCCCCCTCCATAATTTTCTCCTTGACATAAATATTTTCGAACATATATTAATATAAAATAATATTAATATGAAAGCTTGTAGCTTATGGTTTATAATTTTCCTATGTGGTATGTGGGATGGCACATCTTTTATTCTCGCAGATAACAACTGGGTTGCAACCTATACTGATAATATCAATTATTATAAAAGAGATCTGGCGACCGCCATGGTCGTTGATACCAAAGGTAATATATATGTGACGGGTAATGCTTATGCCCTAGATACTTGTTCTGATTTTATGACTATCAAGTATGATAACTACGGCAATCTTAAATGGATGAAGAAATACAATGGATTATCAAATTTAAACGATTACGTAGTTGATATCGCAATTGACAAATCAGGTAATATTTATGTTGTAGGTACTAGTTATCTTTCCGAAAATGCAAGTGAAATTAAGATTATCAAATACACTTCAACTGGGAATATTGCGTGGACAACAAACTTTCACAAAGCTGAATATGATTATTACTTGTGTGAAGTAACCGCTATATTTGTTGACAGTCTAAAAAATATATATATTACTGGTGAAATTAGCAGGCCCGGTACAACGACTGATTATTTGACGATTAAATACAATCCATTAGGTTTTCAAGAATGGAGTTCTACGTATAATGGAACGGGTAATAATGACGATAAAACAATTGGTTTGGTAGAAGATAACGCCGGCAATACTTATGTGTGTGGCTACAGTATGGGTGAAAATTTAAATTATGATATTGTAATAATTAAGTATGATACCAAAGGAAATCAACGCTGGGTTACTCGATATGATAGCAGACCAAATGTATTAGATGCTGATGATGTACCAACCGACCTTGCTATTGATGGTCAAGCAAATATCTACATAACTGGGTATAGTAATAGCGATTTTAATCAAGAATGGATTACAATAAAAATCGACTCGAGCGGGAATATAAACTGGGCAAAAAATTATCATGGTGCTGGCGGTGGTGGTAATAATGTAGCAACTGCAATTACGGTTGATAGTGGTTGTAATTTGTATATCACCGGATACTCTTATAATTTGCTATCATATTATGACTATACTACTATCAAGTATAACACACTGGGTCAAATGCTATGGGTTAAAATTTATAATGGTTCAAACAATACTCAAGATTTCGCTGATGCTGTTGTGATCGATAACCGGGATGGTGTCTATATTACAGGTGCAAGTTATTTTAGTGCGAATAGTCGCGATTCAGATTCGACCCATTATATGGTTACATTAAAATACAGCGTTGCTGGCGATTCCGTCTGGGCTGTAGAATATAACCAAACCGGAGGAGCAGCGGCTAAACAGATAAAAACAGATATGAAAAACAATGTCTATGTTTTAGGATATATTGGCCCTGCTAAAGCGATTAAAAAATCTATATTAATAAAGTATGTACAACATCGCTACTAATATTAAGAATAGTTGTTTTTTTTTCTCCTTGTAATTATACTTATACTCACCAAGGCATCATATGCTCAATATCTTGAGACTGTAATTCCAGTCGGCTCATTTCCTCGTGCTTTTGGTTATAACTCAACAAATTATAAAGTGTATTGTGCTAATTCTGGTGACAATACTGTAACGATAATTAATACGCAAAATAACCAGGTGATTACAACAATTCGGGTTGGGACATATCCATGTGCTTTTGCGTATAATTCTGCCAGTAACAAAATATATTGTGCTAACCAGCAGAGTAATGAAGTTTCTATAATCAATGGTGCGACTAACGAAGTCATCAATACTGTTACTGTTGGTTTGCGACCAACCTCTTTGCTTTTTAATTCAACGAACAATAAAGTGTATTGTGCTAATTCAAGCGGTAACAGCGTCTCTGTGATTGGTGGTGGAAATGATAATGTTGTTGCCACGATAAATGTCGGCGGTTTTCCGACTTGTTTGACGCTCAATTCGACTAATAATAAAATTTATAGCGCTAACACTGATGGCAATACAGTTACAATTATTGATTGTGTGACCGATCAAGTAATTTCAACGGTTCCAGTTGGTATCAGTCCAAGTTCAATAGCATATGACCCTGATAATAATGAAATTTACTGCTCAAGCTGGGCAAACGGCAGAATCCATATGATTAACGGTTCAACCAATCAATTAGTTGATAGCATCATATATGGGAATGCCGGCCCGCAATCATTAATTAAATATTCTTTTTATAATAGAATCTTTTACGCAAATTTTACTGGCGACAATATTAAGGTAATTGATGGGGGGTCAGATTCAGTTATCGGAACTTCTCAATTTTTAGTTGGGGAACGTCCATATACAATAATACCTACCTATGCTGGAATCTATTGCGCTAATTTAGGCAGTAACAGCATTGTAGTTATCGATCCTTTTTATGGTAATTTTATTATAAGGATTAATGTCGGATATCCAGTCGCGTTAATATCAAGTTCAATTAGAGTTTACGTTGCAAACTTGTTTTCTTCTAATGTATCCGTAATACGACAAAACCTTATCGGATTGGAGGAAAATAACACACGTATTGATTCCGAAGAAATCTTCAAAATCTATCCCAATCCCACAAAATCATATTTCACAATCCGCTCACCACAAATCACCAATAATGCTTCTTTGAAACTATTTGATATCACCGGAAAACTGATAAAAGAAGTAAAAGTCACCAGACCAGAGATGTTAATCCCACTTAATGGAATTAAACCAGGAATTTATTTTATTGAAGTTGGCACAATAAGAAAAAAACTAATCGTAAGCACATAGCATCTGCATTCTCACTAAAATCAAACTGTTGTTGACAACCAATAATTTTAGAATTAGACTTTATATTCTTATTTTAGCATTTTAATATAGGAGTAATATGAAAAAAAGAATTTTGATACCAGTTATTGTAATTGCAGTAGTTGTAATAATTTTGGTTGTTTTTCTGTCGCATCATCACAAAAATGGTCTTGCTGGCTCGGGTATTATTGAAGCCGAAGAAGTTGCGGTTTCCGCTAAAGTCGGCGGACAGATTCAGGATTTAAGAATTGACGAAGGCTCAAAAGTGAAGACCGGTGATACAATGGTTCTTCTTGACCACAAAGAACTGTCGGCTCAGGAGAATATGGCGAAGGCAGGCCTTGTAGTTGCTAACCAGACACTCATTGCCGCCCAGGAACAAAAACAGAATCTGGAAATAAATCTGGAACGGAGTCGCAAATTACATTCAACCGGTAATCTGTCGGATGCGGAATGGGAAAATATCCAGACTCAATACGAAGTGCTTAAAGCGAATTTGGAAAAAGCAGGTGCTGGTGTAAAATCATCCCAGTCACAACTCGAGCTTGCCCAGACCCAATTAGCCAATGCATATATCCTGAGTCCGATTGATGGTGTGGTCTTAGGTAAGAACTTTAATAAAGGCGAACTGGTATTTCCTGGCGCCCAGCTGTTAAATCTCGCTGATTTAAAACAGGCTTGGCTCAAAATCTATGTTCCGGAAAAAGAGATGGGTAAGCTGCATCTCGGCTCAAAAGCCGCAGTTTATGTTGATGCCTATCCCAAAAACCAGTTTGACGGTAATGTAACCTGGATTTCTTCGGAAGCCGAGTTCACACCTAAAAATATCCAGGTAAAAGAGGAACGTGCACAATTTGTATTTGCGGTAAAAATTTCTATCCCCAATCCTGATATGCTGCTCATGCCTGGAATGCCAGCGGATGCAAAAATAACCGAACAATAAAACCACGGATTTAACAGATTAGATGGATTCAGAAAAAATAGATCAATGAAATCTGTGGTTATGAAATCATATGCCAATAATTGAAGTCCAGGGTCTATCCAAGAAATTTAAAACTGTCTCGGCGCTTCAAAATCTCAATCTGGATGTCCAAACCGGCGAGATTTTCGGGATTATCGGTCCGGATGGTGCCGGCAAGACAACGTTCTTGCGCATCCTGACCGGCGTGCTGGTGCCGAGTTCCGGTAAAGTTAATGTTTGTAATGTTGATGTCGTGCGAAGTCCTGATTTTGTCAAATCCAAAATTGGTGTTGTGCCACAAACCTTTTCTTTGTATCCAGACCTCACAGTTGAGGAAAATCTCAATTTTTTCCGAAAGATGTATTTGATTGCTGAATCGGATTTCATCAAACGTAAAGAGCGACTTCTAAAGATTACCCGTCTCGGGCAATTTCTAAATCGTAGAGCTGATCAGTTGTCCGGCGGTATGCAGAAAAAACTCGCTCTAATTGCTTGCCTTTTGCACACACCCGAATTGCTGCTACTGGATGAACCCACAACCGGAGTTGACCCGATTTCAAGACGCGAACTCTGGGATTTTTTATATGATTTGTACGGACAAGGAACCACGATTATTATATCAACACCCTATATGGATGAAGCTGAACGTTGCTCAAGGGTTGGTTTTTTGTATCGGGGTGAACTCTTAAGTGTTGATACACCGAGCAAAGTGCGTGAAAAATATCCATATAAAATATTGGAAATAAAATCAAAAAACAATGATTTAATCAGAAGCTTGAAATTCCCGATGAATTTACGGGTCATCGACCTTCGTCCGGCTGGTCAATTTCTTCATCTAATAACTGACCAATATCAACCTCAAGCAACAACCGACTTTTTACGAGAACAGCACGTCGAATTTGAAATGAACCTGGTCGAACCGACTTTCGAAGACGCATTCATCGCTCTGATTAGACAGAAAAAAGACTGATGATTACCACAAAAACACGAAATCCAAAAACGTTCTTTGTATCTTCGTGGATTTTCGTGCCTTCGTGGTAGATTTCCCATAATGAAAACTATCGAAGTCTGTAACTTAACCAAGAAATTTGGCTCGTTCATAGCAGTTAATGATATTTGTTTTGATGTTTTTAAAGCAGAGATATTTGGTTTTCTCGGACCGAATGGTGCGGGCAAGACCACAACTATTCGTATGCTTTGCGGTATTTTAACGCCAACATCAGGCAAAGGTACGGTTGCCGGTTTAGATATAATCCGCGAAAACGAAAAGATTAAATCACGTATCGGTTATATGTCTCAGAAATTCTCTTTATATAATGACCTGACCGTTGAAGAAAATATGGACTTTTTCGGCGGGATATATAATTTAGATAATACAGAGAAGACAAAGCGTAAAGAATGGGCAATAGCCACGGCTGGGCTCGAGCAAGAACGAAAACGTATGACCAAGGAACTCCCGACCGGCTATAAACAGCGCCTCGCATTGGTCTGTGCATTATTGCATCGTCCGTCAATCGTTTTTCTTGATGAACCGACTGCTGGTGTTGACCCGATTTCACGCCGGCAGTTCTGGGATTTAATCTATAGGCTCAAAACCGAAGACCAGACCACGATTTTTGTTACAACTCATTATATGGACGAGGCGGAACACTGTGAGCGGATTGGACTAATTCAGGACGGAAAACTGACTGCTATCGGCGCACCTGCTGAACTAAAAGCTTCAATTAAATCAAAGATATTTTCGATTACCGCCGAACCATTCCTTGAAGTCAAAGAATTTTTGCAGAGCGAAAAAACAGTAAAAAAAGTTATTCCTTTCGGTTTATCTTGGCATATATTCTTAGAAAACGAAGCACAAGCTCAAAATATAAAAAATAAGCTCATAAACAAAAAATTGCACATCAAGAAATTTGAAGCAGTAATGCCATCTCTTGAAGATGTGTTCATTTCGATAATGGAAAAATAATTAAAAAACAGTAATATTATGAGAACTTTAGCAATCATCGCCAAGGAATTTCTGCATATCCGTAGGGATATTCGTATCCTCTATTTCGCATTAATCTGGCCGGTTGTGCTGCTTTTGCTTTTCGGATATACGGTCAGCTATGACGTTAAAAACCTACCCGTAACCTTTTTTGACCTTAATCGAAAGAGCGAGAGCCGAGAATTGTACAATTCGTACCGCCAAACCGGTGTCTTCAGCATGTCATTGAAAAATGACTTTTCCTGGGCAAAGAGTCTGAACCTGCTCGATAGAGGAAAAGCAAAAGCAGTCGCAATCATACCTTCCGACTTCAGCAAAAAACTCAACCGCTTAGAGCCGACCTCTTATCAATTTCTGGTTGACGGTAGTGATAATAATACTGCCCAGATTCTTATTGGATATGCGGCGGGTATTACTCAAGATTTTAATCAAAAGCAACTTATCGAGAATACGCAACGTTATGGCTCATCTGTGCCAACACTCAAACCACCAATTGATTATCGGATTCGGTTTTTATATAACCCAACCTTAAAAAGCCAGAATTTCATCGTGACCGGACTCATCGCAATCATTATGATGAACATCGGGACACTGCTCACATCGCTGGCAATCAGTATTGAATGGGAGCGGGGGACTATGGAACAACTCTTATACACACCAATTCGGGCACGCGAGTTTATTATCGGCAAACTCACTCCTTATTTCATCATTAGCTTAGTTCAGGTAACAATGGTTTTACTTATCAGTATTTTTGTCTTTAAAGTTCCGTTTCGCGGCAACATCCTGCTCTTTTATTTAGCCGCAACACTATTTCTACTCGGCGCTTTGGGCATTGGTTTATTTATATCTTTAGTTTCAAAGACTCAGCAGGTCGCTTCACAGTTCTCGTTTCTCGTTTCATTTTTACCGACATTTTTACTCTCGGGGTTTATCTTTCCAGTCGCAAGTATGCCGATAATTTTAAGAAGCTTGTCCTATCTAGTGCCGGCAACCTACTTTTTAAAAATCATGCGTGGACTATTTTTGAAAGGTGCGGGACTCAATATCCTCTGGTTCGATTTTCTGATTATGTTTATTTTTGCAGCGTTTTTCATATTTATCAGCACAAGAAAGTTTAGCAAACGAATCGCGTGACATGACAGGACTAACAGGATTTTTATGGACTGTATTTACACTAAGTCTTTATCCTGTAAATCCTGACGAATAAAAATTATATGCGAGTACTTTTAACTTTTATCAAAAAGGAGTTAACTCAAGCGACGCGTGACCGAAGGATGCGGTTTATCCTTTTTGTTTCACCCTTGATGCAGTTGATACTATTCGGTTATGTAGTTACAACCAATATTAAAAACATCTCGCTTCTAATTGTCGACCATGAACAGTCAGTCGAAAGTCGCGAGTTTATTGAGTCGTTTTTCTCGTCTGGTTATTTCACCCGTGCGCATGTAAACGTAAATTCCAGCGACGATGCCGAAAAGCTGCTATTAAAGGATAGAGTAAAAGTAGCGATAATAATCCCACCCGATTTTTCCAAGAATTTAGCACGTGAACATCAAACCTCGATTCAGATTCTGGTTGATGGTTCGGATGGTAATGCGGCAAATATTACCAAAGCGTATATTGACCAGATAATCGCAAGTTATTCCCGAAATGTCCTGTTAAAGATTTTAAATTCCCAAACCGGTACTACCCAAATATCTTCAACTAACACACTGCTTGTAACGCCCCAGATCCGGGTGCTTTATAACCCGTCTTTGAAAAGTTCGGCATTTATGGTGCCGGGAATTATTTGCCAGCTTCTGTTTATGGTAACTGCAGTTCTATCTGCTACGTCAATAACCAGAGAAAAAGAAATGGGTACTATCGAACAACTTTTTGTATCGCCATTAAATAGGGTTCAGTTCATATTCGGCAAGACGATTCCTTTTGTTTTAGTTGGTTTTATTGACGTTATCTTAATTCTGGTGATGGCTAAAATCATGTATCAAATACCAATTAATGGCAGTCTTTTATTATTCTTCTTTGCATCGCTAATCTTTCTCTTTACCTCGTTGGGAATCGGACTCTTTGCCGCAAGTGTCTCAAAGACTCAAGCACAAGTTAGCCTAACGATTTTTCCGCTTATGATGCCGGCGAATCTCATGTCCGGGTTATTTTTCCCGATTGCTAGTATTCCACTCAGTTTACGCTGGGTTGCGTATATAAATCCGTTGACCTATTATTTAATCATTGTGCGTGGAATACTCTTAAAAGGAGCAGGATTTTTCACTTTGTATAAAGAAATCGGATTCTTAGCTCTATTCGGAATATTCTTTTTCAGCTTTGCCGCAATGCGCTTCCGCAAACGAATGGACTAAAGGATTACAACGAAGACACGAAGACAATATATCCTTCTGAGGAGCGAAAGCGACGAAGAATCTCTCCGTTTTTATTGACTATGAAAAACCTTAGCTTATAATTTCTTATGTTCTTTTTACCATTCTCAGTAGCAATTTTTTTCATATTAATTTTACTCCTGCCGGTTCTTTTTGTACTTATTTCGGTCGGCGCGGTTGGAGTTGCATTTCAAAAACTCGGGCTTTCTTCGGGAACTGGTCTGACGTTTTTATTTCTATCTTTACTCGGCAGCGCGATTAATATACCAATTCAGGATAAAACGGTTGAAGTCGCCGAGAACAATCCTGAAGTATCAGGTTTGCATAGTTTCTTTTATGGAGTACAACCGCATTTCCTGCAAAAACAGATATTAGCGATTAACTTAGGCGGATGTATTTTACCGGTGATGCTTTGCTTGTATCTTTTACCAAAAGTGCCGATAGTTCCAACTGTCGCATGCACCGCAATAATGATAGTTGTATCAAAACTATTAGCCCGACCAACACCAGGAATCGGTATCGCCATCCCGGCATTTATTCCGCCTGTTGTCTCGGCAATTTTAGCACTACTTTTTGTCGGACATCATTCAGCTACAGCCGTTGCTTATATTTCCGGTGTGCTGGGCGTTCTAATCGGCGCTGATTTACTCAACATTCGAACCATTCAGAAATATGGACGGGGTGTAATGAGCATCGGTGGAGCAGGGGTTTTTGATGGAATATATTTGGTTGGAATCATTGCAGTTCTGATAACATAATTTTAATCATATAAAACTCTACCTATAGGTAGAATAAAATATTACCGACCAGTAATATTTTTTTCATACGAAAATATCACCTAATCATATACATATCATATCCTTAAAGCCAATTTCTTGTAACATAGGGGAGGTATCCCCCGAATATAACAGTAAATAAAGGATTAAGGTGCTGGGGAATTGGAAATAGCGATTAGTTTAAGATTATAGTCTGATATTACATTTGGTTCTTAATTGTCTATTTAGTCGGATAACTCATAGATTATATAATTAGTATTAAGAGTGAAAATATAGCGGGAATATGGGTAGAGATATAAACCGCAAGCAAAACAGGTTATAAAAAGGTAAATAGCAAGGGGAATAAGGGAGTCAAATTAGAAAAAACCGGGAAACATTCAATTATCAATGACCAATTTAATCAAGTATATAAAATAAATATTGACATTATGATTATTAATGCTATTTTATTGCAGTTTGAACAGATATGAATAATAAATATCTAATAGGAGGAACAATGTTACAAAATTTCTCAAAGCTCTTTATGTGTTTATTTATTATCTGCACAATTTGTTTTGCGGTCAGCACTGAACTAACAATCTATAATGACAATACTGGGCTGGTTAGAGAACAACGCGATATCGAACTAATCAAGGGACAAAACGAGGTTAAATTTACTGATGTCGCAGCTCAAATTGATGCAACCAGTGTTCATTTTAAATCAATCACCGACCCTGCTGGCACAACAGTCTTGGAACAGAATTTTGAATACGATTTGATTAGCCGGGATAAGCTCTTAAGCAAGTACATTGATAAGGAAATTGAGCTGGTTCGTCGGTTTGGTGTAAGCGGTGATAAGACCGAAATATTAAAAGGAACTCTCCTTTCCTTGCAGGGTGGGATGACCCTCAAGGTCGGCGATAAAATTTATAGCAATCCTTCAGGTGAAATTATACTGGATAAATTACCCGAAGGACTGATAACCAAACCAACACTTTCATGGCTTGTCGATTGTGATAAATCAAGTGAAAATACGATTGAAGTCGGATATCTAACCAGTGGAATAAAATGGAATGCTGATTATATTGTTGTTGCTGATACCAATGATAAAAATATCGATTTGAATGGGTGGGTGACAATTGATAATAAGTCTGGTGCAACTTACAAAGATGCAAAACTAAAATTAATTGCCGGCGACATTCACCGTGTCAGCCCTCCTTCCACTGCATATCAAGGAGAACGGGAATTGTTTGTTAAAACAGCCGCAACAACTGCTCAATTTCAAGAAAAAAGTTTTTTTGAATATCATATGTATACATTGCAACGTAAAGCAACAATCCAAAATAACGAGACCAAGCAAATTGAATTTGTCTCAGCTAGTCAAGTGCCGGCAAAAAAACTTTTCATATATGCTGGCGCAAGAATGCCATTTTATGGTTATAACGAATATTCAAGAGCTGACCGTAATTACGGCGTTGAAACTAATAAAGATGTATTTGTGATGTTAGAATTCAATAATTCTAAAGAAAATAATCTTGGAATTCCTTTACCAAAAGGAAGGATGCGGGTCTATAAAGCTGACACAGACCAGTCATTAGAGTTTATTGGCGAAGATTGGATAGACCACACACCAAAAGATGAGCTAGTTCGAATCTATTTAGGGAACGCTTTTGATATTGTCGGAGAAAGAGTTCAAACTGACTTTAAAATGGATGGCTTTGCTTCTGTCACTGAATCCTACAAAATTACACTTCGGAACCATAAAGAAGAACCGGTTAATGTCAAAGTTGTCGAACACTTATATCGCTGGTCTAACTGGAAAATAACTGCTAAATCACAGAACTATGACAAAACCGATTCCAGAACGATTGAGTTTAGTGTGCCAATTGATAAAAACGGAGAGGCTGTTGTAACATATACGGTCGAGTATTGGTGGGAGTGATAGTAATATAAGTTTAATCTTCTTTATCTTCGGTCTTTTTTATCTTTGCCCGGTATTTACATTCCGGATAACCTGAGCAGGCAATAAATTTGCCAAAACGTCCTTTTCGTTCAACTAATTGTTTTCCGCATTCCGGACATTTTTCTTCCAGTAATTTAGGCGGTTCTTTTGATGCTTGATTCTGCTGGATATATTTGCATTCCGGATAACCAGAACAGGCAATAAATTTGCCAAACCGGCTGGCTCGCTCAACTAATGGCTTTCCACACTGCGGGCATTTCGCTTCCAATAATTGAGTTGGTTCTTTCGTTGCATCTTTTTTGATATATTTACATTCCGGATAACCGGAGCAGGCAATGAACTGCCCGTATCTCCCCCACTTTGTCGTCAATGGTTTGCCGCAAGTCGGACATTTCTCGTCCAACAGCTGGCTCTGGGTTGTTTCTTTTTTTATCTCAGGTGTTTTTTCCTGCATTTTATCCAAATCCTCTTTGAACGGCTTATAGAAATCTTTTATAACATTCTGCCAGGTCTCTTTTTTCGCTTCGATTAAATCAAGTTCCTGTTCCATTTTCTTGGTAAAATTCACCTCAAAGATATTGTCAAAACCCTTAAGTAAAATATCATTAACTAAAAATCCCAGCTGCGTTGCCCATAACCGCCCCTGTTTTTTCTCAACATATCGTCGCTCGAGCACGGTCGAAACGATTGTCGCATAGGTTGACGGTCTGCCAATGCCATTTATCTGGAGTTTTTTAATCAGCGTTGCTTCTGAGTATCGGGCGGGCGGTTGGGTAAAATGCTGCTCTGGGTCTATGCTTTTTAATAAAACCTCTTCATCTTTTTTGAGCAACGGTAAACTCTTTTCCTGAACCGCGTCCGCATAAACTTTTTCAAAGCCCGGAAATTTCTGCTTGATACCCTGCGATTTAAAAGTATAGTTTTTAGCAGTTATCTCGACATCGGTCATTGCATATATTGCATCGGTTATTTGTGAAGCAAGAAATCTCCGATAAACTAAATTATATAATTTATACTGGTCAGGGGATAAATAATGTTTGATACTATCCGGCGTACGTTCAATTGCGGTCGGCCGAATTGATTCATGTGCACCCTGAGTTAATCCGCGTTCCTTAAATCTTCTGATTGTTTCAGGTACATACTCCTTACCGAACTGCTCATTAATATAGTTTCTTGTGCTGGTAATAAACTCTTCTGCGGTGCGCAGAGAATCAGTGCGCGGATAAGTAATCAAACCAGTCTCCTCGTCTTTCAGTTTTATACCTTCAAACAACTGCTGGGCAATAAACATCGTCTTTTTTGCAGTGAAACCCAATTTATGGGATGCTTCCTGCTGCATGGTCGCGGTGATAAAAGGCGCGGCTGGTTTAGTATGTTTCTCATAAGTATCTAATTTGGTTATAAGATACTTTATCCCGGACAATAAATCTTTTTGAATCTTTTCTGCTTCTTCTTCCGATTTTATCTCTTTTTCCTTGCCATCAATCTTTACCAGTAATGCGGGAAATTCGTCTTGGGTTTTGTTAGCAAAGATAGTTTTAATCAGCCAGTATTCTTCGGGAATGAATTTCTGGATTTCCCGTTCCCGCTCAACAATCAATCTTAATGCCACGGTCTGAACCCGTCCGGCTGACAAACCGCTTTTAACTGTTTTCCATAGTATCGGTGAAACCAGATAACCGACCAGACGGTCAAGCACCCGTCGCGCAATATGGGCATTAACTTTGTTATAATCAATCTCGGTCGGGTTCGCTAAAGCTTTATCAATTCCGGTTTTGGTTATTTCATAGAATAAAACCCGCTTTGGTTTATGACCGTTACTGATTTCTTCGGCAATGTGATTGGCAATTGCCTCACCTTCGCGGTCCGGATCACATCCGATATATACTTCTTTTGCTTTTTTGGCGGCATTCTTCAGTTCCGTGATTATTTTTGCCTTGCCGCGGATTTTAATATACGATGGTAAAAAGTCTTTCTCGACATCAACACCGAGCCTGGACTTGGGTAAATCCTTAATATGCCCGCGTGACGAAAGCACATTATACTGGTTATGCAATAATCCTTTAATCGTGTGCGCTTTGGTCGGCGACTCGACAATCAGTAATTTATTTACTTTTGACATAGAAGTGTTATATACTATGCCAATTTTTTATAAAATCAAGGTTTTTATGAAAATAATTATTAGAGCATTAAAAAAGACATCGGCAAACCAGGACTTCTATCTTGACAGGATATAATCAAAAGGTTATATTAAGGTAATGAAACAGGAAAGTTTTCAAGCCTTGCTTAAGATTAGCCAAACGATTAATACCATCCTTGATTATAATGAACTCTTAGAACAGATTATGGATTTAGCGATTGAAAATCTCAATGCCGAACGTGGTGTTATTGTAATTAAGGACAAAAAAGGAGTTATGCCGGTTATTGCCCGACAGCTTTCCCAGAAAGATTTAGACGACTTGACCCAAATATCATCCAGCATCCTAAATCAGGTCTTACAAGAACAGAAACCGCTTCTAATTCATAATGCGCAGGATACCGATTTTAAATCTGCCCAGAGCGTGATTTTGCACAGTATTCAGTCAGTAATATGTGTGCCGTTAATTTCTCGGGATAAACTGATTGGCGCAATCTATGTTGATTCGAGAAGCCAGAAAGGTGTTTTTACTGAAGATGACCTAGATTTTCTGAGCGCATTTTCCCATCAGGCGGCAATCGCAATGGAAAATGCGCGGCTGACATCGCTCTTGGTTGATGAAAATAAATATCTCAAGACCGAGTTGGTCAAATCCTCGCAATTTGAAAATATTATCGGGCATAGCGCGCAGATGGTAAAGGTTTTTGACCTGATGCGCAAAGTGCTCAATTCGGATATTCCGGTTCTGATTGAAGGCGAAACCGGCACGGGCAAAGAACTCGTTGCCCGGGCACTCCATTATAGTGGTGCCCGACAAAAAGGCAAATTTGTTGCCCTGTACTGCGGCAGTTTGCCCGACACTTTATTGGAATCAGAACTATTTGGTTATAAGAAAGGTTCATTCACTGGCGCAGTTGCGGATAAAAAAGGTTTGTTTGAAGAAGCCGATGCCGGGACATTGTTTTTAGATGAGATAATCGATGTTAATTTGGCGACCCAGGCAAAGTTATTGCGAGTCTTGCAGGAAGGCGAGTTCCGTCGAATCGGCGAGACCGTATCCCGCAAAGCCGATGTGCGGATAATTTCTGCAACCAACCGCAATTTATCCGATGCGGTAAAAGATGGCAAGTTCCGCGAAGACCTTTTCTACCGGATTCAGGGCGTTACAATCAGTTTACCGCCGTTACGCATTCGCGGTGATGATATTATGGTTTTAGCCAACCATTTTCTCACTTATTACACCAAGAAAGAAAACAAACCAATCAAAGGTTTTAACCAGGAAAGCACTGAACTGCTGTTAAATCATACCTGGCCCGGTAATGTCCGGGAATTAGAAAATGCGGTTGCCCGTGCCTGTGCCCTGGCTACTCAAAACCATATCACAAAAGAAGACCTTGGTATAAAACCAGAGACCAAAATGCACAGCAGTGGATTAAAAGATGAAGTTTCGCAAAAAGAAAAAGAATATATATTAGGTATATTAGAAAAGGTTGGAGGTAATCGGACCAAAGCGGCTGAAAAGCTTGGTATTTCCCGCCGAACCTTGCAATACAAACTAAAAAAATTAGAAATTGAACATTAAATCTCAATTTTATGTTTGACCGCGGTGTTCTGTTCGCTGAAAAATATGAAATTTTAGAAGTTCTTTCTTCCGGGGTACAGGCAAGTGTTTTCACTGCCCTGCAAAAATCCCTAGACCGTACCGTCATACTCAAGATTTTAAGTCCGACCCTAAATACGACACCAGAAATTGTTGCCCGTTTCGAACGCGAGGCAAAATTGTTAAGCACGCTCAAAGATGATAATGTCACAAGAATTTTTGATTATGGTAAACATGGCGGTCTATATTTCTTTGTTTCCGAATACATCGAAGGGTCAAGTGTAAAAGAACTTTTAGAGCGTAAAGGCAGGCTGTCACCGCAATTAGCTTCTTTTATTATTCTCGAGTCCGCCAAAGTTTTAACCCGATTGCATAAACAGGGTATAGTTCACCGCGATTTAAAACCGGGCAATATTCTTCTGAGTCATGATGGCAAAATTAAGCTGACTGATTTCGGGCTGGCTTTTAGCCAGGCAATGCCATCGATTACGATTGAGGGCAGCATCTTGGGAACGCCGGCTTATATGCCGCCGGAACAAATACTCGGAAAACCGGTTGACACCCGTTCCGATATTTATTCTTTAGGTATTGTTTTCTACGAACTCTTAATCGGCACAAACCCGTTTATTGGTGAAACCTATTCGGCAATTATGCACAATGTCCTTAATTTAAAACCGATGCCGATTTATAAAGCCGATAAGTTTTTTGAAGATCACCGGGATTTGTGGTCGATTATTGAAAAGATGATTGATAAGTCACCGATCGCCCGATATCAAAATATGTCTGAGATAGCAGAAAAGCTGACCTTTTGGTTCGGCAAAGAACAGAATAAAAATTGGAAACTAAACCAGACCGAAATTAAATCAATTTCAAAAGACCAGACCCCGGCATTCCTGCCTAAGCTAAAACAACGCAAAAACCGGCTGGCGATTGTTCCAGCAATAATAATAATTTTGGCACTTGCAGTCATCGTAATAAAAATATGGCCACATCAGCAACCTCCGACTGCACAACAATTGCCAGTATTCGCTGAAAGAAGCTCAATACCTAAAACCGAAAGCCTGGCATCGGTCAAGAGCGAAAAGAAAACCTTACTCAGTAATAAAACGATAACAGAAAGTGTTAAGCCAAGCGCATCAAATAATGTACAAAGGGATGGCATTGGATTCTTAAAAATATCCGCTTTGCCATGGGCAGGAGTTTTTGTTGACGGCAAAGAAGCTTTTACCACACCCAAAGAAACATTTTTACCCCTAACCGCCATGAAACATTTAATCGAATTGACTAACCCTAATTTCCCTGATTTAGAGACAATGATTTCTATACGACCCGACGAATCATTAAAAATATTGATTGATTTAACTGAACACGTTAGTTTTTTACAAATAGATGTACAACCCTGGGCAGATATATATATTGATGATACATACAAAGCAACCACTCCTCTCTCTTCACCGTTGATTGTTCCAATCGGAACTCATACAATAACCGCTAAAAACCCGTACTATCCGAACTATCAAGAAACCATAGAATTTAAACCAAAGCAAATAGTTGAAAGAAAAGTCGTATTAAAGTAAAATATGGCACGATTATTGCTATAATATATAGTAAATGAGAAGGAATTTTTTACTTTTTTTACTTATTATACTGCTAACCGCAGTTAACCTTGGTCAAGCTGCTTGGGTAATGCGCAGACCAATGCAATATCCCAGATATGGACTAATGGTTGCTGAGGTGAATAGTAAAGTCTATGCCATCGGCGGCTTTGTTAATCATGACACTGCAGTCGGTTGGGTTGAAGAGTATACCCCAAGTCTCGACACATGGATTTTAAAAGCGCCGATGCTAACACGACGAGGTCTTGGTGTTTGCGGTGTGGTTAATGGTAAGATTTATGTTATTGGCGGTATCCAGTCACTCAATGGACCAGTGTCTCCAATAGAAAGCTGTGAAGTATTTGACCCTGTTCTAAATCAATGGCAAAGAACCAGACGATTACCGACTCATCGTTATGGATTTAATGGTGGAGTAATCGGTCAAAATATCTATGTTGCCGGGGGATACTTAGTGCAAGGAATGGGAAATTATACTGATACTTTAGAAGGCTATAGCACGATTCGAGACAGCTGGTTTATCCGAAGCTCAATGGATTTCCCAAGAGTCTATCTGGGTGCCGCAGGTGCTAACAATAAATTATATTGTTTTGGTGGAATTTTTTATGGGTACTCTGATGCGAATGAAGAATATGACCCAACTACCAATATCTGGACGACCAAAGCACATATACCTTTATCTCGTTCTGGATTTGCCTGTGCTTCTTCAAATAATAACATTTATGCGATTGGCGGTCAGCGCCAGAGCGGTCCGAATCGCACAATATATTCCCGGGTTGATATTTATAATGTTCTGGCCGATACCTGGCACTCATTTGATTCTTTAAATGTTGCACGGGTCTATGCGGGTGCAGTAAATATGCGCGACCGAATTTATGTTATTGGCGGACAAGGAAGAAATAATACGCTGATTTCGTCTTTAGAGGAGAACACTCTCTCGGGTATCGAAGAAATTAACAACCCACCAATTGACCAAACAAAAATATTGATTAATCCTAATCCTTTTGTTATAAATACTACTATCAAGTATGCTAATTTATATGGAGATAAACTAAAATTGAATATTTATAATAATTTCGGCAATTTAGTTAAGACATTTGATATAAAAAACCTGAGCGGCGCTATCACCTGGGATGGTAAGGACCAAAATAAACGGCAACTTCCTCAGGGAATCTATTTTGCTAAAATCAGTGGCAATTCAAATCCCAATCAGATAATCAAGCTTATCATTTCAAGATAAATTTGAAGTTTCTTTTAATTTGTTTAATAATCCCCATTATTAGTTATGCTGACAGTCTGAATGTAAAAGTCGAATCTCTATACAATCATGGTCAATATCAAGAAGCAATAAGTAAAATTGATAAAATATTAAGTAATACTTCTAATATTCCCGACTCCACTTTAATCAAGCTCTACAGTTGTCAGGCATTCTCCTATGTCGCACTTGATGACCGAGACCGGGCATTGACTGCATTTCGTTACCTCTTGATATTGAGCCCAAAAATCGAATTAGACCCAAGATTTGTTTCACCCAAAATCATCGGTATATTTGAGGAGAGCAAACGGATTCGCGGCGATTCAATACAAATAACCCCGTCTCCTTTTATCAATATCAACAAACTTAAATCACAATCAAATAAGAATCGCGCACTTCGTTCATTATTATACCCTGGACTGGGTCAGCTTTACCAGCATAAAAAAACAAAAGGATACCTGTTTCTGGGAATAGAAACTGCTTCAATTATCGGGTTAGTTACATCTCACCTGCTAACTAATCAAGCACATAATAAATATCTTGATGCGCAGTTGCCAGATGATATCGATAAAAAATATGACAACTATAAATTTTGGTACCAGACACGAATTGGCTTTACGATATCAAGTGTCGGCATCTGGATATTAAATTATGTTGATGCAACAATATTAGAGTAAGTCAAGTGCAAACAACCACATATTTGTGCAATTTATTGCACAATCACAAATAAACCGCAGTTTGCAGTTTAGTTTAAATAAAAATAAGATTATTCTGCTAAGTACCAATATTTTTAATAAGTTACTAATATATTATCGGATTATTAAACCTTGGCACAGTATTTGCTATCTAATACAGTATGAAAAAAAAGAAAAATCTTTTTACCGCTGAATCCTGTGAGGACAAAAAATATAGACCACTGATAACAATTAATTTAGTTATCAAGTTTCGGTCCTTTGCTCCCACGCTCATCGGCGGTAAATATTTTTCCCAAACAAACAAAAATATGATAGGAGGTGAATTATGAAAAAATATTTCACCCTTATATTTGGATTAATGCTCGCTACTTCGCTATTCGCACAAACCGGTACTGGTTCAATTACTGGCGTCGTTACTGATTCCGCAACCGGCAATCCGATTTTCCACGCAATGGTCATGGCGCATCGTACTCAAGGGATGGGCAGTTTTGCCTATACTGATTCAACCGGTCTATATACAATCAATAATTTAGCCGCTGGTAATTATCAGGTAAACGCGAGTGCTTATAATTATCGCATGAAAAATTATCCGACACCGGTCGCAGTTACTGCCGGGCAGGCAACTACCGGCATTGACTTTATCTTAATCCCGTGCAATGTTCCACCGCCTCCTCCGCCACCGCAAAATGCCGGTTCAATCTCAGGTGTTATTACCGACTCGGCAACTGGTGCGCCGATTATTGGTGCAATGGTAACCGCTGGTGTTAATCATATGTGCGGTGCTCGAGCATTCACTGACTCAACCGGTGCTTATACAATACTGAATTTAGCTGATGGTAATTATCAGGTAAATGCCAGTGCTCGTAACTATCGTCCAGCACATTATCCGACACCAGTAGTTGTTGCTAATGGCGCCAATACTCCGGACATTAACATGACACTCGCTCCTCGTGGTACGCCTCCGCCGCCGCCAAATCCAGGTTCGATTTCCGGCGTTGTGACTGATTCCGTAACCGGCTTACCGATTTTCCACGCAATGGTTGTTGCTCATCTTCGTAACTTTGAAAAACGAGCACTTACTGATTCGACTGGTGCATATACGATAACCAATCTCCGATCAGGTAATTATCGAGTTATGAGCATGGCTCCGACTTATATGCCGAAAATGTACGCTGACCCAGTAATCGTGGTTGGGGGTCAGGCTACTTCAGATATTAATTTCGCGCTTGTTCCAAGACAGCCGTAAACCACACCATAAACAAATGCCGTTTATATGCCCGGCACACCCCAAAAGTGCTGGGCATCGGCATTTTAATATCATAATGAATCTAAAATATCTTATTCTCGTATCGTTATTATTACTAATTTGCACAAATATTTTTGCCCAAAATGTGGTGTGGACTAAGATTTATAACCGCGGTGCCGATGAATTTGGCAATGCAATTACCGCTGATCAAACAAATTTTATTGTCGTCGGCACTTACACCGTGACCAACAATGAATGGCTGTGTTTAAAATACTCTGCAACCGGCGATACGGTATGGACCAGATTATTTACAACTGGTTCTACTTATGATGATCTAGCAACCGGTGTCGCGGTCGATGCCAGTCATAACATAATTATCATCGGTTATTCGCTAAGACAAGATAGTATTTATCTGGTTTTAAGAAAGTTAAGTTCCAGCGGTGCTTTGACCTGGACTAAAATATTAATGCGCGGTTATCGGACAACCGGCGAAGGAGTGACAACTGACAATTCTGGTAATATTTACGTAGTTGGTTCAATATATGATGGTACCGATTCCGATTTATTATTAATAAAATTTAACTCATCCGGCGATACAGTCTGGAGCCGGACTTTCAGTTCGCCCGAAGATGATATTGGCACCAGTATTGTATTGGATAATAGTAATAATATTATTGTTACCGGTAGTATCGGTAGTGTTGGCGCAAATGATGTTTTAATAATCAAATACTCATCCGCTGGTGTTGCATTATGGACACAATATTATGATTCGGGACAGGATGATATTGGCAATTCAGTAAAAGTTGATACTTTAAATAATATAATCGTGGCTGGGGCTTGCGGTGCCGCTAATAACCATAATTATCTTCTGATAAAATATGCGTCTAATGGCACCCAGTCCTGGCTCCGATTTTTTACCAGTTCGCTCAACGACGATGCTTATGGATGTGTAACTGACAATCAAAATAATATTTTCGTCACCGGGACATCGGGCAGTTCAACTAACTATGATTACTTGACCGTAAAATATAACAGCAGTGGTGATACGGTTTGGTCAAGGCGATATAACCGAGACATTGATGATGATGCAATGGATATTGCAATCGATGTATCGTATAATATCGCAGTAACTGGTTTTTCCCTTAACGCTACAGATTATGATGTTGTGACCATAAAATACAACAGTACGACTGGTATTGAACAAGATGATAATTATAATATGCCAAGCTCGGGTTTTATAATCAAAAGTCCTACTTTAATCCGAGGTGGTCTTAGTTTTGATTTAAATGTAACAAATCCGGCTTGGTATAATATAAATCTATATGATGTAACGGGCGCTAAAATACAATCAATCTATTCAGGCAATCTTAAGGTTGGTAATTATAAGTTCAATAATTTAATCGCCAATTCTGGAATCTGTTTTCTAATGATCAAACCATTAAACAGCACAGAGAATAAAGTAATTTGCAAGAAATTAGTGTCAATAAAATAAATACCAAATTTAATCTATTTAAGGAATAACATTGAGACGATCCTCATTAAATATTGATCTTATAGTATAAAACTTTGAACTTTATATTCGTAAAAGTGTTATTTATAAATAACGCTTTTTTAATGCGGTTTTTTGCTCTAACCTTCTTGATTCCATAGCCTTAATTCAAATTTCTACTAAAGGAGGGGTAACAATGCCTCCATAATGTAGTGTTTAAAGCAAATCATTGTTTGAGGCGGAGTATAATAAATATATTTAGACTCTGAAAACTGGTGTTATTACAGAACTAAGTCGGATAATATTTTGGCATCTAATCTGATATCTAATTCGATTTCAAAACTGAAATCAAAATGTGCGCAGATGGCAGAATCTATCAGCGTATTTAACCTTGATTTATTAAGTCAATTAAATACAGATTAAACTAACCCCTAGGAAAAATATAAGAGAATAATGCTGAGCATGAATTTATTTAAATGAACCAAAACTCTTTGGGTCATATTGAATTGAGTTTTTCTCCATTTTTATTTTATTTTAGAGAGACTCTCGATTTCTTTTTCAAGTTGTCTAATTCGAGTAACTAAACCTTGAGAAAATTCAGCCGCGGATTCAGGAAATGCCTTACCCTGTTCTTGCATTGATTTAAGGATGCGGTCAAGTCCTTGCTTTTCCTTTATAAGATTAGTGAGCTTTGTGTTGATGTATACCTGACGACTTCGTTTGGCAACACCTTTTCTGACCAGATATTCAAAAAGAACGATTATTACTGGTATAAAGAATAAAAGTAGAATTGCGATTATTCTTGTCACCATCATAAGTCCACCTGCAAATAATGCGGCTAAAATTGCACCAACACCGCCCAGCCCGCCCAAAACCGTTAACAAGTATTCAAGATTCTTCGAACGGCGAGCGATTAAAACCGATTGTTTTTCTTCCACCATCCGATCAATTTCAGTCATCGTAAATTGAATTGCACCCAAGTTTATGTTGGTATTAGTTTTTAAATCATTTATATTAAACCGACTTTTTAATTCGGGCGGCATATAAACATTTGAATAAGCATCATCGAATAACCGATAATAAGGAAGATATTCGAGAAAATTTAATCGTTTTAGGTCAAATTCCCGAATCTCCCATTCCCAACCAACATTTCCTTTAATCATAAGTCCCTGCTTAAGACCAGCAATATCTTTCTTCATTTCATAAAGGTATGTAACCGTAAAATCAACCTGCCACCCATAAAAATTGGTAATTAATGTATAAAAAATTATTTTCTTATGCAGTGATTCATTTGTTGTATAGAAAATAGTTCGATCTTGGACAAATATTGTCTCTTCATTAAATTCAATCTTTTCTAATTTGTCCGTATTTGAAGGAATCTCTTCAATGATTAAGGGAGACAACCGCCCGCCAAAATCTGTATAGGTATTATCTTTTCCGAATAAGATAAAATCAATTCCTGAATTAGTAAGCACTTCTTGTTTAATATCAGATTTATTCGAAACCGCCATAAATTCTTGGTGGGTTTCCAGTCGATAGGCACGGATAAAAAGCTCAGCCATTATAGAATAAAATGAGTTTTTTATCTCCTGATTATTAATAGTAAATGGGAAAAATTTAAATAAAAAGGTATTAGGGTCTTTTATTGCCTCATCAACTTTATCGTCGAGTTCAATTACATAAACCGCACAAGTGGACCGGTGCAAATAACAATCAATCGAGAAGTTAATATTCTTGCCGAGATAAACTGTTCCTGATGCAACACGAATTTTTAATAGATAATAAGACTGTTCAAAAGTGACGATTTCACCTTCTGGATAAAAAGGGCGGATATGCTCCTGAAATCGATAAAGGTCAATCCGCCCTGCGATATAAGTAGGAACTAAAATTTTCATTCTGGTTTTATTCATATTAAGAATAATTCGATATTTACGAAATTACATTATCGTAATCCTTTTCCTGTTTTTGTCAATTATCGATATTATTTCATTTCGTAATCAATTATCCAAAACTCTTTGGGTCACATTGAATTGATTTCTTCTCAATCATTACTTGGTTTTCGAGAGATTCTCAATTTCTTCTTCAATTCGCTTTATTCGAGTAAAGAAAAACTGCAAGTACTCGTCCGGAAATGCCTTGCCTTGTTCTTGCGTTGCTTTAAGAAGAACCTCATAGTTCTGTTTTGCCTTAACAAGATTATTGATTTTTGTCTTGAGATACACATCGCGGCTTCGTTTGGCAATTCCCTGCCTTACCAGATATTCAAAGAGAACTATTACGAGCGGAATAAAAAGTAAAAGTAGAATTGCGATAATTCTGGTTTCCGGTTTAAGTCCGCCGGCAAATAATGCGGCTAAAATTGCGCCGACTCCACCCAGTCCTCCTAACATCGTCAATAAGTATTCAAGATTTTTTGACCGTCGAGTTGCTAAAGCTGCTTGTTTTTGTTCCACCATCCTGTCAATTTCAGTCATAGTAAACTGAATTGCGTTCAAGTTTAAATTAATATTGGCTTTTAATTTGTCTGTTTTATATCGGCTTTTTATTGCTATGGGCATAGAAACATTAGAATAAGCATTGTCAAATGAACGGTAATGAGATAAATATTTCAGAAAATTTAACCGCTTGATATCAAACTCCCGAATTTCCCATTCCCAGCCAACGCTCCCTTTAATCTTAAGCCCTTGTAAAAGACCATCAATGTCTTTTCTCATTTCTTGAAGATAATGGAGACTAAGGTCGCTCTGCTCGTAATAAAAATAAGCAATCAATGTAAAAAAAATTATTTCCCGGTGTGATAGTTCTTTGAGAGTGTAGAAAATAGTGCGGTCCTGGATAAATATTGTCTCGCTCTTCAATTCAATTTTTTCTAATTTGTCCGTATTAGAGGGAATCTCTTCAATGATTAAAGGAGTCGTTATCCCACCCCAATCGGTAAGAATACGTTCTTTCCCACACAAGATAAAATCAATTCCTGAGCTATCAAGCACCTCTTGTTTAATATCGGAAATGCGCGTCATTTTCGCTGCTTCTTGAAAAGTTATCTGACGAAACGTATGGGCATAACATTCACCCGTTATCGCAAAAAATGAAGTGTTAATATCCTGGTTATTAATGGTAAATTGATAGGATTTATATAAAATGTTAGACTGGTTTTTTATTGCTTCTTCGACTCGGTCATCGAATTCGATAACATAGATTGTACAACCTGAGCTACCCGAATAAATATCAATCGAGAAGTTTACGCTCTTTCCGATAAGAACCTTTCCGGACACGATATGAATTTTTAATAAGTAAAGGTTATCATCAAGAATGACGATTTCACTTTCTGGATAAAAAGGACGGATATACTCTTGAAAACGATACAGGTCAATCTGCCCTGTGATATAAGAAGGAACTAAAATTTTCATTCTGGTTTTATTCATATTAAGAGCAATTCGGTATTTACGAAATTATACTATCGTAATCCTTTTTGTGTTTTTGTCAATTACCGATATTAATTCATTTCATAATCAATAAACCATAACTCTTTGGGTCATATTGAATCGGTACTTGCCAATCGGCAGTCGATTTGAAGCGCGGTTGCTTGCGGCGGAAATTTACACCCCATTCTTGTCCTTGAACGACCTTTGCGTTTAATTGTTCAAGTGGAATACGTGCTTCAATTGACCAAAAGTCTTTACCCTTAAAGGTCTTGGCTTCGTACGTGCCATTCCATTCGCGGTCTGCTATATTACCGTTTTCCTTTATCTTCTGGTCAAACACAACTCCATTAGGATTAAAATAAATTTGATAGATTGTACCGGAGTCGCGATTAGGAACAAAGAAATATCCAACACAATCTTCCGAATAGACCGCATCATCTTGCTTGACCGCTTTAGTGATGATTGAATCAACTTTCGGGTCTTGGCAAAGCGTTGCAATATAGAGATTTTTATCATCATGTGCAAAACAGAAATAGGTTGAATCAATCTTAACCTGACCGCCATCTGGTGAAAAGAGTTTATACACTGGTTTCTGCCAAAATGGTTCGGATATTTTACCATCAATAACCGGTGGTTTGGTTGTTTGATAACAATATATCTGTCGGGCTACCGGCAAAGATTTCTTAACCTCATAGGTTTTATCTTTGGCATAAGGGAATCTCATTGAAAGTTCTGGAACCAGATATAACTTCTTCTTGTTTTTAACAGTAAACTTATAAATGGCACTGTCATTAGGAGTAACCTTAACCAATAAACTCTGCGGTTTGATTGACCATGATTCGTTAGTTGTCCAATTCAGTGTGTCTTCTAATGCAACATCAGTGTTTGGATTTATAATTTTTACTATAAAAATTGTATCCGTAACTGAAAAATCATCATTGACATATATCGTATTTTCAAAAGTTATACCCGAATTATATATTTTATTTATATTCCCAACGTCAGAGATTGTTACTTCATCCCATGGCAACACGCTATTTATTTTTATCGGTGCAATTGAAATACCATTATTGTCCACTGTTACCCATGTGAAATGATACAACAAACCGGTTGGACCGACATCACCGGCACCGCCCGATGTGCTGACATCTGTATATAATATCCCGTCTATTTTACCACTGAAATACGAGTGGACATGACCATTAAATACCGCATCAACTCCATAATTCTTGAAAATCGTATGTAGTGTATCTGGTTTACCAGCCGCAATCTCGTCTGCCCAGAACGGCTTGTGATAAAAAACTATGGTATAGGCTGCTTTCTTGTTTTTCTTTAAATCATTAACCAACCAATTAATTTGTTCTTGTGGAATCTCAGTACTATTATAGTACCGACTGACATCAAGACTAATAAAATGAACCCCCTTAACATCAAATGAATAGTATGGTTTGCTGGCATACCGTTTATAAAACAATAGAGATAGATTATCCCATATATCGTTATTACCTGGTGTGAAATAAATTGGCATAGAGAGTGTGCCAATCAGAGATTTATATTCTTTCCATCGTCTGTTTATTTCAATAGTATCATCGCTTGGTCCTTCAATCATATCACCAACCGTAATGACAAAGTCAGGTTTTAATAGCTCGATTTCTGCAACGATTTCTTCATAAATACCAGGTTGCGCGCTGCCCGTCCGGTCACCAATAACCGCAAAGCGCACAGGATATTCTAATGTTTTCGCATAACTGATAATTGTAATTAAAGTTAAGAAACAGAAAAATATTTTCTTCATAGCACCTCTTACCATTGTCTTGGTTTGCAAATTATTTCCGCGATTTGTGTTTCGAAGAATTTGCGACCGTATGCAGGATATATCACAACCGCGGTGTCAGCACCAACTCCAGTACCAGCAATTGCAATTATCTCTTTACCAAATGGAATTAGACCGGCATCAAGCGCCATAATCGCAATCTCGACACAGACTTTCATTCCTTCACCAAAGGTTCGATAGACATTGGCCGCAATCTCACCGGTATATATTCCACCAAACTCCATTCGCATCGCTCGGGCAAGGCCGCTGAAATAATGTGTTCCGCGAAAGACTTTTACACCTTTTATTTCTAATAATTTTTTTGTTTCATCATTCAATTCCATTTGCCCTGGTTTTTCAAAACCCGCATGATGAGTAACACAGACAACATTTAATCCTTTAATATCCATCTTTGCTATCTGTTTTGCGGTATATCCTTTTGATGACGCCAGCACAATATCTTTTATCTTTAATTCCTTTGCCCTTTGCAAAGCCAGTTTAAGAGTATTGTCAGTATTGTTTTTACCTGGTTTTTGAAAATATGTTGTCATCTTAATCTTACCTCCATTATAATAATTTTGTTATATAATATTCATCATATAAACCGTCAATCAAAAACGAATGCCCTAACATTTCAATTACCATATTTATATAATCTGGCGACATTTTTAGCATTCGATGACTGACAATTATACTCTGTTATTCATACAATTTATCGCAGTGCTAAATTTTTCCTTTTACTCGTTTACAATCATTTTCTTGGTTATTGTAATTTCCCCAGCAATTAAGCGATAAAAATATACTCCATTTACAACTCGATTTCCCTGTTCATCTCTTCGGTCCCAATATACTGAATTTTGTCCTGATTTCTGTGCTTGATTAACAAGTGTTTTTACAAATTGTCCATTGGTATTGTAAATCTGTAAGATCGTAGTTGCTGGAAATGGTAAATCATAGTTAATTACAGTATAAGACCTGACCGGGTTTGGATAATTTTGTTTTAACACAACTCCGTGCAATGGAGAAAAAGTATTTGTCTCGGAAATTCCTGCCAAATTACTTTCATACCAAACAAGCGTATTAGCACTTCCGCCTGTCGCCATAATATCAAGGTCGCCATCTTGGTCAAGGTCAATGACATATAGTCCAAAACCAAGACCAAGATTTGTATCGATCGTATGCGGACTAAAATTTCCGCCGCCGGTATTTTCGTACCACATTGCATACCCAGGACTTATCAGACCTACCGCAACGATATCTTTCCGATTATCATTGTTAAGGTCAGCAACAAATACTGCCCTGGCGCCAGACAAACTGGCGATTACATGCTTGGTAAAAGTTTGACTGCCGTTGTTTTCATACCAAACTACTTGGCTAGCCTGGCTACCAGAAGCAACAATGTCTTTGTCACCATCGTTGTCGATGTCGGCAACCGAAACATCATTTGCGCCATCCAAAGATGGGTCTATAATATGCTGAGTGAAAGTCTGACTGCCGTTATTCTCATACCAAACTACCATATCACCAAAAATTGCCGACACAACAACATCTAAGTCGTTGTCATTATCTAAGTCAACAACAAATAATCCTTCCGCACCATCCAAAGCGCTGCCGATAGTGTGCTCAGTAAAAATTTGGCTGCCATTATTTTCATACCACATAACTACATTGGCAGTACTGGCTGTGGCAACGATATCTAAATCATTGTCATGGTCTAAATCGATTACAGTAACATCCCAGGCACTATTTAAGGTTTGAGTAATGATGTGGGGAGTAAAAACCTGGCTGCCATTATTTTCATACCAAACAATTTTACCCGCGGTTGTTGCCCCTGTAGCAATTATGTCCATATCACTATCGCGGTCCAAGTCAACGCCGTAAGCTGACCGGGCGGTTGTTAATGTATTATCAACAATATGTTTGATAAAGGTTTGGGAGCCGTTGTTTTCATACCAGTCAACTTCATTAGCTGTTGCACCAGTCGCAATTACATCAATATCATTATCTCGGTCCATATCTACCGCATGAACTCCTGACGCCCAAATCAGACTGCCATCAATAATGTGTTTGGTGAACTGCTGAGCGAAAGCAGATTGGGTAAAACTTATTATGCAGGTAAGAATCACTGCATAACCTAACATCTTATAACATTGCTTTAACATTTCTCGCCTCCTGTTAAATAGTAATGAGGGGTGAGTAGTTGCGAGCAGCGACGGTTTTATTCCATCGCTACTCGCTCGCATTACATACTACTGCTTTGTTGGTTTGAAATATAATATATCAGTGATTGCGCCTTCGCGTTTATTTTTCGGTTTGAAGACTGCGCAGACTCGCATACCCATACAAAGCTCTTCAACCGTTGTTTCTCCCAGCATGTGAACGATACTGGTTGAAGCACCGTCAAGATTAATCAATCCGACGATCATTGGCTCAAGCAGTCTTTTGCCGTCAAGTCCGATATGGACACAGGTAAATGACTCAAGTGAACCGCAATCCGCAACTTCGACATAATCTTCTAATTTTTCAAAGTCCTGCTCACAATAAATTTTCGGTGGCACATAAACCATATTGCATTTATGACATTTTGACCCAAGAAAAACACCTTTCTCTTGGATGCTTCGGAAGAATTTTTCACCGGCAATTCCAGCTGTGTACAAACTTTCGACCGGCAATTCACCATACCAAGGTTTAGCTTCATCAGCTTTAGTTAATCTTTCTTTCATTGCCATGTTTTGCTCCTTTACTTGACTGGTTTCCAGTATTTAATATCCGTGATTGCGCCTTCGCGTTCTTTTTCCGACTTCCAGACCGCTTTCACTTTCATTCCGATATGGACTTTTTTTGGATCTATCTCACCCAAAAGATGCATTATACCCATACCTTTTGAAGCACCATCAATTTCAATTACTGCAGGAATTATAGGGTTTTTTACTCGCTGCATATCCCAGGTCACATAGCATAAAGAGAAAGTATTAACCGTACCCGTATCGAACAGTTCAATCCAGTTATCTATCGGTTTAAAACACCATTCACAGAAGATTCTTGGTGGGACCATTTTTCTGCCGCACTTATGGCATTCGACTCCTAAAATCTTTCCATGCTTCATACCTTCAAGATATTTTCCGATTGCAATACCGCGGTCCCAGGCATATTTTGTGTCACCAATCCAATACGTGGTGCAAACCTTACCTTTCTTCAAATCATCACTGCTAAGACCGGTTCCCATAAATTGGAGATTAGGAGTTAGGGATTGAGGTTTTGTTTCTTGCCTCGTGCGTCGTGCTTTTTGCGTTTTGCTCTTTAATTTCTTCGGCATTTTTCCTCCTTAGATTCCGACTACAACCACGGTTCCGACTTGCATTAAGTCGCCCCAGGCTTGGGCAACACCGCGTTTTGGTTTTCTTGCGATTTGTCGTTTCCCAGCTTCACCACGTAATTGCCAGAATAGTTCGGCCACTTTCATTAATCCGGCTGCAGCGATCGGATTGCCAACACCTAAAAGACCACCGGATGGACAAACTGGCAGTTCGCCATCCCTCTGCGTTATACCGTCAACGGTCATTTGTGGTGCTTCGCCTTTACCGCAAAGCATCAGCCCTTCCATATGATGAAGTTCTTTGTAGTCAAACGGGTCATACGGTTCGGCAACATGAATCTGCTGTCTTGGACAGGTGACTCCTGCCATTTTATATGCCATCCGCGCCGCTTCTTCAACATAACGGGGATAGCACAAATCACGATTGGTCCAATAGGATGTCTCAAGCGACCATCCAACACCTTCAATCCAGACCGGTTTATTAGTCACGCGACGGGCAATCGTTTCATTAGTTAATATTAATGCCACCGCGCCATCTGATACCGGACTGACATCCAGTCTTTGTACCGGCCAGGCCAATACTTCGGAATTTAGAATATCTTTAACCGTAACTGCTTTGGCAATCTGGGCACAAGGATGGTCGAGCGCGTTATTCTTATTTTTTACTGCAACCAATGCGATATCTTCTTTTCTCAAACCATAGGTACTCATATAACGGTTCATCTCAAGCGCAAAAATCCACAAAAGGTTTGGTTTTAATGGTCGTTCAGTTGTGTGGTCAAATATTGTCAAAAATGCGCCCTGTGGATGCGGTCGATAAGAAGACATTTTTTCTTCACAGATAACAAGACAGGTATCCATCAAGCCCGAAGCAATATGATACCAGCCCTGAGCAACTGAAAAAACACCAGTGCCACCGCCAACATAACTTCGCATATACGGTTTGCCAAATGCACCAGCACCATCCGAAAGATACTCCCCTTTCATATGCACGCCGTCAAATGTATCGGGCGCGGTTCCTAAAGCAACCGCATCAATCTGGTCTAAGTTCATGTCGCAAGAATCGAGCGCCATTTTTGCTGCTTCATAACACAGTTCTTTTCCGGTCTCTTGGGCACGGCGCACGAATTTAGTCATTCCTGCGCCAACAATTGCAACTC
Organism: Caldifarciminota bacterium; assembly: GCA_903865935.1. Lineage (GTDB taxonomy): Bacteria > Hydrothermota > Tepidihabitantia > Tepidihabitantales > CAIPLT01 > CAIPLT01. The sequence goes on from CAIPLT010000015.1 coordinate 100,722, forward strand.
TGTTTCCCATTTTAATCCTCCTTTAAGCGTTAAGAATCGTCACCGCTGTACTGGTTGTCGGCAGTCCGCGCCATCCCTGCACCAATGCGGTCTTGGCATTTTTAATCTGATTTTTACCAGCATTACCACGTAGTTGTTCAACTGCACAATAGAGCCGAGCGAGTCCGGTTGCTTCATACATATATCCCATGCCAAGCGCGCCACCCGATGGATTAACCGGGAATTCACCATTGATTTCAGTTCTACCATTATCAACACATTGACCAGGATTACACGAACAGCACAGTTTTAAAGCCATTAAGTGCTGTAGTTCCTTATATGAGTACCGGTCATCAATCTCAGCAAAACTGATATCTTTTTGCGGGTCGGCAATCCCTGCCATTTTATACGCCATCTCAGCTGCCTTGGTCACATAATTAAGATATACCCAATCCCGCGATTCTAATGTCGCCGTGCCATTGCACCAGCCGATACCCGAAACCCAGATTGGTTCCTTTTTCAGCGCTCTCACTTTTGATTCATTTGCCAAAACAATCACAACCGCACCATCTGCGGGTTGAGCAATATCAAGTTCAGTCAAAGGACACGAAACTGATTCAGCGTATTTAAAATCATTGAGCTTAAGTTTTGCGGCGCGTCCGGCAATCGGGTTATTCAATGCGTTCCTGCGGTTCTTAATAACAACTTTGGCGCATTGGTCATATGTAACTCCGGTTTCATAACAGAAACGGTTCATCTCAAGTCCGGCAATAAAATGAGTGTTTAATTTTAATGGACGATTGTAGATTGGGTCCTGACCGCACGCTTCAATTCCGTCTGGTGTGAGCATATTTGACGGTTTGCAGTGTGCTTCAACCACTGCGATATCAAAACGACCGGTCTTGAGCTGTAAAAATGCAGTAGCAATCCCGTGCAGTCCATCACCACCAATTGTGTGCACTGGCTTTAAGGCAGCACCAATTTGGTCCGGCACATATTCGTCAAAGATACTCGTACCTTCGATATAGTCTTCGGCACAAGTGACGAATGTATCAACATCTTTACGCGGGTTGATACCAGCATCATCGTACGCTTTAACTGCTGCTTCAAACATCAGTTCTTTATAAGATACATCAGGTGTAATCGAGCGAAATTGAGTGGCGCCAATTCCAATAATTCCAACTCTATCTGACATTATACCTCCTTGCCTCGCATTCGTATAAACGAAGCGGGTATTCTTTTAATTAAATATAAATGTTTATTTGGGAAAATTTTTAGCTTAATTGTATTCGGAATGGGCTTTGTAATTATAGAAAAATCACAAAGTCCGGATAAATCCATATTGCGAAATGATAGCTAAAAACCAAGTAAAGTCAAGTGAAAACCTGCTGTAAATAATATTAAATATATCGGATAATAGGTAAAAAAAGTAAGTGATAATAAACGCTATTTATATACCTAATGCAGAGAATGCCAGAGAAACTAACTTAGGTTAGCTTTAATATACTAATATTAGATTTGACAATTTACCAGTTATAGTGAATTCCTATACCAGTACCAATACCGCTGAATTCATGGCTATAAGAATATTGTATCCACCCATCGCCAATCATCGTTCCGTTAAGTTCGTGTTTTAAAAGATAATAACTGCAAATCTCGACATTAAAGGTTAATGCCTTTGCAAATGGTATCTCTAATTTGAATATTTTCCCGAATAATACAATCGGATAGAAATTTAGTCCTGCCGCTGCGGTTGGGCCCCAATAATTTGTGGCGACTTTTTTAGGATTTGTTATTTGTATCGTGTCGACATTTTGCCAATCATTTTCCCATCGAGACTCTTTTTTCCCTTCCAAACCCAAACCGATATAGGGTTGATACCACTCCTGATTTTTGAAATAATACTCTGCTCTTAAACCTAAATTTATCCATGAATACGGTCGATAATATTGATATTCATATACAGAATTGCTTACCCCCGACCCTTGGGAATAAATTTGATATGATGAGTCAACAGTATTTTCACCGCTGCCAAAACTTATCATCACATTACCGCGGATTCCTTGTTTTGCACCAAGGCTCAAACTTACACCATCAACCAATGGGTCATGCATAAAACCCAAAGAACCGGTTTGGATAAAACCGATTAAGACAATCGATAAAATACTGGTCATAATTCCTCCAATACAGAATTACTTAGCTAAAACTGGTTTATTATAAGTCATATATTTTATCTGTCAAGCAACCTTTTCGATAAAAAGATTTGAGGATTGATAATTGAAAGATTAGTTATAGTAAAATAATGTACGGGTATAATCCGTACAAAGGTTAAATAACCACGCTTTACATAAAAGTCAAGTGAAAAACAAGCGGATTTTTTGTCTAAAGCATTATACTTCATACCATTAATTCAATATTGTGCCATTCTACCTGTATAATATAGGGTATATACTTGGGTAATGGTTACAGATGCGATTACGAAGTAAATAATGTAGTTGATATGTCAGTTAATTAAGATATTGATTTCTGTATTAATTTCGGAGTTTATTCTAATATCAATTACAAAGTATTATACAGAGCATATTACGAATTATCTCAGGTCATTATTCACAGAATCATTCACGAAACAGTTGACTCTGTTAATTAGGAAATATATCAGGGTATAAATTACTGAATAAATTACCCCACAAGAAAATTATATTGAAATCTTATCGCATAAATACGATCGCTACAAACCTGACAAAACTGTAATCTTAATTTTCTGTCTTATTTTAGGAATTTGAATTTATATATTATATATTGTTTCGGATTTCGTGCTTCGGATTTCGAATTTTACTAAAAGGTGCGGGGTTGACTTTTCCTAAATTCTTAAATAGAATACATTTCACATGGCGCTATCACTTACCAATACATTGACACAAAAGAAGGAACTCTTTAAACCACTTGGCGATACGGTTAAAATTTATATTTGCGGCATGACCGTGCAAGGACCGCCACATTTTGGTCACATGCGCGCATATATTACTTCAGATATTTTAATAAGATATTTAGAGTTTTTGGGTTATAAACTAAAAGTAATCCAGAATTTTACTGATATTGATGATAAGGTTATTGAAAAATCATTGGAAGAAAAGATAGATTATCGGGTTATTGCCGAAAAACATATTCAGGAATATTATGAAGTAGCGGATAAAATGAACATCCGACGCGCGGATATTTATCCTAAAGCAACACAACATATTCAGGAAATAATCGAGCTGATTCAGAAGTTGATTGATAAAGGTTATGCGTACGAAGCCGGAGGCGATATTTATTTTGCCGTAGATAAGTTTTCTGATTATGGCAAGTTGTCCAAGAAAAAACTGGATGATTTGATTGCCGGCGCTCGGGTTGAAGTAAGAACGCAGAAAAAAAATCCGGCTGATTTTGCTCTATGGAAAGCATCCAAACCAAATGAGCCGTATTGGGAAAGCCCCTGGGGTCAAGGTCGTCCGGGTTGGGCGATTGAATGCTCGGCAATGTCAATGCACTATCTGGGTGAAACCATAGATTTACATCTTGGCGGAGAAGATTTAATATTCCCGCATCACGAAAACGAGATTGCTCAGTCCGAAGCAGCAACTGGCAAACCATTTGTTCGTTATTGGATTCATAATTCAATGCTCAACTTGACTGGCGAAAAGATGTCAAAATCAACCAGACATTTTATTACAGCTAAAGAACTGTTAGATAAATATGCGCCGAATGTACTCAGGTTATATTTTCTAAAATCCCATTATCGCAGTCCGCAGGAATTTGACTTTGGTATTTTGGACTCAAATAAAGAAAGCTGGGCAAGAATTGAAGACTTTTTATATTCTGCTGAAGAAGCAGGCATTGACGAAAATTCGAAACCCCAAGTTCCAAGCTCCAAATTCATGGAAGCAATGGATGATGATTTAAATACACCAAAAGTCATGGCATTGATTTTTGACGCGGTCAAAGAGGGCTTTTCTGCAATACAGAATAAGAACACCAATGAATTGAATAAAAGATATTCGGAAGTCATGTTTTATTTACGGGCTTTGGGATTTAATACTGATTTACAAAATAGAACAAACAAAAGGATATTGATATCGACTGGGACTCAAGTAAGTGCCAAACTTGAATTTAGAGATATAACAACGCTAATGAAAGCTTTAGAACTTGCTAAATCACTAGGTTATAATATTATTGCTAATTTGATTGAAAGAGGTAATGATATAAATGATATGAATTTACTCGCGATTGCACGTGATTTGGCAAGAGAAAAGAAGTCATATGAAATTAGTGATTTGCTTCGCAAGGGATTAGAAGAGATGGGTTATTCCTTAGAAGATACCGATAAAGGGACAAGAATAAAAAGAAAGAGTTAGGAATATATGATAAAAATTAAGAATCTTAATAAATACATTGACCATACCGTGCTTAAACCAGAAGCATCGGTTGCAGATATCAAGAAATTATGTGCGGAAGCAAAGAAGTATAATTTTGCCACGGTTTTTGTTAATCCAAGCTACATTAGCTTAGCCGCGAATTTACTTAAAGGAACTAGTGTAAAAGTTGGCTGCGCCGTCGGATTTCCATTGGGCGCGACTACGACTGAAGTAAAGGTGATGGAAGCGATGCAGGCAATTGCTGATGGCGCTCAGGAAATTGATATGGTGATAAATGTCGGCGCTGTTAAATCAAAGAATTATAAAATCGTTGAAAATGACATAAAGAACGTTGTTAAGGCAGTATCGCCAATCGGTGTTAAGACTATTTTAGAAACCTGTCTTTTGACCAATGAGGAAAAAATGAAGGTGGCAAAAATCGCTAAAAGGGTTGGCGCATGGTTTGTTAAAACTTCAACTGGATTTTCTACTGGTGGTGCAACCGTCGAAGATATAAAACTGTTAAGAAAAACCGTTGGTCCGAAAATGGGTGTCAAGGCAGCGGGCGGTATCCGAGATTATAAAACCGCAATCGCATTAATCCAAGCCGGTGCAACTCGTATCGGCACAAGTGCCGGAGTTAAAATCGTAACCGAGCCAACTGTGCCCGACACAAAAGGAAATTATTGAATATGACAAAAATGAAAGCAATTGTAAAAACAAAACCGGAAAAAGGCGCAGAGTTATTAGAGATTCCAATCCCCAATATCGCAGATGACGAAGTGTTAGTTAAAGTCAAAGCAGTCGGAATTTGCGGAACTGACATTCATATATATAATTGGGACCAGTGGGCACAGAACAGAATCGGTCCCAAAAAATTACCGCAGGTTGCCGGACATGAACTGTCAGGTATCGTTGAGAAAATCGGTAAAAATGTTAAGGGAGTTCAAATCGGCGATTATATCTCGGCTGAAACTCATATCTATTTCCCGAGAGACTTAAATGCACAACTGGGACAGATGCATATTGGCGAAGGAATGGAGATTTTGGGGGTTGACCGAGATGGTGTGTTTGCTGAGTATGTGCACATTCCAGAGCGGGTCTTGTGGCACAATGATAAAAATATCCCGTACGAACTCGCGGCGGTCCAGGAACCTTTAGGCAATGCCTGCTATGCGGTTTTAGGTGAAGACCACGATATTGCGGGCAAGACAATGGTCATTACCGGCGACGGACCAATTTCGCTCCTTTCCACTGCGATTGCCCGAGCCTGCGGTGTAACCAAAATATTTCTTATCGGCATGTCCGATGCGATGATGAAAATAGCTAAAAAGCTTGGAGCCGACTACGTAATATCAATCCACAACACTACTCACGAAGAGCGAGTAAAATTTATCCGAGATAATACTTATGGTGCGGGTGCGGATATCGCCTTGGAAATAGTCGGCAACCAGACCTCAATCAATGATGCCTATAAAGCAGTCAGAAAAGGCGGGCGGATTTCATCTTTCGGCATATCTCCAACCCCGACCGTCACTTTGGATTATGATAATGATATCGTATTTAAAGGGGTTCAGATACACGGAATTTCCGGCCGAAAGATATTTGACACATGGTATCGGGTACGAAATCTTTTAGCTTCGGGACGACTCGACATTAAACCAGCAATTACTGACTTAATGTTATTAGAAGATTTTAACAAGGCATTTGACAAGCTTACTGCCCAGGACCGAACCTCGGCAAAAATCGTTATGTTCCCTGATAAAAAAGATTTGGAAGCTGCCTTGAAAAGGAGATAGTATGTACAAGAAGTACCAGCAATTTCTGCAAAGTGAATTAACATCAATTCGCGAGCAAGGTCTATATAAAGAAGAAAGGTATATTTTTACCCCACAAGCTGCAGACATTAAGGTTGAATATCCGGTTGGCGCTCTTAAAAAAGATGTTTTGAATTTCTGTGCCAATAATTATCTGGGTCTTTCAAGCCATCCCAAAGTAATTCAGGCAGCAAAGGCAGCAATCGATAAATGGGGTTATGGTATGTCTTCCGTGCGATTTATCTGCGGCACCCAGGACATTCATCGAACACTGGAACAAAAAACATCTAAGTTTTTAGGCACAGAAGATACGATCTTATATACATCATGTTTTGACGCGAATGGCGGCTTGTTTGAAGCGCTCTTAAATGAACAGGACGCAATCATTTCCGACGCATTAAATCACGCATCGGTAATCGACGGTATCCGGCTCTGCAAGGCAGAACGTTATCGTTATGCACATGCTGACATGAAAGAACTGGAAGAACAGCTAAAAACCGCACAAAAGAACCGCTTTCGCATGATTGCAACTGACGGTGTTTTTTCTATGGATGGTGATATTGTAAAATTAGCTGAGATTTGCGATTTGGCAGAAAAATATGATGCCCTGGTTATGGTTGATGATTCTCACGCAACCGGTTTTATTGGCAAAACTGGTCGCGGTACACACGAACATTGTGGCGTGATTGATAAAGTTGATATTATTACTACTACTTTTGGCAAGGCGATGGGCGGAGCTTCTGGCGGTTGCACGAGCGGCAGAAAAGAGATTATCGAAATGCTCAGGCAACGTTCCAGACCATATCTTTTTTCTAATACCTTATCGCCGATAATAACTGCAACAACTGTACAGGTAATTGATATGCTTTCCGAAACAACTGCATTAAGAGATAAATTAGAGCGGAATACAACATATTTTAGAAGCGAAATGACTGACCGTGGGTTTGAAATCAGACCAGGCATTCACCCAATTTGCCCGATTATGCTTTATGATGCAAAATTAGCCCAGGAATTCGCCCGTGATTTATATTATGAAGGCATTTATGTTATTGGATTTTTCTATCCGGTTGTACCTAAGGGTCAGGCAAGAATCAGAGTTCAGATTTCTGCCGCACATGAAGAGGAGCATATAAATAAAGCAATTGAAGCATTTACTAAAATTGGCAAAAAACACGGTATTATTAAATAAAGATAATATGGAGGAAAATATGAAAAAGATGACCGAAAAAGCATTAAGCGAGGCTTTTGCCGGCGAATCGATGGCACACATGAAATATCTTATCTTCGCTGAAATTGCGGAAAAAGACGGTTACCCGAATATTGCACGATTATTTAAAGCAACCGCTTTTGCCGAATTTGCTCATGCAAAAAACCATGCCCGAAATTTAGGTTATATTAAACAAACCGAAGGTAATTTAGATACTGGTATTGACGGCGAAACTTTTGAAGTTGACGAAATGTATCCTGCATATTTATCAACTGCCATGCTTCAAAAAGAAAAAGGCGCTGAAATGGCAATCAATTATGCCTTAGCCGCTGAAAAAATTCATGCCGCATATTATAAACAGGCAAAAGATACTGTGCAGGGTGAAAAAGATATGAAAATCGAAGAAATCTATGTCTGTCCAGTCTGCGGTTTTACTCATATTGGCGCGGCGCCAGAAAAATGTCCGGTCTGCAACGCACCAAAAGCTAAATTGAACAAATTTTAAAAGCAGATATACTTTTGTAAAAGATATTTTATTTACTATAGGCAATTTGCTAATAGTTAATTTGGAGGCTAAATGGTCAGTATTGTGATGGGCAGTAAATCGGATATGTTAGTAATGACCGAAACCAGTAAAACATTAAAAGAGCTTAAAATACCATTTGAAATAAAAGTAATGTCTGCGCATCGCAATCCGGAAGCGGTTCGCAAATTTGCCCAATCAGCTGAAAAGAGAAAGGTTCAAGTTATCATTGCCGGCGCCGGTGGCGCCGCCGCATTACCTGGTATTATCGCTGCCTATACTATAATTCCTGTTATCGGCGTGCCGATTAAATCAGAATTAGATGGCTTGGACTCGTTGCTTTCAATTGCCCAAATGCCAAAAGGAGTGCCTGTCGCAACAATGGCAATTGGTGTTGCTGGCGCGGTTAATGCGGCAATACTGACCGCCGAAATCTTATCTATTAAAAATAAAATAATTAAAAAGAGCCTGGTAAAATATAAAAATACCCTTAATGCTAAATAAAAGAAACATATGTATAATTCTAATCATATTATTCGTTCAGGCGGGAACCGTAATCGGGGTGTAAATTGGAGGAATTATGAAATTGCCTGACCCGAAGCATCAAGGTAAAACGAGTGTTGAACAAACAATTTTTCAGCGGCGTTCAATCCGAAACTATACTGATGACCAATTATCATTAGATGATGTATCTCAAATACTATGGGCGGCACAGGGTAAAACAAGTGACTGGGGCGGAAGAACTGTACCATCAGCTGGAGCAACTTATCCATTAGAAATTTACTTAGTCGTCGGAAATGTTAAAGATTTAGCACCTGGCGTATATCATTATCATTGGGATAAAAATGAACTGGAAAAACTTAGCGACAAAGATATTCGTCGTGACCTCGCTTCCGCAGCCTGGCGACAGCTGTTTATTGCTCAAGCACCAATTAGTATCATAATTGCTGCAGATTATAATCGTACCACAAAACAGTATGGTAGACTTGGCGTGCGATATGTTGACACTGAAGTCGGACACTGCGGACAAAACATTTATCTCCAATGCGAAGCTTTGGGACTCGGAACGGTCGCCATCGGAGCTTTTTCGGAAGACCATCTCAGTCAGATTTTTAAGATTAAAGAAGAGCCAATCTACATTATGCCGATTGGTAAAAAGAAGTGACCTTAACGACAACTAATATACCAGAACTGAAGCTGTTTAAAAAAGGCAAGGTTCGTGATATTTTTGAATTGGAAGACATATTACTAATTGTTGCAACCGACCGGCTATCTGCTTTTGATGTTGTTCTGAATGACGGCATTCCCAGCAAGGGTAGAGTTTTAACTGAACTATCATCATTCTGGTTTAATTTCACTTCTGATATCATAAAAAACCATATGATTACTACTGCTGTATCTCAATTTCCTGCCCAACTAAGAAAATATCAGAATATATTAGCAGACCGTTCAATGTTGGTCAAAAAGACTATCTTATTACCAATCGAGTGCGTTGTACGTGGATATATTTCTGGTTCGGGTTGGAAAGAATATATAAAAAGCGGTTCGGTTTGCGGAATTAAATTGCCTAAAAACTTAAAAGAGTCCGAGAAATTACCAGAACCGATATTTACACCATCAACCAAGGTTGAAACCGGTCATGATGAAAATATCGCAGAAGAAAAAATGGTGTCAGTTGTCGGGACTGACACAACTAAAATTATCAAACAAGCGTGTCTTGACATCTATAAAAAATCATCAAAATATGCGGAGTCGAAAGGTATAATCATTGCTGATACCAAAATGGAGTTTGGTTTGTTTAATGATGAAATTATAATAATTGACGAACTTTTAACACCCGATTCTTCCCGTTTTTGGGATATTTCAGAATATAAACCAGGAACAATACCGCCGAGTTTTGATAAACAATTTGTTAGAGATTATTTAGAAAGTATTCATTGGGATAAAAAACCGCCCCCCCCAAAATTGCCTAAATCGGTCATCAAAAAAACCAGCGAAAAATACCGGCTTGCTTATGAAAAGATCTTAGCAAGAAAACTCTTGACAATTTAGAAATTAAGCTCACAATATAGGCAAATAAGTGCATCCCGAAAGGGATTTTTTGTTTTTGGACGATTTATAATTGTATGTTTTCTTTGGCGGGTTAAAGGAAAATTAAATAAACCCGACAGAGGAGGTGTTTATGTCAAAAAATCATAAAGTTGTATTCCTCGCAATCATTATCGCGACAATACTACCACAAATAAGCAGCGGACTAATCATCGAGTTATCCATGCCCAACTTAGTAAAAACATCAGACCTTATCGTTCGCGGTAGCGTCGTAAAAACCGAATCGCGTTGGGGCAGTTTATCTTGGGACCCAAACAGCAGGATTATTTTAACAAGGACAACGCTTCAAATTAGTGAATTCTATAATGGTGTATCGGATAAAAGCGAAATTATAATTGAAACTGAAGGCGGTGAGATTGGCGAAGTTGGACTTTTGGTTGAAGATATGCCCCAATTCGAGCCAAACGAAGAGGTTATTGTCTTTCTGGGTACGCAGGACTCCAAAGGCATCAGAAGAGTAGTAAACTTATATAATGGGAAATATACCTTATCTGAAGGAAAAATCTTAGAGAGAAATGAACCGATAACCCAGTTTGTTAATAAGATAAAACAAACCGTCAAACAGACACGCGGGGGGTTGAGATGAAACGGTTAATTGTGGTTTCGATAGTTATTTCGCTCTTGGCAGTATCTAATTTATTCTCTTATCTTGTAACAAAGAAAAGTGGCAATGAAATTAAGTGGCGACCCCTGCCGGCATCAATCTCTTATAAAATGAATCAGACGGAACCAAATTCGGCTTGTTCAACTAAGCTAAAAAATGCTTGCAAAGCATGGGAGGACGAAGGTCGTTCAAATGTTATCTATAACTATGCTGGTGAAACTTCAATAAGTACAGTAGTGAGCGATGGCACAAATGCAATCGTTTTTCCCCGTGTCAATTCTGATACTACTTGGTTGGCTGGTACTTACTGGTGGTATAATACATCTACCTACGCACTTACCGAATTTGATATCTCCGTTGCTCAAAAGTTTCATTGGTGCTACACCGATAGTCCACAGGGTGACACTTATGATTTTCAGAGCACATTGACTCACGAGTTTGGTCACTCTTTAGGTTCAAATGACATTTATAAGTACTATGATAACGATAAGACGATGTACGGTATTGGATATCAGGCATCCACTAAACAAAGAACTTTAGAACAAGACGACAAGGATTTAGTAGCTTATCTTTATCCAACCGATTCGGTTGACAAGGTATGGATTAAGACCGCAACTGATGACTATGGAGTGGTAAAATATCCAGGTGATGTTTTCTGGCAAAGTCCGGATATATCACTTAAACCTGATCCGCCGGTATTAGCTGAACCGTGTTCGGTTTTTGTAACTGCGCGAAATATGCGACCGGACAATCAGACCGCCCGGATAATTATTGAAGTTCACGACCCAGATGTAAGTCTTCGGGCAAGGACCAGCGTTCTTTATACAGATTCTCTGATTAATAAGACAATTCCTCCAGGAAATAAGGACACTATCGGGCAATATCAATGGTATTATGAAAGTTGGGCAAATTCTAAAAGAGATGGTGAAACAACCTTTGTCTTTGTCTGGACACCAGATTCCAATACATTTGGTGAAGACCATTACTGTATGGTTGCAACGGTTGAAAGCGGTTCGGATACACTTCGCGATCTGGATGTACCGGATGATAACGATATTGCTTGTCATAATTTTAACACGGTTAAAGGCGGGGTTGGCGGGAATGGTCAGATGATGAGTTTTGGCGCGGGTAATCCAACCGGGGTGCCAGTTTGGCGACATCTACATTTAGAACCACTATATATGCCTTCAGGTTGGATGGCGGAGATGCCACCATTTCCAGATAGTATGTTACTTTCACCGACTGACACATTTTGGCCGGTGCCGGTTATTATAACACCACCATTATCCGCCCTGCGTGGTGATTTTGGAATTGTTCAGGTCTGCTGCACGCTGAAATTTGAGTATGACCCCAGTTTAATTCTGATGACCGGCGGTATCATCTATAAATTGATTGCTGGCGAACCCGGCGATGTCGGCGTAACGCAAATCAAAGAACCAACCGGAACCATAAATGATGGTTCTTCGGTAATACCAAGGGCAGTTGTCAAAAACCTTGGCGCAACTACCGAGACCTTTGCTGCGAATTTCAAAATTGGCGATGTTTACAGTGATGACACATCGGGCTTGGCACTGGCACCCGGCGAATCGCTCGAAGTCGCGTTTGACTCCTGGCTTGCGACTATTGGCAGTTATGCTGTCAGTTGTTCAACCGAATTAAACAACGACTGGAGAATCTATAATGACAAACAATCAACTACCTTAGAAGTCGTACAACTAACACCTGGTTGGACTCAACAAGAATCAATGCCAACCGGAGTTTCTGGCAAATACGTGAAAGACGGCGGTTCATTAGTCGCGGTTCCAGTTCCAGAAAAATCATCTGGCGCTCTTTATGCTTTCCGTGGCAACAAGAAAAAGGAATTCTATAAGTATGATGCTGGCTGGATTGCAAAAGAAACACTGCTCTATGGTGTGAAACCAACTAACCCACTCAAGACTAATAAGAAACAGATTGCCAAAGGCGCAGCTCTTTGTTATGACGGAGATAATACAATCTATGCGACCAAAGGTAATGGCACCATTGAATTCTGGGCATATACTATTTCGGACAGCACCTGGCATGCAAAACCATTTGTTACCGTACCAAAATCGCTCAAAGGCGGTACTTCAATTGCATATCTTAATGGTAAAGTTTATCTGTTAGCCGGCAGTCAGAAAAAGACCGACCCGAATAACTTCTATGTCTATGATGTTCTGACTAACACCTGGACCACTGGCCCATCAATCGCACTCGGACCAAGTCTCAAACCGTTCAAAGACGGCAGCTGTATTACCGAAATGGGTGGAGTCATCTATGCACTCAAAGGCGGCGACAAAGGCAATTATTTCTATGCTTATGATACGACAACCAGCACATGGTCAGCGTCTGATTCAATGCCATTGGGCGACAGTCTGTATGGCAAGTGGAAGAAAAAGTTACTCGTGAAAGATGGCGCGGCAATGACGAATGACGGTAGCACAATCTATATGGTCAAAGGTGGCGGCACTAACGTATTCTGGAAGTATACACCTGGTGCACCTGGCGTCTGGACACGAGAAGATTCAATTCCTAGACTGCACAAGAAATCGGTCGTGAAGACCGGCGGAGCCCTCGCTTATGTCGATGGCGCAGTTTGGTTGCTCAAAGGCAATAACACACCTGAATTCTGGAAATATGTACCATCAGAAAAGTCAAATGTCAAAGGTCAAATGTCAAACGTGATACAGACCATAAATACTCAATCCCAAATCCCAAATCTCCAATCCCAAATTAATATTATTCCCAATCCATTTACCAAACTAACTACAATTCAATATACCATGCCGGTTTCTGGTAAAATATCAATCAAGCTCTACAATACCAATGGAGAACTGATTAAAATCTTAAACGACGGTTATCTAAATGCGGGCAGTTACATAATGAATCTCTCGTCAAAGAATCTTGCCAAAGGTATCTACTTCTTAAGATACGAGACTTCCAATAATAAGCACAATATAAAACTGATTGTGCAGTAATCAATAACAAATAATCAAGGGGGCGATTCGCCCCCTTCTTATTTTTCCTGTGGCCTAGTTTATACTCCAAATAACTTAGTAATAGATTGGCTTATACATAGAGAAATAACATCTATAATAGATAACTTAATTGCTTCAATAATATATTCTGTAATAAATAGAATAATAAATCCGCAAAACAGACGTTTAGATACTCTCATTGATGATTTCGTACCCAATGGAGGGAATGCTACCCTCTGCTCGATAGGTCTTAGAGATTAGTAGTTCGGGGTTAAAGAGTTAGATTATATTTCTGCATCAAAATTATGCAACTTTTAAGTATACGTTTTTTTGTGTCTAATATTTTCTAAATTGACTAGATTTTTATGTCTGCATTTAAATTTTACCATTTAATTTTTAATCTAAATTCTTGATTCTTATTCCAGATTCCATATTCCAAATTCTACATTCCATAATAAAAAATTTTTCTGCGTTCTCTACGGGCTATGCACTAATGATACCTGCGATTTGGAACCAACACTTGACATGCTATATGTCAGACTTATAATTCAATAGTTGGACAAATAAAACAATATTTAATGTTATTATTAAATATCTCATTTCATAAAATTTGGTTATCAAACCAAATGGAGGTAAAATGATTCAAACAAAAAACATATTTATCGTAACCCTGTTAGTTCTTATCGGACTAGTCAGTCTTGTGAACGCACAAGCCGAAACGCTCTGGACAAGACGATGGACCAGCGCATCAGCAACTGGTTCTGATTACGTATACGGTCTAGATGTTGATGGCAGTGGTAATGTTTATATTGCTGGTTCAAGTAACTATTTGGGGACACCATGTGAGTTACTTGTAGTAAAGTATAACGCATCTGGTGACACAGTTTGGACAAGAACACCAGTCAGAACTGGTGACCAGGTGTTACGCGCAGTTGCAGTCGGTAGTACTGGTAATGTCTATGCAACTGGATATACAATGGAAACTGGCAATGGAAACTACATAACAGTTAAATATCTTCCTGATGGTACGCAAGCATGGGTAAGAGTATACGATCATGGAGCCGGTGGTTATGACTTTGCAAGAAAATTAGTGCTTGATGCTCAGGAAAATGTTTATATTACAGGATATGCACAAACGCCAACTCCAAGAAAAGCTGTGTATGTAACAGTAAAATACGATTCTGCCGGTAATCAATTATGGGCAAAACAAGATAGTTTTGGTGGTGCGAGTGTTTTCTACCCATCTGATTTAGCACTTGATAATACTGGAAATCCTTTTATCGTATCAAAAACAAAAAATGCAGGTCATGGAACTGACTATGCTGTTGCAAAATATAATCCAACCAACGGTGACACTTTTTGGGTTAGAACCTATAATGGCGTTGGTGATACTAATGACGAAGCTCGTGCTATTGCATTTGATGCTTCAAACAATGTCTATATCACTGGAGCGAGTTTGAACACAAATACGGGTGGTATTGATTATAACATTGTAACCATCAAATATGATTCTTTAGGAAATCAACAATGGGTTCAATCATATAATAATCCTGATACGACCGGACCCGATGGAGGATATTGGATTAAAGTTGATGGCTCTGGTAATATTTATGTATATGGGACCAGTTATGCACCTGGTGGACCTGGTGGGGACCTTATCCTTATTAAATATAACTCTTCGGGCAGTGAAGTTGGAAGAGCAAGGTACAATGGTCCGGGTGGATATGATTTACCGCTTGATAAAGACGGACAAAGGGGAATGGTGCTTGATGCAATGGGTAATGTTTATATAGCCGGATATACACGACAAGTCGGCTCAACGAGAACTGATTTTATAACGATAAAATTTAATCCGTCTTGTGAGACTTTATGGACTGCGAGATATAATTATTGCGACAGCACTGAGCAAGCGTATGCAATTGATATTGACAATACAGGAAATGTCTATGTTACTGGTCGTAGTATTGGATTAGGAACTTACTATGATTGTGCAACAATCAAATACCGCCAGCTCGGCGGTCCGACTGGTTATACGATTACTGCAACTGCAATTGACGGTGGCACAATCACACCGTCCGGTGCGGTGATTGTATATGAAGGCACTGACACGACCTTTGCAATTGTACCTGATATCGGTCATCATCTTGACAGTTTAATCATAGATGGTGCAAATCATGGTGCTGACTCGACATCATACCGGTTTATTAATGTTTTAACCGACCATAATATCACTGCTTATTTTTCAATCAATACCTATATCATCACTGCAACTGCAACAACCGGTGGGACAATCATGCCGTCCGGCGCAATTACAATCAATTATGGTGATGACACTACT
Source organism: Caldifarciminota bacterium (assembly GCA_903865935.1). GTDB lineage: Bacteria > Hydrothermota > Tepidihabitantia > Tepidihabitantales > CAIPLT01 > CAIPLT01. Next base: position 116,689 of record CAIPLT010000015.1, read on the forward strand.
TTCACAATTACCGCAAATCCGACTTATGTGCTTGACAGCGTTTTGGTAGACGACGTCAGCGTTGGTGCAGTGACCACCTATCCATTCACAGATGTGCAGGATAACCACACAATTCATGCGATGTTTACCATGACTGCGACACCGGGCTGGACACAGAAAGAATCTCTGCCAACTCAAGTTGCTGGTAAATATACTAAAGACGGCGGCGCACTGGTTAGGGTGACTGGCACTAAAGATGCCGATATCTTGTACGCATTCCGCGGTAAGTCAAGGGAATTTTATAGCTATAATGCTGGCGTCTGGACCTGGCTACAGAATGACAGTATCCCTAATGGCTTGAAACCAACTGACCCGACCAAGATTAACAAGAAGGTCGTGGCAAAAGGTGCCTCAATGTGCTTTAACAAAAATCACACCATCTATGCGACCAAAGGTAACGGCACCAGAGAGTTCTGGGCATATGATTTAGCAGCAGATAGCAACAAATGGGTAGCAAAAGCATTCGTGCCAGTACCCAAAGGACTCAAAGGCGGTACGTCAATCATCTGGTTCAATGACAAGGTATACCTGTTAGCCGGCAACCAGAAGAAGACCGACCTGAACAACTTCTTTGTCTATGACCCGGCTGGTGATACCGCACTTGGCACACCATGGACTCCACTTGCTTCACTTGTTCTTGGACCCAAGACCAAGGTCTGGAAAGACGGTGCATGCATCACTGAAGTCAATGGTGTAATCTATGCGATGAAATCCAATGACAAACCAAATTATTTCTTCTCCTATGATACCGGTTTAAAGACCTGGACCGAACTGACTGCGGACACGATACCACCATTTGATTCATTGTTGACCAATAGCGTTGGCAAGCTCAAGAAAGTGTACGTAAAAGATGGCGCTTCAATGGCGACTGATGGCAGTGTCATCTATGCGACCAAGGGCGGCGGTTACAACTTCGTCTGGAAATATGCACCGGGCTTAGGCTGGACTCGGTCAGATTCAACGCCAAGACTGCACAAGAAATCAGTTATCAAAACCGGTGGCGCAATGACTTATGCCAATGGTGCAGTCTGGTTACTCAAAGGTAATAACTCGCCGGAATTCTGGAAATACGTGCCGACCGAAAAGTCAAATTTCAAAACTCAAATGTCAAAAGTGATACAGACTGTAAATACCCAATCACCTATTATAAATCTCCAATCACAAATCAGTATTTCACCCAATCCAATGACCAAACTGACAACAATTCAATATACCGTACCAATTTCTGGCAAAGTCACAATCAAACTCTATAATGCTGATGGAAGACTAATTGATATATTGAGCGATGAATATCTTAATACGGGTACTTATATAATGAATCTTACGACAAATAATCTTGCCAAAGGCATCTACTTCTTAAAATACGAAGCGGAGAATAATCGGGCTGAACATAAACTGATTATTCAATAATAATATAATATTAAGACAGGGCGGGCATGCCCCGCCCTTTTTATTTTAATCAAATAATCAATGCTTGACAATCCATAAACAGGGTTTATAATTCAATAGATGTAATTGGAAAATATGAACAATTTGGAGGAATAATGAGTAAAAATAAGCATATTATAATAATCGCAGTATTATTATCAATAAGCATTACCAGTCCAGTTATTGCATCACTTTCCGGCTCATACAATGTTGGAGTCGGACAGACCTTCACGACCATCACCGATGCCTTAAAAGCCTGGAAAGACTCAACCATTACCGGTGATGTTACATTAAGATTAATGGATGTAAATTATCCGTCAGAAACTTTTCCCTTGGTATGCACGATACCGGCACTGTATTCAGGTGGAGGTTGGAATTTGACCATTAAGCCAGTATTGCAATGTTCAATTATCGGTAATAACTCAACCGCGCTTATTAATATAAAGTCAATTAACCGATTGACTATCGACGGTTCAGCTTCAGACACATCAAAAGATTTAGTTATTTATAATACTTCCATTGCCAGTGGACCATCAACCATTCGTTTGATTAACGGTGCTTCGTACAACACAATTAAGAATTGTATTATTAAAGGGCAAGGGAATTTTGGTCACGCCTTATCAATCTATACCAGTGCTACGGGTTCAGCTTCAGGTAATAGTGAAAATCTGATTGAGCATTGTGATATTACCCGAGGACAAGATACCGTACTATACAATAGTGTTTACGTTACCGCGAGTTCCAGTAGTTATCAAAATATGAATAACATAATCAGGCACTGCAATATCTATAACTTTTATATGGCCGGTGTTACAGTTGGCAGTTACAGTCCCAACACGACCATTACGGAATGTAACATTTATTCGACGACCCCTCAACTTAGCCAATATATGTACGGAATTTATACCTTTGGTTCCGGTCAAGGATTAATTGCCACACAGAATAGAATTGGTGGATTTATACCGTATTATCCGGGCGGTACTTCATCGCAACTCGGCATGTATTTAACCGCTACTCTAACTACCGACACGAACACGATTGCCAATAACTTCATCTATTTAAATTCAACTGCTACTCCTGATAATAATAATATTTACGGTATCGGTGTTGGTGGACCAGTTAATACTAATTACAACATTTTTTACAATTCAATTTATCTGGCGGGAACTGCAGCTAATGGTTTATCAGCTGGCATTGCCCGTAATCGAGCCAATCTTAACATTAAGAATAATATTGTCTTTAATGATCGGACCGGCGGTAGCGGTGCATCTTATTGTATTTTTGATTCAACCGGAGTGCCGGGTGTGACTTCTGATTACAATGACCTGTATGTACTAACACCTAGCAGTAATAGTCAGTATGTTGGTTATCGGAACGGAATAAATTATGACTCGCTCACCAATTGGCAGAATGCAACCAACTTAGATTCAAATAGCATCAGTATAAATCCGGACTTTGTGAGTACGACCGATTTACATATCAATCCCTTGTCAAGTAATGTTAACAATCTTGCAACACCGTTTGTCGCAATTACCAATGACTTTGATGGTGATGCGCGTAATCCATTGACACCGGATATTGGCGCGGATGAATATGCACCGTACAATCCGCACTCGATTTTCGCCAGTGCAATCGGTCCGGGAACGATTACACCATCGGGTGTGGTAATTGTTAATGACGGAGAAGATACAACTTTTATTATTACACCGGACATCGGTCATCATCTAGATAGTCTGGTTGTTGATGGTGTCAATCACGGTGCAGATTCCACTTCTTATAAATTTGAAAACGTCTTGACTGACCATACAATTGACGCTTATTTTTCAATTAACACTTATACTATCACCGCAACTGCGACCAGCGGCGGGACAATCACCCCTTCGGGTGCAGTTCTTGTGAATTATGGCGATGACACTACCTTTACGATTGCCGCAAATCCTACATATGTGCTGGACAGTGTTTTGGTTGACGGGGTGAGCGTTGGTGCGGTCACGTCATATCCGTTTACTGATATAACCGACAACCATACGATTCACGCAATCTTTTCCATGACTGCAACACCCGGCTGGACACAGCAAGAATCTATGCCAACCCAGGTTGCTGGAAAATATGTTAAAGACGGCGGTGCGATTGTTGCCGTAACCGGGACAAAAGATGCCGATGTTTTATATGCATTCCGCGGCAAGTCAAGAGAGTTTTACAGATACGGTGGTTCCTGGACCTGGCTACAGAATGACAGCATACCCAATGGCGTTAAAGTCACTGACCCGACTAAGATTAATAAAAAGGTCGTGGCAAAGGGTGCATCAATGTGCTTTGACGGCGACCACACTATCTATGTGACCAAAGGCAATGGCGTGCCTGAATTCTGGGCATATGATATCGCAGCCGACAGTAACAAATGGGTAGCAAAAGCATTTGTACCGGTACCCAAAGGACTCAAAGGCGGCACATCAATCATCTGGTTCAATGGCAAGGTATACCTGTTAGCCGGAAACCAGAAAAAGACCGACCCGAACAACTTCTTTGTCTATAACCCGACTGGCAACATATGGACTCCACTGGCTTCTTTAGCACTTGGTCCAAAACAGAAGGTCTGGAAAGATGGCGCCTGCATAACTGAAGTCAATGGTGTAATCTATGCGATGAAGTCCAATGACAAGCCGAATTACTTCTTCTCCTATGATACTGGAACTAATACCTGGACCCAACTCACAAATGATACGATACCGCCATTTGATTCATTACTGACTAATGGTGTTCCGAAGCTCAAGAAGGTGTATGTGAAGGATGGTGCAACAATGACAAACGATGGCAGTGTCATCTATGCAACCAAAGGTGGCGGGTATAACTTCATGTGGAAATATACACCGGGGGCAAGCTGGACACGAGCTGATTCAGCGCCAAGACTGCACAAGAAGTCAGTTATCAAGACCGGTGGTGCAATGACTTATGCCAATGGTGCAGTTTGGTTGCTCAAAGGTAATAACACGCCCGAATTCTGGAAATATGTACCGACTGACGAAAAATCAAATGTCAAAGGACAAATATCAGAGTTGATACAGACCGTAAACGCCCCAACCCCAATTCTCCAATCCCTAATTAATATTTCCCCTAACCCGCTTACCGGACTGACAACAATCCAATATAATGTACCGATTTCTGGAAATGTTACAATTAAACTCTTCAACACCAATGGAAGACTGATTGAAATACTCAATGATGGTTATCTTAATGTGGGAACTTATACCGTTAATCTATCAGCTCAAAATCTTGCTAAAGGCATCTACTTTTTGAGATATGAGACAGCAAATAATCGGACCGAGCTGAAGCTTATCGTACAATAAATAATAAAAATCAACTAAAGGGGGCTTGTTTGCCCCCTTTTTTATAAATTATCAAATCAATATTTATTACATACTTAGATATAGGCGCTGAGTTGACTTTAATCAATAAATAAGTTATAATTTGCTGCGAAAAACTTTGTTCTTTGTTAAAATTATCCTAATTTTGTCTAAGATTTTAGACCTATAGAACAATAAATTTATTTTATAGAGAGGAGTATTATGCAGAAACCTAAGATTATAACAAATTTACCCGGTCCCAAAGCACAGAAATTATTAAGAAAAGACAAAAAATATATTTCACCGTCATACACTCGAAGTTATCCGGCGGTAATTGAACACGGCGAAGGATGTTGGGTATGGGATGTTGATGGTAATAAATTTCTCGATTTTAATGCCGGGATTGCGGTCTGTTCGACCGGGCATTGTCATCCGCAAGTCGTTGAGGCAATACAGAAACAAGCAGAAAAGTTAATCCACATGTCGGGAACCGATTATTATTATCCTTTACAGACCCAGTTAGCGGAAAAATTAGCGGAAATTGCTCCGGGAGGAATGAACAAAAGGGTATTCTTTGCCAATTCTGGTGCGGAAACAGTTGAGGGCGCTTTCAAATTAGCCCGTTATATGACCAAGCGCAAGTATGCAATCGCATTTCTTGGCTCATTCCATGGTCGGACATTAGGAGCATTATCTTTAACCGGTAGTAAAGTAACCCAAAAACAGGGTTTTGGACCATTACTTCCAGGTATTTTCCATATTCCCTATGCCTATTGTTATCGATGCGCATATAATTTAGAATATCCTGGCTGTGATTTTGCCTGTATTAAATATATTGAAGACCAATTATTCAAAAAAGTGCTCCCGCCCGATGAAACTTGCGCAATCTTTATTGAACCGATTCAGGGTGAAGGCGGTTATGTTGTTCCGCCACCCGGTTATTTTCAGAAACTTAAGGAACTGATGCAGAAATATGGCATACTGATGATTGCCGACGAAGTTCAATCCGGCATGGGCAGAACCGGCAAGATGTTTGCGATGGAACATTGGGATACGATGGCGGATGTGTATTGTGTTGCTAAAGGTATCGCCTCTGGTATGCCTTTAGGCGCATTTATCGCCAGTGCCAGTTTAATGAGCTGGCCGCCTGGTGCTCACGCATCGACGTTTGGCGGTAATCCGGTTTGCTGTGCTGCAGCAATGGCAACGATTAAACTGCTCGAAAATGGTCTGGTCGAAAATGCGGCTAAGGTCGGAGCAGTGATTATGAAACGATTAGAAGCGCTCCAGGCAAAATATGAAGCGATTGGCGATGTCCGCGGTAAGGGATTGATGATCGGCATCGAACTGGTCGAAGACTCAATCAGCAAAAAACCGCTGACTGAAAAACGTAACGGCATTATTTATAAATGCTTTGAAAAAGGTCTATTAATGCAGGGTTGTGGTGCAAACGCGATTAGATTCTCACCGTCACTTATCGTGACCGAAGAAGAAGCGCACACTGCGATTGATATCTTTGAATCAGCAATGAAATCGGTTTTAAGATAAAAACTATAAAACAGGAGAGAGTTATATAAGCTTATACTCTCTCCTTCTTTTTTATTTTCGCGGTCAATGACAGATAGATTCCAGAAAAAAATATTAGCGACAGCTGAAAAATTTAATATGTTTGATTCCGGCGATAAGGTTCTGGTCGGATTTTCCGGCGGTCCGGATTCAATGGCGCTTCTCCATTCTCTGAATGTTATAAAAGATTTATTAAATATTAAAATCTGTGCCTTGCATATTAATCACCGGTTGAGGACAAAAGCAGCCGGCCAAGACGAGCAGTTTGCAATTAAAGTCTGTAAAAAATGGAATGTCCCGGTCCGAAGTGAAAAAGTCGACGTTAAAAAATATGCTCAAAAGCATAAATTATCAATCGAAGAGAGCGCCCGGGTTTTAAGATACGAAGAGCTTTCCAAATGGGCAAAGCGCTTACATTGCAACAAGATTGCGATTGGTCATAATGCCAATGATAATGTTGAAACTGTAATTATAAATTTAATCAGAGGAACTGGTCTGGCTGGTCTTGCTGGTATTCCACCCAAAAGAGATAATATTATCCGACCGCTGATTGAAACTGACCGCTCAGAAATTCTGGCGTATTTAAAAAGCAATAAACTTAATTATTGCCACGATTTAACTAATCTCGAATTAGGACTGCGTCGCAATTACATCCGCCACAAAATCATTCCATTACTCGAAGAACTTAATCCTAATTTAGCCAAGACCGTTATGCGTAACTCCCAAATTGTCCGAACGATTGATAACGATATTACTCTAATGGCTCAACAAGCCCAACAAACCGTGTTAAATAAAGCTGACAAAGGGTGCATCAAGCTTGACATTAAAAAACTTTTGTCATATAATCATTCGATACAAAGAGAAATTATAAAGCAAATTCTACCGGCATTGGAGTTTAAAGAAATCGAATCAATCTTAGAACTGACCAAAAAATCATCTGGAAAAAGATTAGAAATAAATCCCGAAATGAGCGTATGCAAGGAATATAATTATTTACATATCATCGGAAATAAACAAAAGGCACCTGAATTGGCGGATAAAATCTGGAAGGTAAATATTGGCGAAAATACAAAAATTCCTGAATTGAATTTGGAACTTAATGCTGATATTATAAAAAATGAAAAAATGTCATTTGATAATGATTCTGCGGTATTTGACAAATCGCAAATCACACCACCTTTATCAATCCGACTGAGAAAGACCGGCGACCGGTTTATTCCGTTCAAAGGCAAAGAAAAAAAGTTGAAAGATATCTTAATTGATGATAAAATTCCGGTTCGCCTGCGCGACCAGCTGCCGTTATTATGCGATGCTAATAATATTCTCTGGATTATCGGATCCCGACGTTCAAATATTGGTCTAATAACTAATAAAATAAAAGAATGTTTAAAAATTAAAATTAGAAAGATGAAATTAAATTGAAAAAAATGCCAAAACAACCTTTTCGAAACCCTATCTTAAGTAATATTTTTATCTGGTTATTAGTATTTATCGTTGCCTGGGCGGTCTGGAACTTTTTAGTCCTGCGCCACGGCGGTAAAGTGGAACCCATTAATTATTCACAATTTCTCACCGAACTGAACAATGACAACATTAAATCGGTCGTCTTTACTGATAAAGAAATTTCCGGCAGCTTAAAACAAGAATCTTACAAAACATCGGATAAGAATCGAATCCCGTACAAGGAATTTAAAACCACTCAACCTTCTTTTGACGACCCGGAAATGGTTTCAAAACTTAAACAGAACAATGTTTCAATAATTGGCAAGCATTCGTCGCCATGGTCTTCGATATTAATCTCGGCTATTCCATGGGTCTTATTTATCGGCATCTGGATATTTTTCATCCGGCGTATGTCACAGGGTTCAGACCGTGCATTCAGTTTTGGCAAAAGCAAGGCTCGATTATTGGCTACTGACCGGCCCAAAACAACATTTGAAGATGTCGCGGGTGTTGATGAAGCGAAAGATGAGTTAAAAGAAGTCATTGAATTCTTAAAATCGCCTCAGAAATTTCAGAAATTAGGTGGTAAAATTCCCAAAGGCGTTTTATTGGTTGGTCCAACTGGTACTGGTAAAACACTCTTAGCCCGGGCAGTTGCCGGCGAAGCTGGTGTTCCATTTTTATCAATCTCCGGTTCTGATTTTGTCGAGATGTTTGTCGGCGTTGGTGCGGCTCGGGTCAGGGATTTATTTGAACAGGGCAAACGTAATGCCCCGTGCATTATTTTTATTGATGAAATTGATGCGGTTGGCAGACAGCGCGGTGCCGGTCTGGGTGGCGGTCATGATGAGCGCGAACAGACCTTAAATCAACTTTTAGTCGAGATGGATGGATTTGATACCCAGGAAGGTGTTATTATTATGGCGGCAACCAACCGTCCGGATATCCTTGATTATGCACTACTGCGTCCCGGACGCTTTGACCGGCAGATTGTTGTTGACCGACCTGATGTTGTCGGTCGTGAAGGAATCTTAAAAGTTCACACCAAGAAAATCCCGCTTGGCAAAGATGTTGATGTAAAAATTTTAGCACGCGGCACATCGGGTTTTACCGGCGCGGATTTAGCCAATATGGTCAATGAGGCAGCCCTCTTAGCCGCCCGCAGAAATAAAGCAACCGTAGAAATGCAGGATTTTGAAGATGCTAAAGATAAAGTTTTGATGGGGGTTGAGCGCAAAAGTTTGTTAATATCCGACAATGAGAAGAAGTGGATTGCTTTTCATGAAGCCGGTCACACCTTAGTTTCCCGGCTTATTCCCGGCACTGACCCGATTCACAAAGTTACGATTATCCCTCGCGGTCAGGCACTCGGTGTTACCCAACAATTACCGATTGATGACCGTAAAATTTATCCGAAATCATACTGCGTTAATCAATTAACGATAATGCTTGGTGGCAGAGTTGCAGAAGAATTGGAGTTTAATGATATCTCAACTGGCGCCCGTGACGATATTAACCGTGCAACCATTTTAGCGAGAAAAATGGCTTGCGAGTGGGGTATGAGCGAGAAGCTCGGACCGCTGAGTTTAGGCAAGCAGGACGAAGAGATTTTCCTTGGTCGGGAAATGGGGTTGCATCGTAACTTCTCTGAAGAAACCGCCAAATTGATTGACAGCGAAATTCGCCGATTTGTCGAAGAAGCCCATCGAGAAGCGCACCGCCTGCTACAAGACAATGTCAAAAAACTCAAAGCCCTAGCTCAAAAACTACTCGAAAAGGAAATTCTCGATACTGCTGAAATCGACGAAATCATTAAAGAATCGATTTAACCGCAGAGGTCGCAGAGAAAGCAGAGAAAATGAAAAAACTTTCAGGTTCGATTGTTGCATTAATCACACCATTTAATAAGAATAATCAATTAGATTTAGAGGGTTTAAAAAGTAACATAAAGTTTCAGCTGGCAAATAATACAAATGGCTTTGTTCCTTGCGGCACAACTGGTGAATCACCGACACTTGCCGAACAGGAATGGGAACAAGTAGTCAAAACAACGATTGACACGGTGAAAGGAAAACGACCAGTCATTCCTGGCACTGGAACTAATTCAACCGACAAGACAATTAAGCTAACCCAAAAAGCAAAAGAACTTAGCGCTGACGCATGTCTGATTGTTACGCCCTATTATAATAAACCAACCCAGGAAGGTCTATATGAGCATTTCAAAGCAATCGCGAAATCAGTAAAATTACCTATAATCATCTACAATATTCCTGGGCGGACTGGTGTTAATATGTTGCCCGCAACAATAGAGCGGTTGCATAAAGAATTTCCCAAAATAATTATTGGCGTTAAAGAAGCGGCGGGTAGTTTAGACCAGGCAACTGAGATTGTAAAGCGATGCGGAAAAACCTTTACTTTGCTTTCGGGTGATGATTCATTAACCCTGCCAATGTTATCAATTGGCGGAAAAGGTGTAATATCGGTCATCGCTAACATTGTGCCAAAACTAATGACTGAGATGATAGAAAGTTATTTCAAAGGTGAAACTAAAAAAGCTTACGAGTTAAATCAGAAGCTGTTTCCTTTATACAAAACAATATTCATTGAAACCAATCCGATACCAATTAAATATGCAATGTCGGTTTTAGGAATACCATCAGGTCGAGTTCGGTTGCCTTTAACTCAACCATCAATAGAAAACAAAAAAGTTATCCGCCAACAATTAAAAGATTTCAGATTGAAGATTACAGATTAATTATATATGAATCTTTCAATCTTTAAATTTTAGAATCTTTCAATCAATGACAAACGTCATTATCGTCGGTGCCTGTGGCAAGATGTCGAACGCGGTAGTTTCAGCTCTCGCCAATGAGAAAGATATAAATATTATCGGTGGTATTGAAGCAGTTGGTCACCCTTTAATTGGTCAGCCAATTGGTAAAGGTTTTATTCAGGCTAATCTCAGCTCAATCGTAAAGACTGCTGATGTAATAGTTGAATTTGCGATTCCTGAAATAACTTTAGACAATCTGAAAATCGCGGCTCAAGCCAAAATACCTTATATAATCGGTACAACCGGTTATAAAGATATTGCATATATTAAAAAGTATGCCAGAAAGATTCCGATTTTAATGTCAGCTAATTTCTCAATCGGTATAAATTTATTGTACCAATTAACCAAAACTGCAGCCAAAACTCTAAAAGACTTTGACATTGAAATCATCGAAGCCCATCACAAGATGAAGCGCGATGTACCAAGCGGAACAGCAACAAAATTGGCCGAGATAATCAAAGAAGCAAGCCGCCAAAGGCGGGCCTCACCAAAGGCGGGTGGCAAGAAACAAGAGGCAAGAGTCCATTCAATTAGAGCGGGTGATATTGTCGGTGAGCACAATGTGATGTTTATCGGTAATGGTGAACGAATAGAATTAATACACCGCGCCACCAGCCGTAATACTTTTGCTTCGGGGGTTGTAAAATCGATAAGATTTATTGTTAATCAAAAACCCGGGCTTTATGGGATGGAAGATTTAATCTCCTTCTAAAGAATTTAGCCACGGATAAACACGGATTGAAGTGCAACAAAAAAGAGAATCGTTCCATGGAGAGACACAACAATCGATAAGTAATGAGTATCATTTATAAAGTATTTATTAATCATTTTGTAAAAATCAAAACGTCTATGGAGGTACTATGTATAGTCTAATTGCATTAATAATCATTGTTATCATTATTTTGTCGACAATGATAAAAATTTTGCGAGAATATGAACGCGGCGTGATTTTCCGTTTAGGTCGGTTCATTGGTATCAAAGGACCGGGGTTGATACTTCTAATACCTTTTATTGACCGAATGGTCAAGGTTGGCTTACGCGTGGTTACTTTAGATGTTCCACCACAAGATGTCATCACCAAAGATAATGTATCGCTTAGTGTAAACGCGGTTGCGTATTTTCGTCCGTTTGATGCAGCAAAAGCGATAATTGAAGTTGAAAATTATCTTTACGCAACATCACAAATTGCCCAAACAACACTCCGTAGTGTCTTGGGAGAATATGAACTTGATGACTTGTTGATGAAACGGGATTTGATTAATCACCGATTACAAAAAATCATCGATGAACAGACCGATCCATGGGGAATTAAAGTTTCAATGGTCGAAATAAAACATGTTGATATTCCGGAATCGATGCGGCGTGCGATTGCCCGCCAAGCCGAAGCCGAGCGTGAACGTCGGGCAAAAGTAATTCACGCGGAAGGCGAATCTCAAGCAGCAGAAAAACTGCGGGAAGCGGCGGAAGTTTTAGCTAAAGCACCAATATCGATCCAGTTAAGATTTCTTCAGACTCTGACCGAAATTGCAACCGAAAAGAATTCAACGATAGTTCTCCCAATCCCAATTGATTTACTAACACCGTTTATTAAGAAAGGGAAAGACTAAATTTCATAGACGACCGAATTCTTTTTGACAGGATTAACGGGATTTTTTTAGCCACGGATAAACACTGATTGTAATGCAACTAAAAGAGAACCGTCCTGATATACTCACCTGCAAGGCAAATAAAAAGCTTCAGAATTAGTCACAAAGGACATGTTAAGTATATTGACATTATAAGGTTTAGATATACAATTGTTGTGTATCGGGAGGACATATGCATAACAGAATGTCATATATGTCTGTTGTAATCATAATATTACTAGCCGGCAGTTTGGTTTACGGTCAATATTGGTATTATAATGAACGACCGCAAGAACCAACATTTCCGAGTACATCGAATCGTCTGAAAGCGATGGGAGAAGATTTCTCAGGAATCATATCTGACTTAGAAACTGATGTACTACAAAATCCGTCATTAGCTTCACTTTTAGAATCCAAATCAATCGGTATTACGTTTCTCCCCTATTACTATTATACGTCATATTTTCCACCAACTCTTTTAACACTC
>CAIPLT010000016.1 GCA_903865935.1 Caldifarciminota bacterium
ATCTCCGCATCAATCGCGCCTTCCGCCGCACCGGCGCCAACCACCGTATGTAGTTCATCAATAAATAAAATTATTTTACCTTCAGAACTCGATACATCTTTAAGCACCGCTTTTAGACGACTCTCAAATTCACCCCGATATTTTGTACCAGCGACTAAAGAACCCATATCAAGGCCGACAACTTTTCTATCAACCAAACTTTCTGGTACATCTCCCCTGATAATTCTTTGCGCTAATCCTTCAATAATCGCAGTCTTGCCAACACCTGCTTCACCGATTAAAACCGGGTTGTTTTTTGTTCTTCGGGATAATACTTGGATTACTCGGCGAATCTCATCATCTCTGCCGATTACCGGGTCTAATTTACCTTGCTTGGCTAACTCTGTAATATCCCGGCTAAATTTCTGTAAAGCCTGATAAGTTGATTCTGCTTCCTGGTCAGTTATTCTTTGGTTGCCACGGATTGATTTTAAGACATTTAAAATACTATCTTTAGTAATATTATATTCTTTGAATATTTTGGATAATGCGCCAGTGCGAACATTGCACATTGCTAAAAGAATATGCTCAGAAGTAACATACTCATCGCCCATCTTTTTCGCTTCTTTTTCCGCATCTAAGAGAATCGTATTCACTTCTCTTGATAAATAAATTTGTCCTTGTGCTGAATCATCAACTATCTGCGGCTGATTAGATAACTCATCATTAATTCTTGCTTGAAAACCCTGTGTATTGACTCCGATTTTACTGAGAATTTGCGGAATAATTGAATCTTCCTGGGTTAGTAGTGCGGAAAGAATATGGAATGGATTCAATTCCTGATGATGAAATTCCACAGCAATATTCTGTGCTGACTCTAATGCTTCAGCAGTTTTTGTTGTAAACTTATCAAATTTCATATAATTTTTAGACTAAGATTTTATATCAAAGATTCTTACTCATAGATTTACATACGTGTGCACACTATCTCTGTCACCTTAAAAACAATTTATTAATAATATAAGCTACGACTATTGAAATAAATAAAAATATTAATGAATTTAGTATAAGTTTTGAATATGGAATTTGCAATTTTACTTTAATTCTGCGAATACCAAGTGCAATTAATAGAAGTCCCAGTATATTTGTACTAATATAAGCGACACCAGTTACAGAAACAAAGTTCCATCCCAATAATCGGTTACATAAATAAGCAATCGCCATTGAAATCGGAATATTGACGAAGCTATCATTATATAGCGTGAGCGGTGATAAAATCCAGCCGATAGTTAAAATGATAATAGTTGATTTGGAAACATCAAAATTCTGACGAAGCTTTAATATCCAATTGCCAGTTAATGTGGAAATTAGTGTAAGATTACTACCGCTATGTTGACTCTTGGCTGCTTCTCGTGGTTTTACATCATCAGTGCGTTTAATGGTCTCAGGCATTAAGTCGTGTCTTTTTTATTCTATTACAAATTTATAAATCAATTTGATACATAGGTAATTTGATTAATGTTCTTGCTTCGATTTATTTATAAACTTCTCTGCGGTGTTCGATTTTTTCTATGTAAACCAATAATTTTTGCTTAATGATTTCGTATATAATACGATAATCTCCTACTCGATATGAGTAATATCCTTTCAAGTTTCCGGTTAAAGCAGTTGCTTTATAAGGGTCTTGTGAGATGTTGCTAAAGATTTCGATGAATCGCTTGAATAAACTTTGGTTTCTCTTTTGAAAATTAGCTAAGAACTTCTCAGTATTCCTTGAAAATAATAGTTGATACACTATTTTATTTTATACTTTTTCTTGAAATCATCGAACGAGATTACTTGACCTTTATCCATTTCCCGCCGTTTTTTACGGAGTTCTTTGGGTAAATTAGGATTGTTTGAAAGGAGTCGTATTGTCTCTTTCATGCTTTCGTATTGTTCAATTGGGATTAAGACAACCGGCTTGTCACTTTTGATAGTAATATTGTGCATAATCTTATTCTAATACTATTTCATCGCATGTCAATATGGTTCTTAAATCAATAAAGCTCGTTCGATTCGAAAAATTTGTGTTATTCGTGGGTTCATATCACTTTATCATCAGCATCTTTTTAGTCGTGATGAAATCTCCTGCTTCAAAGCGATAGAAATATATTCCCTTACTAACCTTCTGTTTGTTATCATCGCAACCATCCCAAAGCGCTTGATAAAACCCTTGCTTTTGCACCCCTTCTTGTATTTTACGAACAAGTGCTCCTGATGAATTATAGACATTTAATTTGACCCGGCACTGATTGGGTAATGAATATTTGATTACGGTATGCGATATAAAAGGATTGGGATAATTATTTAATAAAAATGGATAAGCAGTGATATTCGAGTTTGTAATTGGTTCTTGAATGTTCGCTTCAGGTGTTGTCCATATCGCTGACGATTGGATTAAATCGTTATCGTGCTCATATGCGCGGACAAAGAAGTATCGATTTTCATTGGCAGTCGTTGTATAACTTTCTTGCCATTCGCCATAATTTTGATTATTAAAACTATGAGAGTACAAGACGATGCCGTTGTTAGTTACGATTTGTATACTGTCGATATAATCGAATGAGTCTGGATCAGTAGCGATGATATGAAAATCAATATTGCCATTCGGAACTGACGAACCCATCCATGAGTCATTTGCAGTAAATAAAAGAAATGCGTTGCGGTCAAGCGTGCCAAAAGTCCGCATATGTTTGAACGAAGAGTGTATTGAACCTAGAGTTAGTGAGTCTGCCCAGATGCCAGTTAGCTGATTGCCATCGCCCCATTTAATACCGCCGTGTATTTGATAAACATGATTATCCTGATTTGCAGTCACTCCCGCGTGCCATCCGCTATCCAAGGCGATATGATAAAAATTGGCCTGGTCGATATTTTGCATCTCACAAAGCTCCATTGAACTATCGATAACTGGTAAATAAGCAAAATTACTAAAATTACCGGCAGTCGGATGGTTAAATTGTCCGATGCCATAAGGTCTATTCAATAACCATTGATAAATGCTGTCAACCCGTTCAAGCAGTGCACTAAATCTGAAATCATCAGTAAAGAAACAATTAATATGACCGTAGAACGATGTCCATTCAAAACCCGCAAGCGCGACAAAACTGTTGGGAATTGTCGCACTTTGAGCCGCGATTTTCGTCGAGTCATAGTATTCTGGAAGATAATATTGTCCGCCAAAATTAGGTGAAATCTGCGGCAAAGTGTCATGCGTATGGTCTGTAATTGCCAAGATATCAATACCCGAAGTATCTCGGGCATAAGCATATGCATAACGTGGATGCCCGATAAGGCTTTCTGGTGTATTGCCATTATATAAATCCCATGGCGAATATTTGGAGTGCGAGTGTAAATTGGCGTAATAAAGATGATACGGTAAATCGAGTATGGTCACGGATATTGCTTTTATTTCCCGGTCATTTAAAAGATTCTGGTCTTGCGAGAAGATCGTTCTTATTTTAACAATCAACCGCTCACAACCGAATGGCAACCATTGGGAAAATATTACAATAAAGGAACTATCCGGTAAAAGTGAATTGATTGTTTGTGTATCTGCATACCTTAAAATGCCATTTACTCCATGTGTCGCAATTGAACACACGACTGAAAAACTTGCTGAAGAGTCACCGTAATTTTTAACCAATGCTGATGGCGTCATTGATGTCGTTATCTGGTGGATTGAATCAGGTGATATTATCTGTTCTACCCCAACATCATATAGATATGGGTGCGCCTGAGTTATCGTTATCCCAAGAAAAAATAAAATCAAAAAAAATATAACGCTTCTAAACATTTGTACTAATATTATATTAGTTAATTAATAAAAATACAATTAATATTTAGAAGATGTGGGGAATAATTAAAATAGAGATTATTCCATAACAATATTTATCAGCCGCTTGGGCACATAGATGACTTGTTTTATCTTTTTGCCTTCAATCCATTTCTTGACTTTCTCATCACTTTCTTAGTAGTTTTGTGCCTGAAAATCTGTTCACCCCCGCCCTTCCTGAAGCATTCTGTCGACCGTTGACTGATAAAGGCAGGGTTCACCATAAGCCGAATGTCAGATAACGGTCGCGGCTATGTACCGTGCGGGTTTTAGAGTCGCATCTCTATCTACCGATAACAAATGTAATAGAAAGCACGGACAATTACAACCTTCTGAACCCCGCATGGCGTATGAGTCCTTGTTGTGCGTTCGTTATTTTTTTATTTTACTTTTATTACTACTCCGCCTTTTTTATGTCCTTTACCAACATACCTGTGAGCTTCGACAATCTCTTCAAATTGATAGCATCTGTCAACAACTGGTTTAATATGTCCAGCTTCAACCAACTCTTTGATTAAAGCAAGACGCTTAGAGTCTAACTTTAGACTTCCATCATCAATTGATACGTATTTTCCTCCTGGAGCAAGTGCTTTTTTACAGGCATCTTTTAATTTTGAAGTTTTAATTTTACCAACAGCATCAAGTATAAAATCGTATTGTACTCCTGGGTTTAAGGTATCCTCTTTGGTATAATCAATTACAGCTTCAGCTCCCAGAGATTTCACCATCTCCAAATTTGTCGTGCTGCATACCCCTGTAACTTTAGCCCCCAAGTACTTAGCTAATTGAATTGCCGTTGTTCCAGATGTTCCAGAAGCTCCATAAATAAGCACTTTTTGTCCACGTTGGATATTTCCCTTTTCCATATATTGAAATGCCAAAAGTCCACCATAAATAACCACGGTAGCCTCTTCATAGGATATATTAGCCGGTTTTATTGCCAAACATCCATGCGTTGAATCTGTCTCTTTCATGCATTTGTACTCAGCATAAGCACCAAGTCCAAATCCGGTAAGACCATAAACTTGGTCACCTATTCTAAATCTCTTTACGTTTTTACCTATTGACTCAATCTCTCCTGCCAACACCAATCCTATTATGGACTTCCTTGGTTTTGTCAAACCTAACATTAGGCGCATCGGTATTAGAAATTGGATAGGCAATTGTGAGCTACGAATGAAAATATCACTTGCTGTTACTGCTGTTGCATATATTTTAATAAGCACTTCATTATCCTTCGGCAAGGGTTTCTCAACTTCTCTTAGTTGAAGAACCTCTGGTGGTCCGTATTTAGTACATATAAATGCTTTCATTTTTTCCATATTATCTTTAATTACTTTTGTCTATTTGTCAATATTATTTTCTGGCAGTGATGTTACTATATTTACCAACCGATTTGGAACGTAGATAATTTGCTTTATCTTTTTGCCTTCAATCCATTTCTTGACTTTCTCATCCGCGAGTGCTTGCGATTTAATATCTTGTTCAGAAGTATCAACTGAGACATCAATCTTTGAGCGGAGTTTTCCCTGGATCTGAATCGGAATTGTGATTGAGGTAAAACTCAATGCTGACGTATCGGGTTCGGGCAGGGTTTCTTCAAATACACTGTGTTCTTTACCTGAATATTTCAACCATAGGTACTCGGAAATATGCGGCGCAAATGGCGCGAGCAATCGAATCATTATTCCCAATGAGTACTTGTAAACCGGGTTTTCTTTATTCTCAAAACCGGTCAAATCATTCAAGAACTCCATTAATGCGGCAATTGCCGTGTTATACTGAATTCGTTCTGAATCATCGATTACTTTTTTTATAGTCTGATTTAGTCTTATATAAAGGTTCTGCTCTGGAGATTGCATTGTTATGTTTGCAATAACCGATTTGGGCAAATCGAAATTTGGTGTCGTATTTTCATACAAAGCTTTAATACGGCTCAAGAATCTTGAAACACCAGTAACCATCTCATTCGTCCAATCAATCTCTTTTTCCGGTGGTGCTGCAAACAAAACCGCCAGTTTGCATACATCCGCACCATGTTCTTTTAGGAAATCACCAAGCCAGACGCCATGTCGTTTAGAACTCGACATTGTAATACCATCCAGCTTTACCATACCATGAGTATGTAATATATCACACGGTTCAGAACATTTAAGCATTCCCATATCATGCAAAACTCTGGTAAAGAAACGGAAATATATTAAGTGACCGGTCGCATGTTCAATACCACCAACGTATTCATCAATCGGCATCCATTGATTGGTTCGTTTCGGGTCAAATGGCATCTTGTCATTTTTCGGGTCGGTATAACGCAAAAAATACCACGATGAATCAACAAAAGTATCCATCGTATCCGGGTCGCGCTCGGCTTTCCCGCCACAAACCGGACAGGTCGTGTTTATAAACTCTGGAACACCGGCAAGCACTGACTTGCCTTTTGGAACATAGTCAGTAATGTTCTTGGGCAACAACACCGGTAAATCATCTAATGGCACGGGTACAATACCGCATTTTGGACAATGAATCATCGGTATCGGTGTTCCCCAATAACGCTGTCGGGAAATCAACCAGTCTTTTAACCGATAGTTAACTGTTCTTTTACCCAATCCCTTTGATTCAAGATAATCAGTAACCTTTTCTATTCCTTGTATATTATTCATACCATCAAATTGTCCAGAATTGGTCATTACACCTTCATCGATATAAGCTTTATCCATTAAATCTACTTTGAGTTTGGTTTCCGAAGGATTGATTACGACTTTTATCGGAATCTTGTATTTATTGGCAAATTCAAAATCTCGCTGGTCATGTCCGGGCACTGCCATAATCATTCCAGTTCCATAAGAAGCCAGAACAAAATCAGCAATATAAACTGGTATGCGTTCATTATTTAATGGATTAATCGCATATTTGCCGGTAAAAACTCCGGTCTTTTCGGTTTCAGTACCAGCCCGCTCAATCTCAGGTTTTTTCAAAGCTTCGGCAATATAGTCTTTTACTTTCTTCTCATATTCTGTCCCTTTGGAAATTGTTTCAGCCAAAACCGCATCCGGCGCCAATGCCATGAATGTAACACCAAACAGAGTGTCCGGACGGGTTGTGAATATTGGGACAACTGTTCCATCTTCTAATTTAAAATTCACTTCAACACCTTCGCTTCTGCCAATCCAGTTTTCCTGCATTATTTTCACTGGTTCGGGCCAGTGCTTCAATTCTTTCAAACCATCTAATAGTTGCTGGGTATAATCGGTAATTTTGAAATACCACTGGGTCAGCTTACGCTTCTCAATCGCAGAACCGCAGGTCGAACGCCAGCAATGTCCGTCTTTAACCTGCTCGTTAGCAAGCACGGTCTGGCAATTCGGACACCAGTTGACATAAGACTCTTTACGATATGCCAGTCCGCGTTCATAAAACTTAATAAAGAAATACTGGTTCCAGCGGTAAAAATCCGGATCGCAGGTCGTTGTTTCTGCATCCCAGTCAAACGCGATACCGAGTTCTTTGAGGTGCTTTTTGGATATCTCGATATTCTCTTTGGTCCAGGCTTCAGGATGAATTTTATGGATAATCGCGGCATTTTCAGCGGGCAAGCCAAAAGCATCCCAGCCGAACGTGTGCAGCACGTCAAATCCGCGGATTTTCTTAAAACGGGTAACCGTGTCACCAATCGTATAATTTCTTGAGTGGCCAATATGTAAATCGCCTGACGGATACGGGAACATATCCAGAATAAAATATTTCTTTTTCGGATTTGGATTGGTCTTGAATATCCCGCGTTCATCCCAGAAACGCTGCATTTTCTTTTCTATATCATGAAAATTTTCACTCATTAACTAACTCCTTACATAAATCAATTATAATAATATCCATCATCTTTACCTGTTCTGATCAGCAAGTTTCCTAACAAAACATAAGGTTCAGGATAACCTGTTTTAATTTTCTTGTCAATCTTTGCTAATTCTAAAATAAAATTAGTCAACTCTTTTGCGGTCCATATCTGGCTTTGAATTAACAGCGATTTGAACCGGTTTACGCCAACGTGCAGGTCTTCTCTCGTTGCGCCCAGTTTTATCTGCAATAGTTGAAAGCAGGTATTCGACAACCAGCTGACAATATACACTGGCACTTCGCGGTCTTTTTGCAGGCGGTACAAATTAGCTATTGAAGATGTCCGGTTGCGCTGAAAGGTCGCGCTAGTCAATTCTTCGACGCTGCTTTCCTTGGAAAATCCGCAGGAGACAAGCACGATATCCGGTGTAATTCTTGTTTTATCCCCTAAATAGATTTTTATCTTTTCCAGTTCAAGGTTGATTGTTGCAAAATCAGTGCCGATTAAATCCAGTAAGATCTTGGATGATTCACTGTCGATTATTAGACCTAAGTTATTTGCCAACTCTGAAATATACTGAATAATCATCCGTTGGTCCGGAGCGTAGAAGTTTAGTACTGCAATATTACTAAATTCACTAAACAAGCTTTGGGAATCACCGCGAAATTTACAGTCAATTACTACTGTTGCGAAATAATTTACCGGCAAAGTAGCGACTTGCGTCAAAATATCTTTCTGTTGCGCAAGCGATAGGTTTTCGAAATTTCTTATAATCAGCAGCAATTTATCGCCCCACAGCGACTGGGCAAATACCCGGCTCAAAAAACTGGTTATCCGCTCTCTTTTACCGGCATCAGTCTCAGGTATCTGAAATGTTTCGATTAAATATTTCTCGGCGGTTTTTATTTCATTGATTATTTCATCTTTTCCAGGGTGGTCGGCGCCAAATAGAATATACACCGGCAGAATTTTACCCGCTCTTATTTGCTGCTGATAGACCGCATACGGTATTGATGCTGGTTTATAACCAGTACTTACCTGGCTGCGTGTCCGCTTTTTACTGTATGATTTCATATTATAATATTTTAGAACTATTTTATTATCTTACGAAAGAGATATATGGTTGTCAATCCCGCTCTTACTAAATATACTGCTATTGAAAGAATTTACTTTTTTTCTTTTAAAAACTGCTGGTGTGCAGCAAAGGAAGTTGAAAAATGGTGGGAATCGTTCTTGTCAATTGCAAAATACAGATATTTTGTTTTTGCGGGGTTGATTGCCGCAAGTTGAGCTGCCTTACCCGGACTGCAGATTGGGGTTGGCGGTAAACCGCGGTGAAGGTACGTATTAAACGGCGACGGTATTTTTGTATCTTCAATACTCAATTGTTCTTTATGATTTGGCAAAATATATTCTACAGTCGCGCATGATTGTAAAGGCATATTATATTTCATTCGGTTATAGAAGACTGAAGCGATAATCGGTCTTTCATTTTCTAATTTTGCTTCTTTTTCGATTATTGAAGCAATTGTCACAATTGAATCAATCGACTTTTGACCTTTGGTTTTAGGATTTTGAATTTCTTGATAAATCTGCCAGAACTGCTTAACCATTCTCTCGATAATCTCTTTTGGTTCAGATGGAATTGGAAAGTCATAGGAATCAGGAAATAAAAAACCTTCGGCGATCGGATTGTCGATGTTTAATGAGCGAAGCAGTGTCGTATCTGCGCAAGCTTTGATAAATTCTTTTTCCGAACATATTCCTTCGGTCGCCAGCAGTTTCGCAATTTCCTTGATTCGGTATCCTTCCGGGATTGTAACTAGTACCTTGTCTTCACCACCCTGGTTCAGAGTTTTGATGATGGTAAATATATTCGTTTTGCTTGTAAAATGATATCGACCTGACTTAATCTTCTTGTCATAACCGAATATTCGTGTCCAGAATAAGAACGTTTTTGTATCATTAATGATGCCGCTATCTTTTAATTTTGTTGCAACCGTTACAGCAGTTTCATGGTGATTGATTATAATCACTTTCTTTTCTGTGTCTAATCGAGTTTGATTATTGCAGCGTAAAGCGGAAAAAACCGAGATCAGTAATATTAAAAAAACTAATTTGAATCGATTTTTATTCATTGTTTCTTGATAAATTGCAGGTAATCTTCCAGTATAATCACTGCTGAAATCTTATCAATTAATGATTTTCTGTGAATTGGTTTTTTCCCCATTTCCCTTAAAATATCTTTAGACATCTCAGTAGTAAACCGCTCATCTAATAATTCAATCGGTAATTGAAACTCTGTCTCTAACAGTTGCCTGAAACTTAAAACCTCTAAACCAATAGACGACGATTTTCCAGACATTGAAAACGGATAACCTAATACGATTTTATCGACTTCCTTTTCTTTTATGATATTTCTTAATTTCTGCATCATCTCTTTTCTATTTACATAGTGTATGGTATCAAGACCATTTGCAATTGTTTTGGTTTCGTCTGAAACTGCCAACCCAATGTGCCGTTTCCCAAAATCAATCGCCATAATCCTGCCCATCGTTCTGATTTTAGTTATTAGCTTTTAGCTTTAGTCTGATATAATCGTACATTGTTCCTTTTGCATCGGCAATTTTGAGTGCCTTGAAAATTTCGGTGTATTTAATCTGAAGTATCCCTGCACCAAGTAAGACCGCGCCTTCAGTTGCTTCTTTAGCAATTTTAGCAGTTCGGTGAACACGACGAGTTAGTAAATTTGGAAAAAGTTTTTTTAAGCTTCTAATAATTTCCTTGTAAATTACTGGTACCCTGCAAAGTCTCCCTGATAGAATTATTTCTTTTGGATCAGGATGACTGATTAATAAACAAGCGATATCTTTCAATGCGCTTTCAATTAGAAGCTTGAGCACATCTTTGTTTTTTGACAATTCTGAAATGTCATTAACAGTCTTTTTAGTAATACTACTTGCACCACCAGTAAATAAAATCCCCTGCCTTTGCTTACCAAGTCTTATAGCCAATTCACCATCAAGAGAACCGGTACCAAGAAATCCAGGAAAACCAGATGTCCCGCCTAATCCGTCAATTACCTGTCCGTTTTTAACTGCAATTGCAGCAGTAAAACCATAACCCATTTCTAATAAGATAAATGATGTCTGGTTTCCTCGAATTCTCAATCGTTTCATCTGGGCTTTCATCGCTAACGCAACACAGCATAATTTATCCGCAGTTCCCATATCCATTCGATTCAATTTGCGATATACCGGAACGGTTGTTAAATGGATTACTCCGGGTGTGAAATAAACAGGCAATTTCATATCTTTCATTTTCCAAAACAGTCTTTTTATGCCTTCATTAACTGAAACCCCGCCCGTGTCATCTTCTTCCATTGGTAGCATTTGATTAATCTCGTTTTCACTCGCGTCTGCAAGTTTTGTTAAAGGCAGACCATATCCCGAAGGTCCGATAATCGCACTCACCGGTAAAAAAGGTTTAATTTCAGAAAGCAAGAGTTCCGGATTCTTTGCGACTTTTTCTGATGGAATTGTTTTATCTAAAAATTTTATCTCCTGATTATTTATAAATTCGACACCTAAAATATCAAAGCTTTTAGTGCCAGGATCAACACCTATTATTTTGGATGATTTTTTATATTTAATTTTTAATCTTTGATTTTTTTTCATAGCGGGCAGAAGGGATCTGACTCAAACCAATCTCCAGTCATGACATATGTTCTCACTCGGCAACCTCCGCATTGTAATAAATATTCACACTTTGCGCATTTGCCTTTACGATTGCGTTTATTTTGTATTTTCTTAATCGTCTGCTTACCGATTTGCTTGATACTTATAGGAGAGAAACTGCATGGCTTGATTGTTCCGTCTGGCTCGATAAAGATATATTCACCAAAAATACAACCCGATTTATCTTCCACGATAATTGGTCCTTTGCTTTCCATTTTTGATATTTGATATTTGATTTTTGATTTTATTATCCACGGTTTATAGAATGGCTCGTCGACCATTATTTTCAGCCCGTATTTCTTTTGAATATTTATAATGTCGGTGAATACTTTTAAAAAGTCTGGTATTACAGTTTTACTGACTGTGCAGGTGTTTGGTTTATACCCCAGAAAGTTAATCGCTTTTATCTTATATTTTTGAGTCAGCTTGCCGATTGCATGAATTTCTTTGGATGATGTATTCAGTTCCTGTAAAGTATAATTAATCGAATCCAATATATTATATTTCTTGGCGATTTTAATTGCCTTAATTGCATCATTAAAATGAGCGCCTTTTCTAATCTTTTCATAAGTCGTTTTAATCGCGCTGTCAAGACTAATCATTAATTTTACGCCTTTATTTTTGCATTTCTTGGCTAAATCTTCATTAAAGCTCTTGCCCGAAGTAATAATATAAATTGGTCTTGAATTTAACCACGGATTACGCGGATTAGACCGATTAGAAGGTTTCAAGGTTTTGATTATATCAAATAAATCTTTTCTTAAAAACGGCTCTCCCCCTTCGATTAAAATCCAGTTCGGATTCAATTTATTAATGTTGATTGCGAGTTCTTGTACTTGTTCAGAATTCAGTTCTTTTTTTACCTTTTGCCCTTTGACTTTTGATTTTGAAAAGTATCGGCAGTGCGTGCAATTAAGATTACACTTGGTTGTAATCGCCCAGTCAACAAAAATTGGCTTGGGATTTAAATATTTCATATAATTAATTAGTCTAATTCAGATAAATATCAAAGTCAAGTTAAGCCAGATTTAGATATTAGTTACGGATAAACACTAATACGCACGAAATGAATACTAGAACCATAAACTTGTTCCACTTTTTTAGAGCTTACCCAGCATCTATTATTGGTGCTGGGTAGTAACCTTTAGGTAGTTAAAAATAATCCTCGACAAAGACATATAGGGTGCGGGGTATGACTGACCACCCCGTTTTTCCCTCCCTTAATTAGCAGGTCAAAAACTACGTCATTTACTGTGTCTAAGTCATTATTACTTAAGCTACTTATGCTTTTACCTATATATGAATCTAGAACCCCATCAAAAAGACGGTCTTCTACCCTATCATTTACACCATAAGTCATTGGGTCATTTACGCCTTCAATTATAACATAAATCATCTAATCTATAACCTTTTTAGCACTTCACTAAGAAATAAAGGAAAATTATCTCTTCAAACCACGAATAACAAATAAAAAAGATGCGGACAAACTGCCGTCCCCATCAAAAATTATACTTTCCGTTTCTTATGCTTTTTAAAATCATCTTTAGAGAAAGATATAACATAATTTGGTTCGACTCGCTTAAAACGCTTTAAAATTTCATTTTGATTAAATTCATAAACACCAGGTTTTTTTGCATCAATATTACAGACTATATATAAATAGTAATGCTTATCATGAGTCATCGTTATGAATTCTTTTTCAGTTAAAAACCTGAAATGAGGTGTCTCTCTTGACGTTGCTTTAACCTCTATATGTCTAATTTGATTTTTACCTTTACTCGAAATATCATAACCTATGTTTTTTATTTCGCGATAAGCAATTCTACGATTGTCTTTCTCGTATTCAATGACTTTCTGATACGCCTTTTTAGGTTTCTCTTTAATATCCATACTTCACTTCCCTCTTAAGTCTTCCAAAATACTTTTAAACTGATCTAAGGCGGATTCGAGATTTTCGGCAATATCTTGAG
Source organism: Caldifarciminota bacterium (assembly GCA_903865935.1). Lineage (GTDB taxonomy): Bacteria > Hydrothermota > Tepidihabitantia > Tepidihabitantales > CAIPLT01 > CAIPLT01. Next base: position 13,396 of record CAIPLT010000016.1, read on the forward strand.
CTAAAACATCTGGTTCAGGCAGATTTGCTGAATCTTCTATGCTATCATCTTTTAACCAGAAAATATCAAGACTTACTTTGTCTCTTTGCATCAGTTTATCATAAGTAAATACATGGAATCGCTCGGTTTCTTCCCGCTTATGCCGATTCTTTGGATTATAGCATTTGATAAAATCCTGTAGGTCTTCAAATTTCAATTGACTTTCTTTTAAAGTAAAATGTTTGTTTGTCCGAAAGTCATATATCCAGAGTTTGTCGGTCCAGGGCGTTTCTCTTGCTGGTCTTCTATCAAAGAATAGCACATTTGCCTTTACCCCTTGTGAATAAAATATACCTGTAGGTAATCTTAATAAAGTATGCACATCGCATTCGTGTAATATTCTTCTTCTAACGGTCTCTCCAGCACCACCTTCAAATAGCACATTGTCTGGGACAACAATTGCGGCTTTTCGATTAATATCTAAAAGCGTTTTAACATGTTGTAGAAAATTCAATTGTTTATTAGAAGTTGTTGTCCAAAAATCAGTCCGTTCATAAATTAGCATCTCTTTATCTGCTTCACCTTCTTCATTTACAATTGTCATACTGCTCTTTTTGCCAAATGGAGGATTGGTCAAAACCATATCAAATCTATCACCTGGGTCAGCAATCAGTGCATCATTATTTAAAATGTTCTTTTCATCGCAATCAATTCCGTGAAGAAACAAGTTCATAGCACATAGTCTTACAACATTCGGAACAATATCCCAACCTTTAAATGTTTTGGTTTTAAGAAACTTTTTCTGGTCTTTATCCAAATTATAATTATTAGGATTTGAAATATAATTATGAGCCGCTAAGAAAAAGCCTCCTGTTCCGCATGCTGGGTCGCAGATTTTCATCATTGGTTCAGGTCTCATCACTTCAACCATAGCTTTAATTAAAGGTCTTGGTGTAAAATACTGTCCTGCTCCGCTTTTGGTGTCTTCCGCGTTCTTTTGCAATAGTCCTTCATAGATTTCACCTTTTACATCAACATCAAGTCCGTACCAGGTCTCACTGTCAATCATTATAATAATTCGTTTAAGTTTTGCTGGGTCTTGAATCTTATTGCTTGATTTTCTGAATATTAATCCGAGCGTTCCTTTTTCCTTTGCTAATGTTTCAAGAATACGCCGATATTGCACTTCCAACGCAACACCATCTTTATCAAGCAAACTTTGCCAGTCAAGGTCTTTGGGAATGGTTGGTTTCTCATTATAATACTTTACGCGTTCATCTGCCATTTTTAAGAAAATAAGATAGGTTAACTGTTCAACATATTCGCCATAACTTACACCATCATCGCGAAGTATATGACAATAATTCCAAACCTTTTGTACTAACGATGAAGCATCATTTGACATATTTAATCCTTACTCCTTTTGTCGATGCTCGATTACTTTTTGGTGACTTTGGAAATCTTTCTTTTATGCTGGGTCTTTCTGATATTTGTTTTTCTTTCTTTGCTTTTGTCCGCGCCAATAGTTTTTCCGCCGGTTCATCTGTTGGGTCTTGTTTTACCAACTTTCCTTCAAATGCTATTTTTAGAATACTCTGCCTTAATCTTTCTGCTTGTTTCAAGCTCTGTTCAACTGTCTTTTCAATCGCATCCGCAACTGAAAACCTACGTTCTATCTCTTCAACGATTTTGTATTGTTCGGAAATCGGCAGAAGGGTAACTGTTAGACTATTTAGAATTATCTGTGAAACATACGGTTGACCTGAACCACCTGACAGGCGATTAAGTTTCATATCTGCGAGAAAATATGCATAAAATTTAAGGTAAATATATTCAGAATACCAAGAAGAATAAATAGCATTATCTGTAATCCATGATTTAGGCTTAGCTAAATTTACATTTCCACAATGAGCACCTACACGTCCTATTACTATTGCTTCTTTATCAGAAAGCCATTCATTATGCATACCAGTTATCCCATTTCCTCCGTACACTAAATAATCACCAAATTTCATGCTCTTTTTTGTGAGACCTTTTCCATTTAACCAATCAAATAAATACTCTAGTCTAAACCAAAGCCAACTCACAGGAAGTTTTGGTAAGATTGCCGTATTAACTAATAATAATTCTTTATATTTCTTATCTAGCTTTTTCTTTCTTTCTTCTTTTATCTTCTCGAGAAGTACTGACGCAAGTTCTAATTTATCTTTATTTTTTTCCCGCCATTCTTCAGTCAATTTTCCTTCAAATGCAGATTTCAGAACCGATTGTCGATACCGTTTCAATTCTGTTTTTATTTTCTTTAGTGCTTCAACTCCAGCATCCAGCTTTGTAAACAACTCTTCAATCTTCGCCACAATCCGGTGTTGTTCGGTAAGAGGTGGAAGAGGAATTGGGATTTTTCTCATTGGAGCTTGATTCAGTTTATGTCGTGTAGTTCCTGTAACATATCCATGGTAATCAAAAGTATTAAGATAATTACATACAAATGAATTTAGTGTTAATCCTTCTATCGCTTTCAAAACATGTGCGTGGTTATTGGCCCAACTTTTGCCTTTAATCATATATGCTTTATGTTTTGTTGGTTCATAAAAGGGAGCTCCATCTTCACCAAGCAATACAAGTTCTTCGTCAAATAAATAGCCATCAATCAATCCAACCTGCCCTGTTGCACCATAGTATGGAAAAAGTTCGGACGGCGATTTGCCTTGATTTCTTTTCTCCCGTTCATCAGTGTTAACAGGAATTCTTTTACTATCTAATACCTCTACACAATTTCCTAACTTTATCAGTATCCAATTTTCAGGAATAATTGTTTGCTTATTATCAGTATAGCTATTTAAATTCAAATTTATATCAACCTTGCTTATGAAATTCTAAGAATTTTTCTGCAATTTTATATTTCTCAGCAATTTCATTTACTGCATCTGAATTAATTTTAGGTTCTGGATAGTTTTTAATCGCCATTTCTGCTGCGGATAATAAAATTAAACTCATAATTAGATCACTTGCTTCTTCAGGCATACTATTAAATCCCCAGAAGTTTATGGGATATCCATTTGCCAAAAGGTGTATATGCCTATTGGGATGTAAAATATAAGTAGTTCCTATATCGTAATTATCATTTCTTAGTAAAGTTCGCGATTTTGATTGTCTATCTAATTCATCGATGTCAATTTCATATAGTTCAGATGATGCACTTAACAGATAGGTGTCGTGTGTAAGGTTAGCTATTACTTTCGAGTCGATAGAAGTATTTCCTGACGTACCTATTACAAAATTTCTATTCCGTACTGCTTCTCCAGGAGAGTCCGCTATATCAAATCCTATTACAGGTAAAATTTTTTCAGAAGATGGTTCAACAACTGTTACATTAACACCGTTTATTTTAAGCCACTCGGCAACTTTTCCTCCAATTGCTCCAAACCCAAATACAGTAGCACGCTTTCGTTTTAGTGATATGTTAGATAGTAATCTCTTAATATTGTCTATTACAGCTTCTGCAATGTATGGTGGTTCAAATGTGTTTTTTATCTTACTTGTAGCGACAGAAAGAATAGGAAATTTCAATTTCTTGATTTGACTATCATTACGAGCACCTCTTGTCGTTTGTTCAACAGCTCCAACAACATAATTAATCAAATTAGGAAACTGAGTGTGTATAGATGGTACAATAAATCCGCCATCTTCTATTATTAAAATTTTCTTTATTCTACCAGAAGATGCATCAGAAAATTGCTTTAGACGTTGGCTAATGTATGAACGTGGTTCCACTACTGCACCTTGTTTCTCAAAATAATCTTTTATTGCGTCTCTTTGTGGGTATGGATAATCCTTATAGAAAAAATAAGTGTTCTTTAAGTTCATTCCTAAGTTTTCGCATGCTTTCACGAATGGAATTATATCTTTTAAGAAGTGCAGTAAAATGAAAGAGTGCATATCCTGGAAAGGCTTTTCTTTTAACAAATTAGGGTCGCGCGAATAATACGATAAGAGAGGTGTATATTTAAATGGTTCTTGTTTAACTGTTTTAGGTAATACCTCGTGAAAATTTTGAGAAAATTCTAATCGTTTAGTAGCATCGTTTTGATCTATTGTATCTTTCTTGAGTTCAACTTTATTAGGATTCAATCTATATACTTCAACTTTATTAGGAACTTGTTTCGTTAGATCGGATTGACATCTAGTACATTCAAATGAATCTTCATCAACTAATGCTTTTTTGTAGTCTAGAATTTTCATCAAATTTTCACATTCCGTACATTCTATATACTTTTCTTTTCGCAATAAGCCATCTTTATTAAGGATTTCAAAAATGCCTATAACTTGACTTTCTTTTTCATTTAATAGACCTGCAATTGTATCCGGTTTTAAGACACTTGACGGTGTAGAATGATATAATATATCATCAATTTTTAGACATAAATTTTTTAATTCAGGAAATTTATTGACTAAATGCTCGCACTCTTGAAAGTACATATTCAACATCCTCCTTTCGATTAGGGGTAGTAAAATTGATTCTGCTTTTGTTTCCAACGATGATTGTATGAATTTCTCCAATTAATGGATTATTGTTATTTGAATTTATTGATGATGGAAGCCAATAGAAATTACCAATGTGACCTACCCCAATATCTCTAACACTTCGTAAGGCTTGATCGAATACACGTTCACCTAATAATGAATCATATGGTGTTGCACTTGCTGCTGAAAGTGATTTCCCATCTATTGTATGATATCCAATAACATGTGATCTTGTCTCTTTTGGTCCTGAATCTTCTAATTCATGTAACTTTTTAATAACAGATCTTAAATCTAATTTTGAGAAATGTTCGATATTTACCAATGGATTAATTAAACCAGCAAATTTTTCATATGCCTCTTCGTACTTATCCCCACTTGGCAATTGTGAAATTTGTATGGTAGAAGTGTTTGAAATTAAATTCCATTTAAATGTATAAACTCCACGGTAAACATGTTTAACATATGCTCTTAATTCTACTTCTTTACCATCACGTTCATCTGATGCATCAAAATCTTCAAATCTTTCCAAATAATCTCGACGTTCAACAGCATATATTTTTAATTCACGAAATTCCTCATTATAAACAATAGAAGATAAGCTAATCTGCTTCGGTAAAATTAATGGAAGCCGAGCATTCCAATATCTTGAAAATCTGCTCTTTATTAAAATACTCTGTATATTAGTGTTATGTCTCCATTTTCTTAATTCTGTTTCTGAACCATTTAATAGTATAACGTGTTGTTTTTCCCATGGTGAAACATCATCAAGAAAATTTACTAAATCTTTGTATTCTAATGTACCATTATCTAGATGTTCCAGAATTCGCAATCGTAATTGAGATTTTATACCAGATTTTAGTAGTTCATGTTTTTCAAGAAATTGTCTAATCAAATCTCCTTTGAGCTTCATAAAGTATTGAATAATTTTTTCTTTTTCTTCTGCTGTATATTCTGGTGGTTGTAATTCCTTCAATCCAAGTTGCTGTGGTTTCATATTACTACCTCCCATTCAATATTGATGAATATAATTGTTGACATAATTTAACTCACTAATGTTTTATTCATTTCTTCTAAAATCTTATCTAAGTCTTTTCCAAATGATTCAGATGCTCTAATTCTTCCGCCTTTTTCATAGAATGGTGCATAGTCAAAATCATCCATAGTCATACTTAGGGAAGTAGCAATATGGTCTTTTATCATCTCAAGCCATTGTAATTGTTCGGCAGTAAATTTATTACCTAATTTTTCTTGCTCTTTCAACCATTCATTGAATCGCAAGTCAACGAGATTTGCAAATGGTTCGAGTGATTCGGTCTCACCGATTGTAAACCGAATAAGTGAGATTATATCAGTTAAAAGTTTGGTCGGTCCAGCATGTTTGACTTTTGACTTTTCAAGTTGCTCGTAAGCAAACCAGATATTTTCTTGGGTTAAGAAATAAGGCGGTTTTTCTATTGCTTCAGCAAGTTGTTTTATCTCTTCGTAAGTCACATGTCGCCTGTTATAAGGTTTTCCATAAATCATTTGTAAAGCAGTTAATTCGTCTTTATTTTCATCAATAAACTTCTTGAATGTATCAATAACTGTGTGTGCTTTTTCTTTTGCCTTATCATCAAAACCCGCTAAAATGACTCTGTCTTTGCTGACTGTATCAATAATCTGCTCGTTTCTTTTTTTAATATCAATTAATATATTTCTCAGTTTCGGTTCATCAAATGGTGAACAAGCAGTTTTAACCAGTTCTTGAGTCGCTTGCTTTATCTGTTTCTTATCTGGATTATCGGTCTTAAATATCTCTTTTGCTTTTTCTATCTGCTTATCCGGGTCAATTGCATTAAGCAGATTATTGATTAAATCTTTTAATGGCCTACCTTGAGAAATATCTTCAATATCTTTTCGGTCTTTTTCATTGACTTCTCTATCCATTCGGGCAAGTCTACCCGCTAAAGAAATTATTGTATCTTCATCTCTTATCCCCATAGCAATTCCATCTAGTAACTTGTCAAATGGAATAGTTCGTTTTCGCTCTAATGGTCTTGAATCGGTCTTATCATTCTCAGTAACACCTACCGCATCAACAATAATGAAATAAGTTTTATTCAAAGCGTCTGGAGTGACTGCTTTAAAGTCAGTTGATGAGATGGTTCGTGTACCTCTACCTTTCATCTGCTCAAAATAGGTTCGGGATTGAACATTTCTCATAAATATTAAACACTCTAATGGACGAATATCAGTGCCAGTTGAAATCATATCAACCGTTACAGCAATTCGTGGATTATACGAATTGCGAAAACTTGCGATTAAATCTTCTGGCTTTTCACCAGTTGTTCTATATGTAATCTTTTTACAAAAATCGTTGCCTTTACCAAATTCTTCTCTGGCGATATGAACAATATCTTCAGCATGTGAATCATCCTTAGCAAATATCAAAGTCTTAGGTACTTCAGTTCTTCCTGGAAATATCTCAATAAATAATCTATCTTTAAATGTCTTGAGAATAGTTCTTATCTGGTCTGGCGCAACAACATAACTGTCTAATTGTTCTTTCTGGTATTCTAAATCCTCGTCTAGTTGTTCCCATCTGGTTTGTCTGGTGAGTTTGTTACGCTTATCAATATAATAACCAGTTTCTACTTTGCTGCCTTTTTCAGTAATTTCCGTTTTAATGCGGTATGCTTCGTAACCGACATTGACCCCGTCTGCAACTGCCCGTTCATGATTATATTCCATTACAAGATTTTGATTAAAGAATCCAAGTGTTTGTTTTGATGGAGTTGCAGTTAATCCGATAGTAAAGGCGTCAAAGTAATCTAATACCTGACGCCACAAGTTATATATTGAACGATGGCACTCGTCAGTAACAATAAAATCAAATGTCTCAATAGGAATTTTCGGATTGTAAACTACTTCTCTTGGCTTATCATCTGCAACAGGAAAATCAAAGCCTGATTTTTCTTCCAGCTCGCTGTCAAACTCTTCTTCTCCTTTAAGCATTGAATATAATCTTTGGATAGTTGTTATACAAATTCGGCTTACTGGGTCAAGTGTATTAGATGTCAGATGCTGGATATTATATAACTCAGTAAATTTTCTACTGTCATCAGGTGTAATATATTGTTGAAACTCACGAAGAGTTTGCCGTCCGAGATTATTTCTATCAACTAAAAAGAGAATACGTTTGGCATTGGCAAATTTAATTAAGCGATAACAAAATGTGACTGCGGTAAAAGTTTTTCCGCCACCCGATGCCATTTGAATGAGTGCTTTTGGTCTTGCATCAACAAATGACTTTTCAAGATTAATAATCGCTTCTTTCTGACAATTTCTTAACCCTTCACTTATAAGGGCAGGTAAATTCTTTAACCTTCCACGTAATGAAGGTTTTTGGGAAAGATATTCGAGCAGTGTTTCCGGTTTATGAAAAGCAAAAATCTGCCGAGAACGAGGTTCTGGATCTCGTTTGTCACGAAATAGTGTTTCTGTCCCTGTGCTTTCATAAGCAAAAGGCAGAGGCTCTTGAACTACTGGTAATCCTTCGGAGATATTCGCAGTATATTTATCAGTTTGGTCAGAAACACCACTTAGTGTTACTCCCTCAGGTTTTGCTTCTACAACAGCAATCGCTTTTCTATTTACAAATAATAAGTAATCAGCTACACCAGATTTTAAAGGAAATTCACGTACTGCAATACCAAGAGATACTCCAAAATTTGCGTCTTGTAAATCTTGAATAGTCCATCCTGCTGACTGTAAAAGTTCATCTATTTTCTGTCGTGCTTTTTCTTCTGGTTTCAACATTAATTGATAATTCTTTTTTCTTTAAAACAATAAGGATTTTTCCGCATTCATTTATAGCTGAATAATATAATAAAACATTGGAAAGTCAAGGAGAAACGATAATAAGATACCAAGATTAGAAAATGCTAATATTGCAGATTAAATGGTGTGAAATTATTTTAGCAGGGGTTTTAGGAATTGACCTGTATATGAGTTGTGGACTTTTGCGACTTGCTCAGGAGTGCCTTCGGCAATCAGATAACCGCCTTTATCACCGCCTTCTGGTCCCAAATCTATAATCCAGTCTGCACATTTTATCACTTCCAGATTATGTTCAATTACCACAACCGTATTACCCCTGTCAACCAGGCGATTTAGAACTGTCAGCAGCATTTTCACATCTTCAAAATGCAAGCCGGTGGTCGGTTCATCCAGAAGATACAGAGTATTACCCGTGCCGATTTTGGACAGTTCTTTAGCAATCTTGACCCGCTGTGCTTCACCGCCCGATAGAGTCGGGGCAGGCTGACCGAGTTTGATATAACCAAGACCGACATCATGCAATAATTCCAGTTTTCTTTTAATGACTGGTATATTGATAAAAAACTGATACGCTTCCTCAACCGTCATATTCAAAATATCATAGATACTCTTGCCTTTATATTTAATTTCTAAGGTCTCGCGGTTATATCTTTTTCCTTTGCATTCCTCGCAGGGAATATAAACCGGTGGTAAAAAGTGCATCTCGACTTTTATTATGCCGTCACCCTCGCACGCTTCGCATCTCCCGCCAAAAACATTGAATGAAAATCGGCCCATTTTATAACCGCGCATGCGCGCTTCCTTGGTCTGGGCAAAAAGCTCGCGGATTGGTGTGAACAGATTGGTATATGTTGCAGGATTGGAGCGCGGTGTCCGCCCGATTGGTGACTGGTCAATATTAATAATTTTATCAATTTTATTTATATTCTGAATTGTCTCGTGAACACCCGGGTTAATCTTGGAATTATAAAACTCCTGCGCCAGACGGCTATATAAAATATCAAATATCAACGTGCTTTTACCCGAGCCGGAAACACCAGTTACGCAGACAAAAAGCCCCAAAGGAATTTTGACATCAATCGATTTGAGATTATTTTCCGAAGCACTTTTAATTATCAGGAAATTTGTATTTTGCGTGCGGCGTTCATCGGGAATCGGGATTGATTTTCTGCCGACAAGATAAGCGCCAGTGAGTGATTTGGGATTTGCCATAATCTGCTTTGGCGTGCCGGTTGCGACAACATAACCGCCCTGTTCACCCGCGCCCGGACCCAAATCAAGCACATAATCCGCGGTCATTATCGTGTCTTTATCGTGTTCAACTACTATTACGGTATTGCCCAAGTTGCGCAAATGCTTTAAAGTCTCAAGCAAACGGTCATTGTCCCGCTGGTGCAGACCGATGCTCGGCTCATCCAGAATATAAACAACTCCAACTAGACCTGAGCCAATCTGGGTTGCCAGCCGAACTCTTTGTTCTTCTCCCCCGCCCAAAGTGTCAGTTCGTCGGTCCAAAGTGAGATAATCAAGCCCGACCGAAACTAAAAACTGTAAACGGCGTAATACCTCTTTTATCACTTCTTTGGCAATCAGGGTCTCTTTTTCAGTCAGTTTTATTTGTTTGAAGAAAAAGTCCCGCGCATGTCCGATTGAACTTTTGGTAATCTCCGCGATATTGAGTTCGTTAATTTTTACGGACAGCGCCTCTTTTTTGAGTCGCGTTCCATTACAGGCAGGACACGGCAGGATTGACATAAATTTTTCCGCCCATTCGCGTATCGCATCCGACTCGGTTTCGCGGTAGAATCTCATGATATGCGGAATAACCCCTTCAAAAGACTCATCTTCGGCGCCGTGGATAATCACATTTTTTATTGTTTTTGGTAACTGTTTCCAGGGAGTCTTTAAATTAAATTTGTACGTATCAGCTAATTCCTCTAATTGAGATAGAAACCATTCACTGGTCACCTCGCCCCAGGATGCGATGGCGCCGTCAATAATACTCAAATCAGGATTAGCAATAACATGGTTTTCGTCAATCTCCATTTTTATACCCAAACCGTGGCATTCAGGACAGGCGCCATAAGGATTGTTGAATGAAAATAGTCTGGGTGAAATCTCACCGTAACTGAAGCCGCATTCAACACAGGCAAATGCAGTTGAAAATATCCGCTCTTCCTTGTTATTAATCAGAATACTGCACAATCCTGAAGATTCTTTTAAAGCTAATTCAACCGAATCCGCCACCCGTTTTCTTAATACGCTCTGCTCGCGAATCGCTCCTTTTTGTTCACTAATTGTTAACCGGTCAATCACGATTTCAATATTATGTTTCTGATACTTCTGCATTGCTGGCACATCTTCAATTTCATATATTTTCCCGTCAACTCTTGCCCGCAAATATCCCTTTCGCTTAATTTTATCAAGGAATTCCCGATACTCGCCTTTACGCCCGCGGATTACCGGCGCTAAAATTACAATTGAGGTGTTTTGTTCCAAACCGAGTATTATATCAACAATCTGGTCGATGGTCTGCGATTTTATCGGTTTATGGCAATCCGGACAATATGGTGTGCCGATGCGTGCGAATAATACCCTTAAATAATCATAAATCTCGGTTACTGTGCCGACCGTCGAGCGGGGATTTTTGGAAGCGGTGCGTTGCTCAATCGCAATTGCCGGTGACAGACCGGTTATAAAATCAACATCTGGTTTATCAAGCATACCCAGAAATTGACGGGCATAAGCAGATAGCGACTCAATATACCTTCTTTGGCCTTCGGCATATATCGTATCAAATGCCAATGACGATTTGCCAGAACCAGAAATACCGGTAATTACGACCAATTTGTTACGGGGAATTTTTACATTAATATCCTTAAGGTTGTGCAAACGTGCACCTTTAATATGTATGTATTTGTCCTGATATTGCAAACTGTCTTTTTTCATTCGGATAAGGATTATAATTGGATTTTCATCTTATTTCAAGTAATGAATGATTAATTTTAATCAGAAATTAGAATAATTTACGCATTATTTACTTAAAAGTGCAAAAATTTGTACAAAACACAAAAACTGCAGGTTTCCAGCCTTAATTTTCAAGGATTATAATTAATGGATATGGCACAATAATTGCTCCTATAATATATGAAGCGCGAGTCAGTATTTATTGACTTTGTTTTTAAAAAATGATATAATTTTAATTAAATGTTATTATTTTTAATATTAATAATTTCGTTGATAATCTATGGTTTGGTCGAAGCCAGCCATCATAAATCTAATATCAAAAAGATACCGATTCGTATCCAGGTTAATGGCACCAGAGGCAAATCGTCGGTTACAAGATTAATTGCCGGCGGATTGCGCGCTAGCGGTATGAAGGTGATTGCCAAGACAACCGGTACCAAACCACAATTTATTATCAGTGATACAGAAGAAGAACAAATCAAGAGACTGGGCAAAGCGAATATTGGTGAAGAATTAAAAATATTCCGGCAAGCGGTAAAATACAAGCCTCAAGCATTGGTGATAGAATGCATGGCGTTAGTCCCGATGTTTCAAAAACTCGACGCTCACTGGTCAGTAAGACCGACTCATGGAGTCATAACCAATGCACGGGCCGATCATCTTGACGTGATGGGACCGACGGTCAAAGACGTGGCAATTGCACTTTCTAATACCGTTCCGAAACATGCGAAATTCTACACGGCCGAGCACGTGTATCTCGATATTTTTAAGAAAAAAGCTGAAAAACTGGGAACCGAAGTTTTTGTCTCAAGCCCTGATTCAGTCGGTGATGAAGATATGAAAGGTTTTACTTATATCGAACACAAAGAAAACGTCGCTTTAGCTTTAATGGTTTGCAGCGCTTTTGGAATACAAAAAGAAGTTGCTTTAGCCGGGATGTACCGGGCCAACCCTGACCCTGGCGCTATGCGAATTTATCAAATTAAGGATAAGAATAAGGATTTTCGATTAGTAAATACGCTTGCGGCTAATGACCCGGATTCGATCTTGCAGTTATGGGAAAAATATAAAGATATGAAGGAAGATAAAATTGTTTTAGTCAACTGCCGTGACGACCGTCCGGACCGCTCGATTCAGCTTGGTGAATTGGTTGCGCAAAAATTCCAGGCTCAATGGTATGTTGCGACCGGCTCTTTGACCATGGTGTTTGTCAAAAAAGCGGTCGGTTCTGGTATTTCCAAAGAAAAAGTAATTGATTTGGGCAACAAAACACCGGCAGAAATTTATAACCGCATTTTAGAATTAGTAGATAAACCAGCTCTGATTTTTGCTACGGGCAATACCGTAGGATTCGGAGAGACAATTATTGAGTATTTTGCTCAAAAAGGGGGAGAAATTGATTATTGAAACTATCGGCTTGGGCATGGTATCAAGCCTGTTTTTAACCGAAACGATTGGTCTTGCCGCGGGCGGAATTGTTGTTCCTGGTTATATTGCATTGTATTTGCAGCAGCCAATTAGAATTATCGGTACCGTGTTTATTGGAATTGTCACTTATTTACTGACTAAATTCATTGGAAAATATATATTACTTTTCGGCCGGCGCCTCTTAGCACTTGCTGTTTTACTGGGATATATATTAGGATTTGTTGTCCGCTTGTTCCCGCCGGTTGTTTTTTCCGATATGAAATTTGATATAAATGTGATTGGTTATGTTATTCCCGGGCTACTGGCATACTGGATGCACCGGCAGGGTATTATCGAGACGCTTACGGCAATGACGGTCGCGGGGGTTTTAACCCGTCTTATTATAATCGTAATATCCGGCGGCGCGGTTTCTATTATATAGGATAATATATGAAAAAACGAATTGAAAAAGTTGGATGGCATGTTTTAGTAATCTTTGCGCTGTTATCAATCGCGCTATTCGTGATTGAAGTCAGCACGCAAAAATCAGTCAAAGCGCGGTATTACGAAGAAAAGATTAAAGCCGGACAGATATTTCATGAAGCGATGAAAACAGTGAAAAAAGAAAGGGAGCGAGTCCGGTTGCCGATTGATAATATCAATGATCCTAATGAAACCGGGATCATCGGTCAGCAATTTACCGTAATTACTTTTCAGCGCAGCGATTTATCGGCAAGCTTGACGTCAACTAATCCTAACTTCAGCGCGATATTTGTCGAGTATTTTAAGAAATTGAAATTAAAATCCGGCGATATGGTCGCGGTCGGAGTTGATGGCACGTTTCCCGCGGTTAATCTGGCGCTTTATTCCGCATTAAGGGAATTGGAAATTAAACCAGTGATTATCACGACAATTAGCTCTGCAATGTGGGGCGCGAATAATCCGGAACTGACTTGGCTTGATATGGAACATGTAAATTATCAGCAAGGTATTTTTGCTTTTAAATCAATGTCCGCGGCATTTGGCGGCGAAGATGATATGGGAAGGGGATTTAGTCCGGAAGCAAGAATCCTATTAAAGAATGCAGCGGCTAGAAACGATGTACCGTTATTATTGGCTGATAGTTTATCAATGAATATTAAAAAGCGCAGTGATTTTTATTTTGGTCAGGGTAAAATAAAAGCTTTTATCAATATCGGAAAATCGGTTGCCAATATTGGCGTGAACCATGTTACACCGATAACGGGTCTAATTAAAGAAAGACCGAAAAACATAAATGAAAATTCGATAATCGGTCAAATGCTGGATAGAAAAATACCGGTGATAAATATAATTGACGTTAACAAAATAGCGACACGCTATGGATTGCCAATTGCCCCGACTCCAATACCCTCTTTGGGCAAGGGCAAACTGTTTAACGAGAAACGTTTTTCACAGACGTTCGCGTTAATATTTACACTAATTATCATATTTGTATTATTTTTAGTCATAAAGTATGATTTAGAATATTATTTATTAAAGAAAAAACCACAGGAGATAAAATGAAAAAGACTGGTTTATATTTTATTGTTTATATTCTATTACTGGGAATTGTCTTTGCACAAGCACAAACACTTGATGTCAGCAAAGCATCTCCGCGCACCGTAATCAGTGTCGTAAAACGGGTTGACCAGGATTATTACCTATTAACCAAAGAACGGCCAGTCGAGTTTTCGGTCTCTGGACCAACGATAATACGGGTTTACAGTCGATTGCTCTGGCATGACGATTTTGTCGGTAAACAGCCTTATAAATTAATTATTTCAGAAAGCGGAATAGATAAAATTTCTTCTTTCCAAACTGAAAAATCTAATTCCTCAATTGGGTCAAAAAAGGAAAGTTTCGGAAAATGGCGTTCATTCTATATTGACGTGCCGTCCGGAACAGTAAATTACAAATTAACCATGCTCGAAGCAAAATCCGATACGGTCGCGGTCCGCTTTAGCTTTGAGAAACCGTTGGATTATAAAAAAATTGCGCCAGTTTCGCCGTATAATGAACTACAATACGTTGAAAATGAAAAAACAACGAATTATTATCAAATCACAAGTGCTGAACCAATAAAGGTCAGAGTCGACGGTCCGGTAATGCTCAAAGCAACCTCTAGATTAAATTATGATAACACGCTTGAAGGAAAACAGAATTTTACGGTTAGCGCGATAGTTTCAGGTAAAGAATGGCTCAATAAAGCATTTCGCGTTGCCAAGTCGCAATCCGGTCAATACAAAAATATGCCGGATATTATTCCATCGAACCCAGTTGATTTTTTTGTAAATGTGCCACCTGGTTCTTATATAATAGAACTCAATATTAAAGGAACTTTGGCAAAAAATGCATGTATGAGTCTATATTCAAAACCGCTGGGTACTTATGAATAAATATAAGCAAAACCTAAAATCTACTATTATTTTATCGTTTGTTCTGATTATATTAAGTTTTTCATTAGCGTCAGCAAAAATCATTCGATTTACACACGCACCAAGATTAAATTTTGAAATAAACAATACCTATGACGATAATATATTCCTTTACTCGCCTGACTATATTGCGGATTTTAAAAACCAGATTCGGTCCTACCGATTCCCGATTAGTACTTATGATGATTTTATAACAAATTTATATTTCTCGTTAGTGTTTCCTTTGCATAGCGGTTTATATAAATCCAGCCTAAATCTTTATTACAAGCAATATTTATACGCAGTTAATGGCGAAAAATCATACCAAATTATCTCAGCCAATATGAATCAATCAGTAGCTAAACAGATCAGTCTTGAAGCAGCTTATCTCTTCTTACCTCGGTACCTGATTCGTTATTATCAAGACCCGATCGCCTCGTCAACGCATTTTATCGGATGCACGTTTGCCGAACATCTATTTACTTTCGGACTAAGTTATAAATTGCAGAACATACAGATTAAACCATATGGTCGATTTGAAATAGACCGATATAAAGAAAATTTTAGTTTTTATAATGGCCACGCGATCCGATATGGTATGGATCTAAATTGGTCAATCGGAAGTTTAGCCAACCTAAATTTGGGCGTTGACCGCAAGCAAAATTCAGCTAAAGGTCCATTACCTGACATCTCATACGATGATAATGCAGTGTCCGTACAAATCCTGACTAGGGTACTGAACTTAGATAAACTGTATTTTAATCTTGGCGCCGATTATACCAAAAGGTTTTATACGACTGAAAATTCCGCATCCATCGACCCGTTTCACCGGGACCGTATTGATACGAAATTCAGCTTTGCCGGTGGATTAGAATATCGGTTTTCCAAGAATTTAAGATTAAATTTAGAATATAATCGCGAAATCCGAAAAGTTTCATCGCCCAATCTAAGTAATATAGATGACATAAAAAATTATAATAACAATAAGCTGACATTAGGATTAAGATTTAATTTGAGCAAGTTAACTGGAGGAGATTAGTAATATATGAAAAAAATAATTTTATTTTTAATTATTACATCGGTTGTATTAATTATTTCATGCGGAAAACCAAATGAAATAACACAGAAATTTAAGATTATCGTTACGAGTGCTAACCCTGGATATGCTCAATCAGTATGGATTGGTAATATTAATAATAAACCGTATGCATTTATGGCATCGGGTCAAGCGGGCATGGTTATTTATAACATCGATAATCCCGAACAACCCCAGATAGTTGCACAATGGTGCGATACGACTTATTCATCGTGGGCCATCACATCATTATCAAATTATACATATACTGCAAGTGGTAAAAGATTTTTCGAGAAACTAGATGTAAGTAATTTAGATAGTTTGAGATTTATTTCAGCATTTACTTTTCAAGGATATACTGGATATGCCTATGATATTTCTTCGATTGATACAAATTTTGTTTGTGTTGCAGCAAGAGAACGGTTTTATTTATGTAACACTGATCCGAATTTTCCAGATTATATCGATATTACTTTTCCAAATTGTGCTCGGGGTGTATTTGTAGTTGATTCATTTGCATATATAGCTTGCGAACAACTTGGGTTGTATATTGTCAAAGTAAAAACATCTCCGCAGCTATCCATATCAATATTGGGAAGTTGTAACACTCCAAGCAACGCACGAAATCTTTTTGTTAAAAATAACTTATGTTATATTGCAGATGGTAGAAATGGCATGGTTATCATTGATGTAACCAATCCACGCGCTGCAGAAGTAGTTAGTCATTTACCTCTATCTGGTTATGCTTGTCGTATTTTTATTAAAGATACACTTGCATATGTTGCATGTGAAAATGCGGGTTTAGCAATAATTAATGTAAAAGACAAAAATAATCCAATTTTACTCGAAACTGTTAATACTTCCTATGCAAAGGGAGTTTATGTTCCAAATGGTCCTTACATTTATGTTGCGGACCGCGACCAAGGATTAGTTGTTATAAAGCAGGAGGAATAAAACAATGAAAAACAAATTTAAAGCGCCAAAAATATTCTTGGCTATAACGATTTTTGCTCTATCCGTATCTTTAGCCTATGCGATGAGTTCCTATCCGCTCAGTAAGTACACCAATTTTAATATCACGAGTAAGACATCCAGCCAGTTAAACATAAAAGTGACGAATGAGAACTTGCAAAGCAATGATTTGCGAGCTAAGGTTATCGATGAATTAAAAAATAGCCAAACGCCATTCATTAGCCAATCAAGATTGATTGCGGTCCCAATAAATGGTGATGTTGAAATTAAGATTAAAAACGTTGATTCAACATTTATTTCATTGACCGAACAAATTTTAATTTCCAACCATGAAATAACTGATGCACCAATGGTGAGTTTAGGCAAAACCGGTGTTATGCGTGATTTTTACGTTGCGCCGCTGATTGTCAAGCAGTATCGCTATGACGCAACATCAAAACAGATTATCTGCTATAATAATATCGAATTTGAATTAAAATTCAACTCACCGCCGCAACTGATTAATACCAATCAACCAGTCTCGGAAACCTGGTCAAACGTTTACAAAAATTCAATAATGAATTATGATGAAAACAGTTTGGGTATATTCAATCTAGGCACTCCCCAGGGGTACCTGATAATCGTTGCCGATGCTTTATATGACAGCATTCTTTCCTTCGCCCGATGGAAAAATCTTAAAGGTTATACGATAACCGTAAAAAAAGTGTCGGAAGTGGGCGGCAATAATTCGACCAATATCAGAAATTATATCCGAACCGCTTATGAAACATGGACACCGCGGTTAGAGTATGTGCTCTTGGTCGGAGGTTCAGGTTTAATCACTGGCATCCCAATTGCAGTTACATCATGTTTCGGCGACCATCTTTACGCGTGTCTGGAAGGCGATGATTTGTATCCGGAACTATTCATTGGTCGGTTTCCGGTTACCAGCGTTTCCGAATTAGCGATTATCACGTCTAAAATATTCGGATATGAAAAAATACCATATATGGCGGATACGCTCTGGTATCGAAAAGGATTAATGGTCGGTACACAATACTCGACCGGGCAACCAGTCTGGACTTCATTGGAGACTTGCCGCTGGGCGAGAATGTTACTCTTAGCGCATAATTTTATTCAGGTCGATACGGTATATGACCCGCCACTTGCAAATGGAGTCGGAATAATTGATACGTTTGTTAACCGCGGGATTTCATTTTTAAATGCTCGCGGATGGGGTAATTCACAAGGTTGGCATCGCCCACAGTTTTACATTGACGCGGTTAATAATAACTTAAATAATGGATGGAAACTCCCGATCGTCACGAGTTTTTATTGTGCCACGGCTAATTACGCGGCATCCCAGTGTTTTGGTACAGCTTGGTTGGTAAATGGTACTCCGACCAATCCCAAAGGCGGAATAGGATTTTATGGTCCAACCTTTGCAACTACTTCTTCAAGATTTAACAATTGTCAGGATTACGGTGTGTATTGGGGAATTTTTGAAGAAAAGATCAATAATTTCGGTCCCGCAATGTTTCGAGGAAAAATTGAAATGTTCGATAACTATCCCATGCCAGCGGATAGTCAATATTTACGAATTCACGTCTGCACCTACACGGTTTTAGGCGACCCGTCGATGGAAATGTGGACTGGTGTAGTTCCAAAACAACTTAATGTCGGCTACTCAACGCAAATTCCGCTTGGCAGCTCCACATTCACGGTTAATGTGCAAAACACAAATTCACAACCGGTTATCGGCGCACTCGTCTCGCTTTATAAAACAGGCGAGATTAAATTGTCAGAATATACCGATAACTCGGGCAATGCCTTATTTAATTTCACGACTCAATCTCAAGATACGTTATTTGTAACGGTGACCGCACACGACTATAAACCACACCTCGGAACCGTGAGCGTGACATCGCAGCCAATCTATGTCGGTTATTATAGCTCTACCGGTAATGTTATTGCCGGACAAACAATTAATTTAAATATCTCACTCAAGAATTACGGTTCAAGTCAGACCGCGTCGAATGTTTTCGCAACGCTTCGAACCCAGTCTAATCAAGTGACGATTCTTGATTCGACCAAATCATACGGTAGCATTACCCCGGGACAGGTTGTAGCGGGCGGTCCATTTCAGTTTTCCGTTGCTGCTAATTGCACAAATAATTACAAAGTCAACTTTCAACTATTAATTACCAGTGGCGCCAACAATTGGCAAGCCGGGTTTAGCACTTCAGTGCGCGCCGCCGAGCTGGGTTATAAAAGACATATCGTAAATGATGGCGGAAATCAAATTTTAGACCCGGGTGAAACCGCGAATTTATTAGTCAAAATAGTTAACCGCGGACTCGAGAATATTAATAATGTGACCGGGATCTTGCGTTGCACAAATCCCAACGCAATACGAGTCACCGATTCGGTCGGCACTTTCGGAAATGTATCGGCCGGCGATTCAGTTCAAAATACCGCTGATTATTTCACCGTGCAAGCATCACCGACAATCGGGGTCGGTCGAAAATTTTATTTTCAGTTAATTTTAAGAAACTCCAGCGGCTATCAGAGAATTATTGAATTCCCGATTACGATTGGCGCAATCACCAGTACCGCGGTCTTAGGTCCGGATGCTTATGGATATTGGGCGTATGATAATACGGATCTCAATTATAACGAACACCCGACCTACTCGTGGTTTGAAATTGACCCGAATTTTGGCGGTGCCGGGACAAGTGTGGCGTTGCATGCGGATGAAATAAAGACGGTTTATTTACCTTTTACGTTTCGATACTATGGTGCTAACTTCACAAGAATTTCCGTATGCTCAAACGGTTATATTGCAATGGATTCATCGTGGCTGGTTGACCCCTATAACTGGAATATTCCTTCACCGTTTGGACCACCGTCAATGATTGCAGTAATGTGGGATGACTTTCATCCGGATACTTTGGGCGCGTCTGGTGTCTATTACTATAATGATGCCGCCAACAATCGATTTATTATCGAATGGAGTCGGGTCCGGCATATCCACGGGTTCCGGGACCCATCGGTCGGAGAAATGCAAACGTTTCAAATTATCCTCTTAAATCAAGCAAATTACGTAACCCGAACCGGCGACGGTCCGATTATTTTCCAGTATAACACGGTTTTCAATGATGATTCTTTATCGAGCGATTGCCACGATTACGCAACGGTTGGAATCGAAAATCAAAATCATTCAACCGGCATAGAATACACTTTCGCCGGGCGGTATCCGAGCGCGGCCGCGCAACTTGTCAGCGGTCGGTCAATCAAATTCACAACAAATTTACCCGATACTTTTTCCGCGATTAATGAGCAATACCAACCATACCTGCTGCCGTCCAATTATGCTAACTTGGTTATATCGCCAAATCCTTTTAAATCACAAACTACAATCAGCTATGCCGTGCCGGTTCACTCAAGCGCATCGGTAGCCATTTATGACATTAATGGAAGATTAGTTGAAAATATTAAAAATATGACAAATAGTCCCGGAACTTATCATATTAGGTGGTCAAGAAAAGAAATACCATCGGGTATCTACTATGCTGTATTGACAGTAAAAAATGAAAACAATATAATGACCAAGAGAGCAAAAATAGTTTTATATTAATTTAAACATATGAAGGAGCAAAAAATAATGAGAAATGCTAAAAATGTTTTCGCAATATTTCTAATTTTTACGAGTCTGGTATTCGCTACTACCTATCACGGTTCAGCAATTAAGATGTCGAGCCCCAGCAACTGGAAAGGGTGGGTTGTGGCAATCGATACCGGCGTTGTATTACACACCCCCGATAGCGGTCTGAATTGGATTAATCAAAGCTTTCTAACATCACGATATTTCTGGGATGTTTTCTTTCTTGATACATTAAAAGGCTGGATTGGAACCGACCAGGGTTTTATCTATTATACCGATGATGGTGGCGCGACTTGGTCCACTCAAACTATGGGTATATCCAAATATGCAGCAAGAATTACCTTTATCGATGATAATTATGGCTGGGTAGCGTGTGGAGGTGCCATATTAGGCCAAACAATTGATGGCGGTCAGCAATGGAATCAAATAATTCTTCATAATCCACCATTTAATGTTGATACTGTGGATTTGTATGACATATCATTCGTGACACAAAGTAAAGGGTGGTTTTGTTGCGGACGATACCCTGAAGTTATTGTAGGAGATACCTGGTTTAGAGGCGGACAAGGATATATCGCCAAGTCAACTAATGGTGGTGATTCGTGGCAACTACAGAAAAGAGATAGTGTATATGACTTCTTTGGTTTAAGGTTCCTTGACACATTAAAAGGATTCGTTGCGGGTGGCAATGATCGAACAAA
This sequence comes from Caldifarciminota bacterium, assembly GCA_903865935.1. Classification (GTDB taxonomy): domain Bacteria; phylum Hydrothermota; class Tepidihabitantia; order Tepidihabitantales; family CAIPLT01; genus CAIPLT01. Next base: position 34,918 of record CAIPLT010000016.1, read on the forward strand.
TTCAGCCGTGATCATGAAAACCCTAAATGGTGGGCAAACATGGCAAGCAATCACAATCCCAAATCAGGCAAAATATCTAAGAGCTTTGGAGTTTGTTGGCAGAAAATATGCATGGGCGGTGGGAAGAAATGGCACGATAATTCATAGTAGTGATAGCGGCAGTACCTGGGTTCAACAACAAAGCAATGTCGATACAACTCTTTTTGATGTGAACTTTGCGGATAGCCTGCATGGTCTTGTTGCCGGCAACGACTGCGTGCTCTACACCAATAATGGTGGCGCTCTTTGGCAACAAGCAACGATCGGTATCGAGGAAATCAATTATATTAACAACATTAATCCAAAACTTAAAATGACAGTGTCACCTAATCCATTTCATCGTCAGACCTTATTCCATATTCAAAGTACAAATGCTCACCCATATAATATAAAAATTTATAATCTAAATGGTGTATTGATAAAATCATTTAACCAAAATCAACCTCCAATATGGGACGGAACCGACAACAATGGAAAACATGTATCATCCGGTGTATATTTCAGCGCAATAAATATCAACCAGCGAACTACTATTATACCAGTAGTATATCAGAAATAGGACATTAAAATGAAAATAAAATTTTTATTTTTATTGGTATCAATAACATCCATTATCAATATCACATTCGCAACAATCGGCGCGAGATATATAATTATTTGTCCCGACAGTTATATTCAATCGCTACAGCCATTAGCTGACTGGAAAACGAAAAAAGGTGTAAAAACGATAATTGCGCCTTTATCAGTAACCGGCAGTAGTGCAGCACAAATAAAAAATTATATACTCAACGGTTATAATAATTGGGATATCAGACCAGAATATATCCTGATAGCAGGATTGGGTACTCTGGTACCATATTCTGGTAGTTCAGACGATTATTATGCTGATATTACCGGTAACTATCGAATTGAACTCAGTATTGGTCGCCTTCCTTTTACTACCATTGATCAATGTAATCTTCATGTTGCAAAAATACTTGCGTACGAACGTACTCCATATATTGATGATACATTATGGTTCAAAAAGGGAACAATTATTGTAAGAGAAGATGGTTCATCGCCCCCGGACGATGTTTTCTGGGAGAATGCCCGATACATTGCCAATTTTTGGCAAAATTTTGGATATACTCAGGTTGACACTTTTTCAAGACTGCGTGGTCATACTAGTACGAATGTTATTAATTCAATCAATGATGGTCGGATGTTTGTTGTCTATCGTGGCGAAGCCGTAACAAACTGGTGGACTCCCTTTGCAATTACACCAAGTAATTTGGCTAACGATAATAAAACGCCAGTCGTAGTGTCTGGAACATGTCAGACCATGTCAGTAAGTTCTGACGGTTATCTGGGAAATGCATTTCTAAATGCTGGATCCGCTACAGCCCTAAAAGGTGGGGTGGCATATTTTGGAACGACGGTTGTCGCCAGTGGATCCAATCTTGGTTTAAACCGTGGGATAGTTACCAAAGGCTTTTTTCAGTCTATCTTTGGAGAAAGAACATTTACATTGGGTGACGCAGCAAAACGAGGTAAGTTCATTATTGATTCAATACAACCACCAAGTTATACTACAACGCGGTATTCGGAGTGGGAACTTTTCGGTGATCCAGAATTACAGTTATGGACCAGTGCTCCGAAAAGAATGGTTGCTATTTATGATTCCGTAATACCTGTCACACAAACCGATTTAATCGCGAATATTCAATCTGATGCGGGACTACCGATACAGGATGCATTGGTCTGTATCAAGATGGATACAACCGTTTATTCATACGGATATACAAATCCACAAGGACAAATTAGATTACCAATGCAAACCAATGTAACCGGTGTAATGAGTGTTACGGTTACCGCTCATAATTTTCGTCCATTTGAAGGGACGACAAGGATCATACCAGCAAATACCCCATATCTTGTCTACGACTCATGCTATATAAATGATTCATTGGGCGGCAACAATGACCATAAAATTAATCCTGGTGAAAATATTCAATTAAGAATATTTCTGCAAAATAGTGGCGGCGCTCCTGCTTCCGGAGTTCAGGCAGTATTGAGGTCTTCTGACCAATTAGTGACAATTACGGATAGCATTCAGAGTTTCGGAACTATCTCGCAAGGGACGATCGCAGGCTCTCAGGGTCTCTATCGCTTTTTAGTTAATCCGAACTGCTATAATAATTATCAATTGCATTTTCAACTCTTCGTACAGGATAATCAAGGGCATGACTGGACTCAACAAATTACTATCCCAGTTTTTGCGGCCAAGCTAATTTTTGTTTCAGCTGCGATTAACGATTCTTTTCCGGGTGGGAATGGTAACGGGCGATTAGGTTCAATGGAAAATGCAAAAGTCATAATTCAAATAAATAATACGGGCGAAAATCTATACCAAGCAACTGCGGCACTGAATTGCCAGAGTCAATATATTACCATTACCGACTCACTAGCCAGTTTCGGTGATATTAGTGCCGGTGGAACGGGTAATAATATTTATGACCCGTTTGCTATCTCGACTAGTCCCAATTTACCAAAAAATTACCAACTGAATTTTACGGTAACGCTGAGTGGTCAAGGCGGAACATATACTTATCATGACAGTCTTGTATTCGGCGTCGTGACGGAAACCGGAAATTCAACTGATCCAAGCGGTCCCGATGCATATGGTTATTGGGCGTATGATAATACCGATACTTTGTCTGGTCGAGCTCCGAGCTATAATTGGTTTGAAATTGGACCAAGCGGTTTCGGTTCACTTATTGACTCAATAACGAATAGAGACGCCGCGGTGGTGACTTTACCTCTGCCGTTCACATTTCGCTATTATGGACAGAATTACGATTCAATATCCGTCTGTTGTAATGGTTTCTTGGCAATGGGAAGAACCAGTTATCGTTTAGGAACTAACTCGGGAATACCGGATACCGCCGGTCCGGCGGCAATGATTTCCCCATTTTGGTGTGATTTGAATGCTAATGAAAATACGAATCCGGCTGGCGCGGGTGATATCTATCAGTATTATGACTCGTCGAATCATCGGTGGATTGTCGAATTTTACGGTATTGCGCACTACGGTCAAACCAATATCCGAGAGACATTCCAAACAATTATCTTGGACCCTGTATATTATCCAACGCAGACTGGCGATGGCGAAATAATATTTATGTACAATACGGTAGCCGACCCGGCAGTTGCGACCGTGGGCATCGAAAACCAAACCCAGACACGCGGTATACAATATGTTTATAATAATAACTACAATCCGACGGCCGCCGTCTTGGCGAATGGAAGAGCAATAAAGTTCAGCACACAAACGCCGACCAATTTCCAAAGTCCCTGGATTGTATTAACTCGAGCAACGTATTCTGATTCAATTGGTGGTAACAATAATGGAATCCCTGAGCCCGGTGAAACAATTCGACTAATAACCTATCTGCGCAACAGCGGTTCAATTCAAGCACAAAATGTTTTAGTGACATTAAGAAGTCTTGATGGAAATGTTATCGTGACCGATTCGATTAGGGATTTCGGGAATATCGCTCAGGGTGGCGAAGTAAACAATCAAACCAATCCTTACCTATTCAACATTATCGCCAATCCGACGGATACAATTCTTGATTTTGTTCTCCAGGTTCAAGCGCAAAATTATTCAAGCATCCAGTACTTTTCAATCGGCATGCAGCGGCATCCGGGTATTGAAGATAATTTCGAAGCAAATATAAAAAATTTCGTTTTAAAACAGAATCGTCCTAATCCCTTTAAATATTATACTACCATTGAATATTCACTACCGATAAGCCAACATGTGGAACTAAAAGTTTATAATTCTCTCGGACGTGTTGTTAAAACACTTGTTGCAAAAGACCAATCAAGCGGTATCTATCAGGTTATCTGGGATAAAAAAGACGAGATGCAGCACAATGTGTCTGCTGGCATATATTATTGTGTTTTTTCGTGTTCGCAAAATTATAAAATAACGAAGAAAATGGTTTTAGACTAAATGAAATCCAGTCCGCTCTTAATCATCATCGGGTTATTGGTAATCAATCTAATTATCAATCAACCGACAAATGCGATCGACCCCAGATTTCATACATATGGCGAAATGATTGATGAACTCAGATATGTTTCGCTAAGGCACCCCGATATTACTCGCATCTTTATAATCGGTTATACAACTACAAATCATCTGCCGATATTAGCGATGAAAATATCGGACAATCCTCAGATTAACGAAGATGAGCCAAAATTGCTTTATAATGGTATGCACCATGCTTGCGAGCTTATCGGTCCGGAAATATGTCTATATATGATTAATGATTTAGTAACAAAGTATGGAAATGATTCATTTATCACCTCCGCAATAAATAATAGTGAAATATGGGTAGTCCCGATGGTTAATCCGGATGGTAATTATATTGACCGAGCACAAATTGATACCTTCTGGCGGAAGAATTGCCGTGATAATAATGGCAATGGGATATGGGACCCCGGTGATGGGGTTGATTTGAATCGCAATTACGATTTTGCCTGGTCAAATGGTAATCCTGACCCGAACAGCCGTGAATATCACGGTCCTTATCCGTTTTCTGAAAATGAAACACAAGCAATCCGCGATTTGTGCTTAAGCAAAAAATTTTTGTTTGATATTTGTTATCATAGCAGTAAAGAACTGTGGGAAGGTGAAGCGCTCTATTTTCCTTGGCGATGGGGCAATGTATTTTCACCGGATAATGCATGTATTAAACCGATTGCCGAAAGCACTGCTTATCGGATTATCAATGATGCCGGGTCCGGAACTTATTATGCAATATTCGGTCAGGCTGCCGATGGTGGTTTAGCTCGGAACTGGATGTATTATGCGGCTGGAATATTTTCATTTACCATCGAAGTCAGTCACACATATTTCCCTCCTAGTTATCGCGTTGATTCAATATGCCAAAGAAATTTAGCCGGTGCTTACTATTTATTACAGCGTACTTTTGGCAGTCAAATCACTGGACACGTGACTGATTCTTTAACTAATCAACCATTAGTAGCAGAAATACAAATTCTACAAGCCTATGCTCCACCTGAAACCATTGCGCCTCGAACATCTGATTCAGCATATGGAAGATTTTATCGATTGCTGTCGCCGGGCAATTATACAGTCAAAATACTAAAACTTGGATATGCAACTGAATCAATTCCCAACATCAGTGTTATCGCAGGTCACCCGACGGACTTAGAAATTAAATTAACACTGAATCATATTAATGAAGATAGGATAATACCGATTAATCCGAACAATATGAATTTTCAGGTTCTGCCATCAATTACGAATAGCGATAATAAAATTGAATTTATGCTGGATAGTGAAAGCAATGTAAACATCAACATCTTTTCGCAAAATGGTCGATTAATCAAGACGATAATTAACAAAATGGTTCCTGCCGGCGCTTATTCCTTTTCGTGGAACTATAAAGATAAAAATGGTAAAAAGGTCAATGACGGTGTTTATTTCTTAAAATTAAAAACCGACCATTTCGAACAAACCAAGAAACTTGTTTTAACCAATTAATTCTTTTCTGTAATCTTCAAGAATTTGCCGGTGGTCAAATGCAAGTTCTTGTGGCACATTATCCAAAGAATACAATTTTAAATCAGCCGCATCATCTGCCGCTTTGGGTATACCAATACCTTTAGCAATAAATACAACAGAAATCGTATGGCCTCTTGGGTCACGTTTTGGATCAGAATAAACATGAAACTGTCTCAGATTGACTAAATCTAATCCGGTTTCCTCTTTAGATTCTCTTATTGCAGTATTCTCGACCGTTTCTCCAAGCTCAACAAATCCGCCGGGTAATGCCCAACCGTATGGAGGATTTTTTCGTTTGATAAGTATTATTTTCGAATCAACCTCTATAATTATATCAACGGCCAAACCTGGTTGTTTGTACATGTTTTGCTATTGTATAAGGTTCAATTCTTTCAGATAATCTTTTAACGCTTCCTGCCATGGTCGCAGTGATTGTTTGAAAATAGTTTTATAATTAAAATTTTCCAACGCCGAATAAGATGGACGTTTTGCGGCTCGATTTATTTTATCACTCGTAATTGGTAAGATTTTATTCTTCAGTCCGGCTTCTTTAATAATTGCGCCGGCCAATTCATACCATGAACATTTACCCGAATTAGTCAGATGGTAAATACCAAAGTGCTCGCTGTTTGCGATGTTATACAAATGCCTGCATAAATCTTTTGTATAAGTCGGTGAACCAATTTGGTCCGAGACTATTTCCAATGTGTCCTTTTCTTTAGCGATATTGATAATTGTTGAAACAAAATTTTTTCCATTCCTTCCATATAACCATGACGTGCGAATAATAAAATATTTTTTTGAATGTTGAATAATCGCTTTTTCGCCGAGTAATTTGGTAAGTCCATAATAATTTATGGGGTTTGGTTTGTCTGACTCCAAATAATCGATACCTTTTTTACCGTCAAAAACATAGTCGGTGCTCATATACAACAGTTTTGATTTAGACTCTTTAGCGGCTAAAGCCAATGTCCAGGTTCCCTGGGTATTTATCGCATATGCTTTTGCTTTATCATTTTCCGCTGTGTCCACATCCGTATACGCAGCAAAGTGAAAAATTATATTCGGTTTTTCTTTTTTTATCGTATTTATCGTTTTATCGACATTGGTAATATCCATTTCTGGCAGGTCCCATTTGATTAATTCAATCTCTTTGCCGCGAAGAAAATCGCAAAAATCAGTACCCAGCATTCCATTTGCACCGATGACTGCAATTTTCACTATAGAATTATTATTTTAAGATTTTTTTTATCTTACTTAACGCCCAGTCAATATCGTCTTTTCTGATAACTAATGGTGGGGCAAATCGTATTACATAATCGTGGGTTTCTTTGGCTAAAATCCCTTCCGCCATTAACCGTTCACAAAATGGCCTGGCTTTGCCTGCTTCTTTTTTAATTTCAACTCCGATTAGCAGACCTTTCCCTCGAACATTTTTGACATACGGTGAATTAATTGCTCGTAACTGATTCATAAAATAGTCACCAAGCTGCTTGGCATTGTCGGCTAACTTTTCCTCGATAATTACCTCCAAAGCTGATTTACCAATTGCACACGCCATTGGATTACCGCCAAAAGTTGAACCATGGTCACCGGGCGTAAAAACGTCCATAATATTATTATTGGCGCAAACCGCCGATACCGGGTAAAACCCTCCGCCCAGAGCTTTACCTAATATTAAGACATCGGGTACCGCATCTTCATATTCATAGGCGAACAATTTGCCGGTTCTCCCCAATCCGGTCTGAATTTCGTCCAGCATAAAAAGAACATTTTCCTTATGACAGATATCAGCTGCATGTTTTAAATAAAGATCATCGGGAACTAGCACACCACCTTCGCCTTGAATCGGTTCAACCAGAAAACCGACGGTATTGGATGTAATTGCTTTCTTTAATGCATCTATATCATTATACGGAATAATCTTAAATCCCGGCGTGTACGGACCGAATCCAAAGCGATATTGCTCTTCTGATGAAAAACTTATTATAGTTGTTGTTCGTCCATGGAAATTATTTTCACAAACGATAATTTCCGCACTATTTTCTTTAACTTTCTTTTGCAGGTATCCCCATTTACGTGCCGCTTTTATTGCGGTCTCCACTGCTTCCGCGCCGGTATTCATCAATAAAACCTTATCTTTTTTTGTGATTTCACAAACGTATTTACAGAAAACACCAAACTGGTCATTATGAAATGCCCGTGAGGTCAGCGTCAGTTTCTCAACCTGCTCTTTCACTGTTTTTACTATTTTTGCATTGCAGTGACCTTGATTCAGAGCTGAGTAAGATGACAACATATCCAGGTATCGCTTGCCTTCAACATCATATACCCAAATACCATCACCTCGGCATAATACAACCGGTAATGGATTATAGTTTTTCGCACTATAATTCATTGATAAATTTATCAGTTCGTCACTCTTATTCATGATTATGTTCTTATAATTATGTTAAGTTATTGTAATTAAATTATACGATTCGTCAACTAATATTTTGACCACTTGACGAACTCTTTATTTTGTGTATAATTATTTCTTATGGCAAAGAGATTACGTGCAGTAACAATCGAAAAAGGTGTAACGGTCAGTTTTGCTGATAACGGTTCGAAGATAGTTGTTAAAGGACCATTAGGCCAACTCGAGACAAAAATTCATCCGACCGTCTTGGTAGAGATGAAAGATAATACGATAACCGTAAGCGAAAAAAATCCTGAAGCACTAATGCAAGTCGGCACGATCCGAGCTCTTATACTTAATATGATTAAAGGTGTTACAAAAGG
>CAIPLT010000017.1 GCA_903865935.1 Caldifarciminota bacterium
ATACAGACGGGGGAAACATCCACGTAGTTGCTTTCAATAACTCGACAAATGGTAATATGGGTATTGGTATGTCAAATTTTATGCAAGTAATTGATTTGTATAAAGATGTTACTTCTCAAAGTTGGGCAGCATTAAACACCGTATTCACTTCATTTGACGGGATAAGCGTTGATTCAACGGCAAGGGAAACACGAGGACTCCCGGATAGCGATGCTTGGGGAAGATATGCAAAACTTAATGGAACATACGCAACAGGCGTGTTATATGTTGGGGCTATTCATATACTAAGTTCCACAATAAACTTGTCAAATGCTATTTTTAGTATTCAGTGGTTCATTGTTGACCCTGTGACATGGAATACTAATGGGGTAAAAGTAATTTTCATTGACAATGTGGGATCGTATAAAGGGTACCATATCGGAGATTACCGTGATATGTTATCCGGTATTGCTGTAACATCCCACATTTCATGCGGTTCAGGTACTGAGTGGGTTTCTAGCGGTGCAATTGACTGGACTAACATAACAAAAATTGCATATTTACAGGATCGTATTAACCCGGATGCGTACGGTTTCCTTGGAATCAAGGGAGCGTTTTACTATAAAAGCACCAATGTGATTACTGGCGGAAGTATCGGATCACCAATTAATGTTGTGAATTTAAACAGATTATATAATGGTTTGTGCTATTCCCAAAAGGTTAACTTAAATTCAGGTAGTCAGGCTCAACTTGTTATGAAACAGCCGGTTACTTTTGGGGATGGTACAATAAAAACAATCCTTAATTTTCAGGGCGCTTCAATAGAAATACCATTGCCTTATGGTGAAATTAATTCTTTTTGGAATGTCGCTGACGGTGCAATGGGCTTGATAATTTACGCTGGCGCAAGTGATGTTTACGATTTCAGATATTGTGTTCTGAAGGCTGGTACAAAAAGCTTTTTCATAATACATAATAGTTTTAATCTTTTAGCTACTTTTTACCCACCGGTTGCATTCATCGGTTTCCTGATTATATGGAAAACTGGATTAGCTTTGGCAGACACAACGTTATCAAAATGTTACGAGATGGATGCGAAAGCAGCGACCATAACCAACTGTATTATTAGCAATCCCATCGGTGGAAGTGCTATGAAAATTGATGATGGGGCAGAAATATTATCCTGTCAATTTTCAACAGCAACATCGGCGGATTATGCAATAAGAATACCGGCTGCAGGAAGCTATGACTTGTCAAATACAACTTTTACCGGATTTACAAAAGATATTCACGTAACCGCAGTAACCGGAACGGTAACTATCACGCTAGCATTGGGTCAATCAGTTCCCACCTATATTACTGAGGGTGCAACAGTTACATTTATTCAACCAGTTAACACAATAGGACTTGCATTTACTGGACTTCTCGCAGGTTCTCAGGTTATTGTTTATTTACACTCTGACAGTTCTGAACTTTTCAGAACGGAAAATTCAGGAACAACTGAAACATATTCCGTTCAAGAAAATAGCAAGACATTGGATTATACTATATTAAAGAAGGGTTATAATCCGATTAGGGTTTCTAATTTAACGGTAACTTCTTTACAAACTACACCTATTAATCAAGTTTTTGACCGTGCAGATCAAACCGCATCAGGATTGACTTACGGAAGTACTTTCACGGTAAATTTACTAACAAAGAAGCTTAATATTACTGTTGCGAGTACAATACAGAACGTATATTCTTATCTAAAAGATTGTTTTATAGCTCAATCTGCTTTGAAAAACATCACATTTTTTATGTCAAATTCTGGGGAAGATTCATTTGATCTTCTTGATGGATGGGAATGGTATGATACAACAGCAAAAGGGTATCTCAAAGAAGATGGAATGCGTTATATCAATAGTTCAGGAG